>JBKOUV010000299.1:0-18886 GCA_046723555.1 Actinomycetota bacterium | reverse complement strand
GAGCACGCTGGGGCGCGTCATGACGTCACCGTCACCGTGCCGGTCATGGTGGTGTGGATGCTGCAGATGTAGTGGTACGTCCCCACCTCGCTGAACGTGACCCGGTACGTGTCGCCCCGGCCCAGGTCCCGTGAGGCGATGGGGCCGCCGGAGTCAGTGCCGGTCACCGTGTGGGTGGTGTTGTCCTCATTGGTCCACGTCACCGTCGTCCCGACGGAGACGAACAGGTCCGGCGGGTCGAAGGCGAAGTCGCGGATCGTGACCTGCTCCGACGGTCCGGACCCCGGAGATCCACCGGCGCTGCCGGCCGCTGACCCATTGTCCTCGGAGGTGACGGCGGCGGCGACGGCGACCGCACTGCACGCCACGGTCACGACGGCAGCCGCGGCGACCACCCACCGCCACGCCCCTCCCGCGCGCCTCGGCGCGCCCGGCTGACCGGTGTCCGGATCCACCGAGCGACGAGGCTAATCGGAGCCGACGACGGCCAGGCGGTCACCGAAGCGGACCGATGACGAGGTCGCGGCCAGGGCCCCCGAGCACGCGGTCCAGGCCGGGGCCGCCGGCGAGGGTGTCGTTGCCACCTTGGCCGGCGAGCAGGTCGCCGCCGCGACCGCCAAAGAGGTGGTCGGCGCCCGCGCCGCCGTACAGGCGGTCGGCGCCGGCGCGGCCACGAACCTGGTCGGCGCCCGCGCCGGCGCACACGAGGTCGCCGCCGCCCCGCCCGTTGATCGTGTCGTTGCCGCCGAGACTCACGACCACGTCCGCGCGCGGGGTTCCGACGAGGACGTCCGCGCGGGCGGTGCCGACGAGCGTCGCCTCGACACCCCGACACAACGGCAACGCCTTGACGGTGATCGTCGCCGTGGCCGGCGACGAGGTGACGTGGCCGTCCGTGACCCGATAGGCGAACTGGTCGGTTCCGGTGAACCCGGGGCGAGGTGTGTAGCGGAACGACCCGTTGGGGTTCAGCGCGAGGTCGCCGTGGGCGGGTGCCACGGCCAGCGCCGACGTCAGCCGGTCGCCATCAGCGTCGCCGTCATTGCCGAGCACCCCCGGAGCGCCTACGGACAACGGGCGGCCTTCCCAGGTCGTGTAGGCGTCGCCGCGTGTGACCGGAGCGGCGTTGAGCGACTCGACGGTGATCGTCACCGTCACCGGCGCGGAGACAAGGAAGCCGTCACTGGCCCGGTACGTGAACTGGTCCGTGCCGGCGAAGTCGACGTCGGGTAGGAAGCGGAACGCTCCGGCCGGGTCGAACTCGATCTCGCCGTGAACCGGCGCGCGTTCCAGCAGCGCGGTCAGCGAGTCGCCATCGCCGTCGGTGTCGTTGCCCAACACGCCGGGGGCCGGCACAGCCAGCCAGGTGCCTTCCTGGCCCGCGTACTCGTCGCCCGTCGCGACCGGGGTGGCGTTGGGCGCGACTGTGAGGGTGAACGGGGCGCTGGTGTCCGGGAACACGCCGTTGGACACCGAGACCGTGAACGTGAACTCGCCGTCAGCCGTCGGCGTACCCGCCAGCACCCCGGCATCGCTCAGCGTGAGGCCGGGTGGCAGAACGCCCTCGGTGACCGCGAAGCTCCCCTGTGGGCTGCCCCGGCCCGACATGAACGCGTGCTCGTAGGGCCGGCCCACCAACCCGGACGGCGGTGTCGGACCGGGCGTCGCCGGCGACCCGCCGAGCCGTCCCTGGTCCATCCCCCAGCAGGCGACCGTCCCGTCCGTGCGCACCGCGCAGCTGTGGAAGGGTCCGACGCTGAGCGCGGTGAACGTGCCCGCGGGCGCGGCCGTCCGACCGTCCGCGCTGTTGCCCCAGCAGGCGACCGTGCCGTCGGTGCGCAACCCGCAGCTGTGCGTGCCGCCGCTGCCCAGGGCGAGGAACGTCCCTGCCGGAGCCGACGCCTGCCCGAAGGTGCTGCTGCCCCAGCAGGAGGCCGTGCCATCGGCGCGCAACGCGCAGCTGTGGGTGCCTCCGGCGCTGACGCTGGTGAACGTCCCGGTGGGAGCGGACGTCTGCCCGTCGGAGTTGTCACCCCAGCAGGCGAGCGTGCCATCGGCGCGCAACGCACAGCTGTGGGTGCCTCCGGCGCTGACGCTGGTGAAGGTCCCGGTGGGAGCGGACGCCTGCCCGTAGCTGTTGTTCCCCCAACAGGCGAGCGTGCCGTCACTGCGCACCCCGCACGTGTGGCTGCTGCCGGCATCGACGGTGGCGAACGTGCCACCGGGCGGCGTGGCCTGGCTGAAGAAGTTGCTGCCCCAGCAGGCGACCGTGCCGTCGGTGCGCACGGCGCAGCTGTGGTCGTTGCCCGCGGAGACCGCGGTGAACGTGCCCGCGGGTGGTGCGGCCGTCCAGAACCGGTCTCCCCAGCAGGCCAGAGTTCCGGTCGTGTGGATCGTGCAGCTGTGGCCGCCGCCGCTCGCGATGGCCCGACCCGTGAAGGTGCCGGGAGGAGCCGAGGCCCGGCCGTCGTCGTCGAGCCCCCAGCACGTCAGGCTTCCGTCCGTGCGCACTCCGCACGTGTATCGGTCGCCGGCGGCTACGGCGGTGAAGGTGCCATCAGGGGGTGAGGCCTGCCCGTTGAAGTCGTAGCCCCAGCACGCGACGGTGCCGTCGGTGCGGACGGCGCAGCTGTGGTCGCCACCAGCGCTGACGCCGGTGAAGGTGCCGGCCGGAGCCGAGGCCTGACCCTGGTAGTTCAGTCCCCAGCAGGCGACGGTCCCATCGGTCCGCACCCCACAATTGTGGGAGCTGCCGGCACTGACGCTGAGAAAGGTCCCAGAGGGAGCGGACGTCTGCCCGAAGCCGTTGCTGCCCCAGCAGGCGACGGTCCCATCGGTCCGCACTCCGCAGTTGTGCAAGGCGCCGGCACTCACCGTCGTGAACGTGCCCGAGGGCGGTTGGCCCTGGCCAAAGGTGTCCCAGCCCCAACACGCGACGGACCCGTCGGTACGCACTCCGCAGCTGTGAAAGGCGCCGGCACTGACGGTTGTGAACGTGCCCGGAGGCGGTGACGCCTGACCGTGGCCGTTGTTGCCCCAGCAGGCGGCCGTCCCGTCCGTGCGCACCGCACAGCTGTCGTAGTAGCCGGCGCTGACGGCGGTGTAGGTGTCGGCGGGAGGCGAGGCCTTCCCGAAGTCGCCATTGCCCCAGCAGGCGAGCGTGCCGTCAGTGCGTACGGCGCAGCTGTGGTCGTAGCCGACGCTGAGCGCGCCGACGATCACCCCGGACGGGGCGGTCGCGATGGACACCGGCGGTCCGGCCGCCCCCGCGCCGGGTGATGGCAGCACGAACGCCAGGGCGACGGCGGCGACCGCGGCCACCACCGAGGCACGCGCCCGATCGAGAAGTCGGTTCATGCCGCCACGCTGCGCCGGCGCGGCGACGGAGACATCGGCCACCTGGCGGAGATTTCACCGTGCGACCCCGCTACCTCGGCCGCGCGGTTGATCACGCCGGCCCGCGGGTAGGTCCGACGTGATGAGTGATGATCCGCAGGACATCGCCGAGAGCCTGGACGAGGATCGCGTCGACGACGTCGACGACCGCACCGGCGACGAGTTCGGTGAAGCGCTTCCCGAATACCCACCCGACCGGCCGCAGGGGGTGAACACCGTCGGCGTCACACCGGTCGAGGAGGATGCCGGCGAGTCATTCGCCGAACGGACCGAGCGGGAGGAGCCGGAGCCGACTCAACGCTCCCGCCCGAGCGACGTCGCACGGGACGTCGGCCAGCTCGTCGATGAGAACGCGACCACCGAAGATCACGAAGAGCAGCTCATCGGCGAGTCCGAACCCGGCACCGAGTTGGCGCCGGAGGAACAGGCCATGCACTCGGAGGAAGAAGATCGCTGACCCGCGCCGGGTGCGAGAACCCTCAGTCAGGCGGAGGCGCGTCCGGTTGCGGGGGCGGCACCGCCGTGTTGTCGGGCTCGAACAGCTCCTCGGCGTCCTCGACGACCGTGTCGGCGTCGAGGTCCTCGTGCTCCTCGATCGCTTCTTTGGCCGAGTCGTCGGCTGACGAATCACTCATGGCTGTGTGCTACCCGCGCGGGCTCCTCCGCCAACCGCGACCACGGACATGGGTAGCACTCGATCGATCGAGGCGAACCCCGCAGTGCAACCGGCATCGACAACGTGTGGCGTCGCCGGTCACGGCGAGACCACGGGGCAGCCCGGGGCAGGCGACACGCACCGGCCGCGCTTCGTTCGCCGGCCGGCCATCGCCCCGCGCGGTGGCGTCCCCGACGGCGTTGTCGACACCACCGCCGCGAGCGCGACGGCCACCAGGGCCCGGCCCGACGGACGCCGGACCGGTAGCAGGTGAGGCAGGAAACGACCGATCTTCATGACTCCTCGACTTGGGGGGTGATTCGACGCTTGGGTCGAGCGGAAGGCGTGAACGGCCCATCGCGCCCGACCCGTTTGACGTCGCGCGCAGCCGAATCGGGTGACGGAATACGTCCCCCAGTCCGTGGTGTTGGCGGTTGCGGTGCGAACCTTGCAAGTGGTCGGGCTCACCGTCGGTGCGGTCGCCGCCGGGAATCTCGCCCTCCGGCTGGTGGTGACGGGCGCGGCGACGCTCGACACCGGTGTCGGGCGCCGAGTGCGCCCGCTCGGACCCTTGGAGATCGGTATTGCCGCCCCACGAGAGGTCGTGTTCGACGTGATCGCGGGCCCCTATCTGGGCCGGACGCCGCGGGCGATGAGCGACAAGATCGAGGTGCTCGAGCGCGGCGGCGACATGGTCGTCGCCGCCCATCACACACCCGTCGGGCGGCGCCTCGTCGCCACGACGGTGGAGTCGGTGCGGTTCGACCGGCCGGCGACGGTCGACTTCCGCCTCCTCAGAGGACCGGTGCCGCATGTCGTCGAGCGGTTCACGCTGCACGACGTCGATGGCTCGACCCGGCTGGAGTACGGCGGCGAACTCGGCACCGACGGATGGGGTGTCGGCCGCCGGTGGGGAGCGGTGGTCGCCGAGCGCTGGGTGGCGACGGTTCGTGAGTCGCTGGCGGGGATCCGGGTGGAGGCCGAGCGCCGAGCGGGCTGACACGGTTCCGGCGGCGTGACACCATCCAGTTCATGGACACCGGCCGGGTCAACCGCGACGAGGTGTTCCTGGAGCAGACCAAGAGCGTCTGTCCGGTGTGCAAATCGGTCGTCGACGCCGAGGTCAACGTCCGCGACAACAAGGTGTTCCTGCGCAAGCGGTGCCGTGACCACGGCAGTTTCGAGGCGGTGGTGTTCGGCGACGCCGAGATGTACCTCGAGTACCAGCGGTTCAACAAGCCGGGGACACTGCCGCTGCGGTTCCAGACCGACGTCGCCGATGGCTGCCCGCTCGACTGCGGGCTGTGCCCGGACCACAAACAACACGCCTGCCTCGGGCTGATCGAGCTCAACACGGCCTGCAACCTCGACTGCCCGATCTGCTTCGCCGACTCGGGTACCCACCAGCCCGACGGGTTCTCGCTCACCCGCGCCCAGGTGGAAGCCGGCCTCGACGCGTTCGTCGCCGCCGAGGGCGAGCCGGAAGTGGTGATGTTCTCCGGAGGGGAACCGTCGATCCATCCGCAGATCCTCGAGTTCTGTGCGCTGGCGCGGGACAAGGGGGTGCGCACCGTGGTGCTCAACACCAACGGGATCCGCCTCGCCCACGACCCGACGTTCGCCTTGGCCCTCGCCGCACTCGGCGTGAAGATCTATCTCCAGTTCGACGGGCTTGACGAGCCGACACACGTCGCCCTCCGCGGCCGGGACCTGCGGACCGTCAAGGCGCGGGCGTTGGAGCGCTGCGCCGACGCCGGGTTGGCGGTGATGCTCGTCGCCGCGGTGCAGGCGGGCGTGAACGACCACGAGCTCGGCGCGCTGGTTCGCCACGGCATCGCCGAGCCGGCGGTGCGTGGCGTGGTGTTCCAGCCGGTCACCCACGCCGGGCGCCACATCCAATTCGACCCGCGCACCCGGCTCACCAACAGCGACATCGTCCACGCGCTGGTCGCCCAGTGCCCCGACTGGTTCGAGCCGCGTGACTTCGTCCCGGTGCCGTGCTGCTTCCCGACCTGCCGCTCGATCACCTACCTGCTCGCCGACGAGCACGACGTCGTGCCGATTCCGCGGCTGCTGCCGATCGAGCACTACCTCGACTACCTCACCAACCGGGCGCTACCCGACACCAGCCTGCGCGGCGTGCTCGAAGGGCTGTGGAGCGCGTCGGCGGTCCCCGGCACGGAGACGATGGTCGAGCGACTGAGCACCGCCCTCGCCGCCCTCGATCTGCCGGACGAGCTGCACACCCTTGCCGCCGCTGCGCTGGAGAGTTGCGCGATGTGCGGGATCGACTTTCCCGATGCCCTCTCGGCGCTCAGCGAGCGGGCGTTCATGATCGTGCTCCAGGACTTCCAGGACAGCTACACGCTGAACGTCCGGCAGCTCAGGAAGTGCTGCGTCGAGCAGATCACCCCGGACGGGCGGCTGATCCCGTTCTGCGCCTACAACTCGGTCGGCTACCGCGAGCAGATCCGCGAACAACTCACGGCCACTCCGGTCGCTCCAGTGGTGCCCAACGCGGTCGAGCTCGCCGACATGCTCGTGCCGACGCCCCACGGTTCGAGGACCGTCGCTGAGCCGCACGCGAGCGCACCCTCGGACACCGTGCAGGTCAACCTCGGGCGAGCGCTGCGATGACCTCTCACCGCGTTTCCCGGCACGCAGGCCGTTGCTCGCCGCTTCGGCACCGGGTGGCGCGTTGACGTTCCCCGACGCCGCCACGATCAAAGCGTGCTGCGCCGCTGCCTACGGCCTCGACCTCGTTCGGCTGTTCCTCGGCGACAGCTACCACCCGGGAGGCGCCGCCCTCACGCGCCGGCTGGCGGAGCTACTCGCGCTGCACTCGGGCGAACGAGTACTCGACGTCGCCGCCGGCATTGGAACCACCGCTCTGCTGCTCGCCGGCGAGGTCGGCGCCGAGGCCGTCGGGATCGACCTCGGCGAGGCCCAGGTCGAACACGCTCGCCGCCGCGCCGCGCAGGCCGGCCTCGCCGACCGGGTGCGGTTCGAGGTCGGCGACGCCGAGCGGCTCCCGGTCCCCGACGCGGGCTTCGACGTCGTGGTCTGTGAGTGTGCGTTCTGCACGTTCCCGGACAAGCCCACCGCGGCGGCCGAACTGGCCCGGGTGGTCCGGCCCGGCGGCCGGGTGGGCATCGCCGACGTCTGGCTCGAGCCCACCCGCCTCGACCCCGAGCTGGGCGGCCTCGCCGGAAGGGTCGCGTGCCTCGCCGACGCCCGCCCGATCACGGAGCTCACTTCGACCCTCGAAGCCGCCGGACTGACCGTCACCCACCTCGAGCGTCACGACGACGCCCTCACCGCCACGATCACCCAGATCATCGACCGGCTCCGCGCCGCGCGCATCCTCGGCCCGGGCCTGCTGCCCGGCGGGGACAATCTTGACTTGAACCGTGGCATCGAGCTCGCCCGTCGGGCCGCCGAGGTCGTCGACCGTGGCGACGGTGGCTATCTCTTGCTCACCGCCACCAGGGCCTGAGCGGAGGTCGTTGACCTCGGCCGCGCCGCCTCGGCGTGGTCGAACGGTCAATGAGCTGCTGGGCCGGGCTGGACTCGCACCAACGGAGGCGTACCCCGGCGGCTTTACAGTCCGAGAAAGGGCACTTCTGCTAGCTGGCCGAACGTAAGAAACGCCCGGCAGGGGCGTACATCTGATGTCATCGCGTACCACCGAGGCAGCAGCAGGCGTGTCACCCGCTCGCGTTGAGCTGCTCCACGACGGCGAACAGGTCGCCCGCGTCATAGAAGTCGACGGCCACCAAGTTCGGTAGGCGATCGCGCACGTCGGCGCAACGGAGCGCGCGAGCAAGCAGAAACTCTTCGCTGTTCACGCGCCGCGCCGCGCGGCGCGATGCCGGCGTGATCCAGTTGTTGAACTGGAACAACGGAGCGCCAGGGCGGCCCCGCAACGGCCGGCAGCTGCCGGGCGCCTCGAGCTCGGCAGCGGTCCGGTAGTGGTACGGCACTTCCTGGACGAGGCCGTCGTCGAACACGTTGGGAATCCTCGGCCCAAGCTCGCCGTGCTCGAGACCGATCAACAGTCGCCGACCCGACACGATCATCGCCCCGAGCGTCGGCAGCGGACGGCGCGGATCGATCGTCGCGATGTAGCGGTCGAGACCGCCGCGCTCGAATACCGGCTCCAGTTTCTCGGCTGGGAGCTCGTCCTGGATCACGATGATCAGTACGTCGCTTGGGTTCTGCTCCAGGAACCGGCGCAGCACCTCGACCTCGTGACTGAGCTTCACCGCGCCGAGCTCACAGAAGTTGTGGCACAGGTACACGTCCTGGCGAGTGCTCGTCGGCGGTGCAGCGAAGATTCTCCGGGACCGCACTACCTGTCGCCCGAGCGCCGGACCTACCACCTCGGCAATCGAGGCGAGCTTCCGCTCGGCGCGGTGAGTGATGACGATCCGGCGTTGACCCCGCTGTTGCACGGAGCCGAGGTACGCGTCGATCTGGAAGGCGCGTACGCCGTCGCGCAGCTGGGCCGCGATGCCCCGCCTCTGGTTCGGCAGCCGGAAGCCATCTTCGGCGGCGGCCATCGAATTGTGAGTCGTCGGAAACGCGACCTCGTCGAGCCGGCGAGCGCAGTACTCGACCCGCCCGTTACACGGCTGGAACCGCGTCGTCGCCTCGGGACTGCTCCCGAAGGAGCAGCCAGCGGCGGCAACGGCGACGACAACGAGCAACAGCCCCAACGGCGGACGTCGTAGCTCGAAATGCGGTCGACCGCGCAACCAACGTCCCGACGCAGACGGACCGTTCACACGGGCGGGCTCGCCGGTTACCCGCCGGACCGCCATACGCACCGACGCGCGCTCGTCTCAGCTCGACGGGTCGAGGTCCAACTGCATCCACACTCCGATGGCGTTGGGCGACACACACTACGCAGGTCGATGGGGTCGGTATCGCTTCGGCTTCGATCCGGGCCGACCATGCTGAGCCCCGTACGACGCGCACACGATACGCACCCACGAGCAACGCACGAACGACGGCGCTCCCGTTCCCGATCCGTCATTGGCATCCTTCTACCAGACGGCCCCGAGCAGCCCGCACAGTCGAACCACGATCGGCATGCTCCGAGCGGCCTGGAGGGCGGACACACAACATGATCATCCCCGCAGGTGGCCGCTCGGTCTGGATGTCGTCAGCGCCCGCGAACCGCTGGCGCCACCCGTAGCGAGAATCGGCGAAGTCGCCCTCACCGAGAGAACGAAGAGAGCGTCTTGTTCGCCTCACCGTCGGTCACGGCGGCGCAGCCGGGTATCCGGATGCCCAACCACTCATCGATCCACCCGGCGGTTCCGCCGCCGTCGACCAGACGCGCAACGACTGCTTCCAACTCGTGGACTCACAGCCAGGCGTCCGAACTGTTCCGGACCGGCTTGACGACGTAGACGGCAATCGGGAGCTTGAACGAGTGTTGACCTACGAAGTGTCCGAGTACGACGGCGAACATCCCGACATCGACCATCCTCGATCGCCGGCAGTCGGGCGTTCGCGTCGCGGACTGGCGATCGCTGTGGGCGAAGGCAGTGATGGGCGCGCGTCGCCATGAGCGGCCGACCACGGTCGAGCTGCCGACGTGGCTCCGAACGCTGCTTCGCGATGTTCGGGGCGCCAAGCAGGTCGACGACGCGATTGGTCCATTCGAACGTGCCGGCCGCCACTGCGGACCGCGGCGACGTCTCGCTCGTTCGCTCGTAACGCCGATTGTTTGTGGCACCACGCCAGACGGCACGATCGCGGGCGTGGGACTCAGGGGACGAGGACGATCTTGCCGAGCGTGTGGCGGCGCTCGACCTGCCGGTAGGCCTCTCGCACTTCGTCGAGCGGGTAGACGCGGGAGATCGGGACGTCGAGGCGGCCCTCGTCGACCAGGCGCGCCAGCTCGGACAGCACCTCGGGACGGGCGCCCGCCATGTTGCCGTCGGTCCTCGTGCCGTGGCGTTCGGCGGCGGCCCAGTCGATGATCGTGTCGATGCGGTCCGGCGGCACACCGAGTTCGATCGCGAGATCGACATACCCTGCGCCGTAGGTGTCGATCATGGCGTCGATCGCGCCGCCGCCCGCGGCGGCGCGAATGCGGTCGTCGACACCGGCGCCGTAGGCCACCGGCTCAACGCCGTGGTCGCGCAGCCAGGCGTGGTGCGGCTCGCTCGCCAGTCCGATCACCCGGGCGCCGGTCGCGGCCGCGAGCTGGACCGCGATCGAACCGACCCCACCGGCGGCGCCCGACACCATCACCGTCTCGCCCGGGCGGGGTGCGACGGCGTGCACGGCGGCCCATGCGGTGGTGCCGGCGACGAAGAGCGACCCGGCCACCTCCCACGGCATCCCGGCCGGCTTGGGGATGAGGTGGTCGGCGTCGACGACCACCAGCTCGGCCTGGCTGGCCCGGTCGTGCGTGAAGCCGATTACCTCGTCGCCGACCGCAACACGGTCGACGCCGTCGCCCACCTCGTCGATGACGCCGGCCAGGTCGCTGCCCTGCCCCGACGGGAACGTAGTGGGCCACCGGTCGTGGAGCAGGCCCTGACGGATGGCGGCCTCGCCCGGGTTGACGCCCGCCGCCGCGACCCGGACCAGAGCGTGGCCCGGCCCCGGGACGGGTCGTGCCACGTCCACCACCCGCAGGACGTCGACGTCGCCGTACTCGTCGAACTGGACCGCTCTCGTCATGCCGCGACCTCCGTAGGTTCTGCACCCGCCAACCAGCAGCACGGGTCGACCATTCCCGCTGACCGCGAGGCACGCATCGCGCCCCAACGGTGACCGTGCCCCCGCCGATGGACAGCCCGCCCGGTTGCGCGCACCCCTATGGCGATGCCGGAGCTGAGCCGGCCGCGCTCGTCGCGGTCAACCAGGCCACGTGTGCCGCCCTGCAACGCGCACCACGGCGACGCGGTCGCCGCCGGGCGGATGCAACCCGAGCGATGCGACCCGCCTCGCTTTCAGAACCTGAGTGACGTTCTCGAGCGCCTCGGCTGCGGGCTCGCGGACGTCGCCACGCAAACCGTGGTCTTCGTCGGCGACCATGAAGCTGCCGCCGCGGCGGCGGGCTCCGTTCACGCTGAGGTCTTTGGCTCCCCGCTGCCGGCGAGCGCGATGGTTGGTGTCGACCGTCTGGTTGACCCGAGGTTCCTGGTCGGGTGCAGGTCACTGCCTATGAGTCGAGCTGATTGACAAACCAGGTGTACTGGCGCCAGAAGGCCGCCACCGAACGTCGGCTTCAGCGCCGAGCAAACCCCGACCGAACGGCACCTGCGGAAAGGGGGCCTGAAGGCTGGTGATCGTGGGGCCTGATTGGTCTGGGCGACGCGAGTTTGGTCAGGCTGCGCGGTGGACGGCAACGAGCTCGTGGCCGAGCGCCATCGCCCAGCCGGCGCCGTCGAACGCGATCGGCCATGCCCATCCGCTGTGGCGATCGATGTGAGTCACCTGGTGCGAATGTCCGTGGTAGTCGACGACATCGCCCGGCTGAAGATCGTCGGCGTAGATCGTGGTCATGGAGCGCTCCCGTCCAATCGAGGGCGAGCCGATCATGTCCATCTCAAGGGCCATCAACTACAGGAGTCTGATCGGGTGCGACGGATACCACCATGGGACGTCATCATCGACTAACGCGCCTGCGTTCGCATCGGGGAGAGCCCGTGCACACTGGTTGGTTGACGCCCTCGGGCCCGATCAGCGACGGGACCGAGTAAACGCTCCGCCCATCGGTCGCCTCCGTGGGGTGCTCGGAACGGGGAGTATCCATATCGAGCCGAACTACGAGTGGCTCTATCACTTCGACCACGGCAACTCCCAACACCCGACCTCCGACATCCGCTGGGGCGACCTGCTGATCAAACGCACCTACGAGGCGATCCGCAACTCCCCGCTGTGGGAGCAGAGCATGCTGATCATCACCTGGGATGAGTGCGGCGGCTTCTACGACCACGTCGCCCCCCAAGCCACCGTGCCACCAGGCGACCCGCAGGCCGACGACGTCGAGAACAAGAACCAGTTCGCCTTCGACCAGCTCGGACCCCGCGTGCCCGCCGTCGTCATCTCCCCGCTGATCCCAAAGAACCTCATTGACCACCGGGTCTACGACCACGCCTCGGTGCCCGCGACCATCGAGCGCGCATTCGGGCTGGCACCGCTCACTGCGCGCGACCAGCACGCCAACTCACTCACCACGCTGGTCAGCCTCGGCCAGCCACGCCAGGACACCCCCGCCCAGCTGGACGTGCCGGCCGGTTACGAATTCCCTGAAGAGCCGCGGGTCGACCGCGACCCGGCGTCACTCACCGGACCCGTCGACGACGACGTCCTGCCCGGGTTCCTGTACTCGGCCGTGATCCAAGACTTCGAGCTGCGCGACCCGAGCGAGTACCCCGCCGTCCAGGCCAAGGTGGCAGCGATCAAGACCCGCCGCGAGGCGGCGATGTATGCGTGGGATGTTGCAGCGCGAATGGAGGCTCGTCGTGCGGCGACGGGATAATCACCCCACGTGAACCCCTCGAGCATGACAGGAGGACGATGGCCGAGACCAGAAGATGTGTGTATCCACAGTCGTTCGCGACCGCGAAGGCGCTGGGCGACATGCTCGACGGGATCGTCGCCAATCAGGAGGCCGCCGCCAGCCTCTACCTGGACACCAAGGAGGAGCACAGCAATCCGCTGTTCACAGAGGGGGAGGACCACCACCAAGGCCTCGCTCGAACGCACCGGCTGAAGGACGGATCGATCTACTTCTTCCTCACTCATTCGGAGATGGATGAGGATGATCAAGGCCAACTGCTGCAGTTCCGCTACGACGGCCCGACCGACGGGGCGCACGTCGTGCCGACCGATCCGCTCACGGTTGCGGAGATGATGGACCAGCAGTACCTGGATGAGCGCCACCCGTGTGACCTGTGCTTCCTTCCCGATGTCGATCAGGAAGACGCTGGCTACCTGTTCGTGGCTGAATCCCATGATCGGCATCGCGTCTCGGTATGGCGATGGGAGCCGGGGGCGCCACTGACATCGCTCGGAGAGAACTTCCAAGGTTTCCCGTCCGGCAGTCCCAACTGGGTCTTCGTCGACCTGGTCGGCGGTACGTACTACTTGGGCATCGCCGGCGATGGCGTCGGGCGACTGTTCACGGCTGACCCGGGCCGGCTCTTCCCTGGGTGCAAGCCGGGGCTGATCGACCTCGCCGCCTTCCATCCGGCCTCTCCTGAGAGCATGTTCATCGTGCCTTCCCTCGACGGTGCTTCGCAGGCCAAGCTCATCTGCGACGGGACGGGCCAATCGTTCTTGCTCGGCTTCCGGAGCGACGCACCCGACGATCCGAAAGGCACCGACTATGTCGATGCCTACCGGGTTCGGTTCACGCCAACCTTCGCCATCTCGCCTCGCGTGTTGTCACGACACGTGTCGTTCCCGCCCGGCGACACCGGCTTTGCCAGCACCGGAACGCACTACGTCGACGAAGCCGGCCGGCTGCTGCTGCTCAGCTCATCGCGCTGGTCCGACGATGT
This sequence comes from Actinomycetota bacterium, assembly GCA_046723555.1. Taxonomy (GTDB): domain Bacteria; phylum Actinomycetota; class Acidimicrobiia; order Acidimicrobiales; family Ilumatobacteraceae; genus JALZMG01. Next base: position 5,302 of record JBKOUV010000299.1, on the reverse strand, counting down.
CGGGCCGGGGGACGCCGGCTATGTGAGCCGCGTTGACGAGCTCGCGTCGGCGTAGGAGGCTCGGTGGACAAGTCACCGTGCGGCTGTGGCTGGCGAGCCGCTGCACTCCGCAGCGTCGGCACGCGCGCTCGAGGACGCGAGATTCGGCATCGCGTCGCGATCGGCTGGGTCGCCGGAACCGGCACTTCCCGGACACCTCCCCGGCGACCGGGCCGCGCATTATCGGCACGTCTTATCGGACGGTCTGCGGGTGCACCTCGCCGGAGAGTGCGTAGGCGTTCCCACCACTCGAGGGGACTCCTACGGGCCAGGGGTGGACCGACCATCTGAACCTCGCTGGCATGGCCAACGGGTGAGCCTCGGTGATCCTTCAGCATGCCTTGAGCAGTGCTGAACCTGATCGATCCGGTCCGGGATCATTGCTGGCGGATCTCGTAGGCGCCGCCCAATGGGTGCGAGCCTTCGTCGAGCGACGCTTCGATGGCGTACCTCCACTCCCGCCGCACCTCGGGATCGTCGAGGGTGACCGCCCCACCAATGTCGCGGAGGAACAAGAACTCCCAGCCAGTGCCCTGGTCGGCGTAGACGCCGACGGTTGACCCGCCCATCGACATGCCGAGCCGAGCCCCGTCCTTGCTGAGATCGACGGTGCCTTCGAGCGCGTTCAGTGGCTGGGGTTCGCCATCGCCAGTCCGGTCGACCCCGTCGATGACTAGGGTCCAGCCGACCGAGCGCCGCTCGTGGTCGTAGGTCACGCAGAGGTAATTGTCCGCGTCCTTCGCCAATCCGATGCCTGTTGGCGGTCGCTCACCGCGCAGCGTCGGGTGAGGAGCTCTTCGGTTCTGCGCGAGGCGGGGGTAGAGGGTGAGCGCGAAGTTGCTACCGGCGGGCGCGTGAGACGATTGCAGCAGAACCTGGGTCGGTGTCCGCGACGACACCACCAGCTGGTCCGCGACGAAATCGGTGGACCCGGTGATCGACAGGACCTGATGCTCGGCACCGCGCTGCGCGAGTTGCATCTCAGTGACGAGGACCGGAAACGCCTGCGGGGTCGGCGGATCGGGCACCCGCTTCATCTCTTCGATGTGACGCTGGAGCCTGCGGTGCAGATTCTCGGCGACGACGGGCTCGAGCCCGACCACGTTCTGCCGTTCCCCCGGGTCGTCGACGATGTCGTACAGCTCGAGCTCTCCGGTTCGGAGCTTCTTGATCAGCTTGTGCCGCCCTGATCGGATAGCCGCCGACGGCACTCCGCCCGCCAGAGAATGCGGGTAATACCAGTAGGTCGCCCGGGCGAACCTTTCCTGCTGGATGAGAACGCCGGTCAGGCTGACGCCGTCCAGGCCATCCCATGAACCGGCCTCGGCCAGGTCCTTGATGGTCGGGAGTATGTCGTAGGTGCTGACCACCACGTCCGACGTCACACCGGCCGGGACGGTGCCGGGCCAGTAAGCGACGAGCGGGACCCGGATGCCACCTTCGTAGAGCAGCCCTTTGCCACCCCGGAGTGGCCAGTTGCTTCCCCTCCTGTTCGCCGCCCCGTTGTCGGAAGTGATCAAGATCAGCGTGTTCTCGGCGACGCCCGCGTCGTCGAGTGCCGTCACGATCCGACCTACCTGAAGGTCACACCGCTCCACCATCGCGGCAACCACCGGCTGGTAGCGCTCGCTGTCGAACTCGGGATTCAGGCGCTTCTTGCGCTCGTACTTGCGGACCAGGCGCACCCTCGCCTGCCACTTGTAGTGAATGGCGTAGTTGCTGACGTGCATGAAGAAGGGCCGGTCCGCATGCCTCCTGATCCACCGCGCCGATTGACCGCCGATGCGGTCGGTGAGGTAGGCAGGCCATGTGCCCTGCCGCACGCTCGGCATGAAGCGGTAAGGGAAGAAGTAGTCCCCGCGACCGATGTACTTCTCCTCGCTCAGCAGAACATCATCAAAGCCGTGAACATACGGGTTGCCCTTCCGCCTCCGGTAGGGCCCGGAGTAGTCCTCGGTGAGATGCCACTTTCCGACCAGCACACTGCGATAGCCGCGGTCGGCGATGTGCTCAGGGACCGTGCGGAACCTGGGCGCGAGGTACAGATCGCTCGGCGCCGACTCAGCGCGCAGGTAGTCCGTAATCCCCGTGCGGGCAGGAAACAGCCCGGTCATCAGGGCCGCCCGCGAGGGCGAACACACCGGTGCCGCCGCGTACGCCTGGGTGAAGCGCATCCCCCTCTCTGCCAACCGATCGATGTGGGGGGTCTCATGGAAGGCGTTGCCATCGCAGCCGAAGTCATTCCAGCCCAGATCATCGAAGGAGATCACGATGACATTTGGTCGTCTCCTCGGCGGCCGCCTCAGCTCTCGCGCGGTCGCCTCCGCTGCCGGCAGCCTGACCCAACCCCGCCGAACCCGCGATCACCGCCGCAGCAGACGTGCGCAACAGCATCCGCCGAGTGAGAGTCCCCCGAGCGTTCGAACCCCCGTCATTCCGTGAAGATAGTCGCGGCCGATGCTTGCCGGGGGGAAAAGGACAACGGCGGCTCCGGGAGGAGGACCCGGCGAGCTGCTCTGGCCGTTCAGGAAGTGAGGACGCTCCAGTGCGAGGTGGCCGCACGGAACGCAAACGGCGCCGAATATCGCGGCGGCGCGCGCCCGCAAACGCCGGCTCGACGGGTTCGGTCCGCGTCGACTGCGGCGCCTGCTTGTTCAGGGACGGGGCTCGGCGATGAGGGCGGTGCCTACGGTCTGGAAGCCGACACTCTCGTACATGCGCGCCACCGCTTCATCCGCGGCGCTGAGGAACACCAGACCGACGCCGCGTTGGCGGGCCTCGGCGACCAACACCGAAGTGACGGCAGCGCCGAGGCCCCGTCGGCGCAACGCCGGAAGCGTCGCCACGCCCGCGACCTCTGTGACCTGCCCAATCGGATTATGTACCCCGGCCGCACTCACTCCGTGGACCGGATGGAATGCAGCAGCGACAACCGTCAGCCCGGCGCGGATCCGCTCGGCCAGGAACTCGACGGTGCGCGGGTCCACCTCGTCACGTACCCGCGCGGCCAGCGTCTGGTCGGCGGTGCCGATCGACGTACCGGGCTGTTCGAACGCGACGCGTTGTACGGCTTGGATGGCAGCGAGATCGTCGTGATCGGCGTCGACGATGCGGACCGTCACGTCTGGTGGCGCCGGCACGACGAGTGTTGTGTCCAGCACCATCAGCGGGTGGGCGCTGATCGCGAGACCCGCCTCTTCGATCGCGGCTGCGACGTCAGGCGACGACTCGGCGATCCACTCGAACGCCTCGGGCACCCCGAGTTGGCGTTGGCGGTCGCGTACTGCGGCAACGTCGTCGGCGGAAACCGGGTCGGCACATCGGCGTGTGGGGCGCGCGTAGTACGGCCAGGGCCCGGCGCCGACGAACAGCGAGAACGGGCCGAATGCCTCGACCGTGGCCGCCGATCGTGGCACGTCGTCGCAGTACGCGTCGATGACATCGATCACATCGATCACGAGCAGTTCATAGAACCACACGGCGCCCTCGCCCGCACTCCGACCCATCCGAGAACACCGTCCGGTAATACCGCCAAGCCGCGCCCGGAACCGCCGGCAGTCGGCGTTTCCGAACGTCCGATGTCGCCGTTCGGTCACCCGGACGGATCGGCCGCACGCCGAGCGGCAGATGTGCGCGGCTGCGTCCGTGAAGGAGCGATACCGAGGGGCTGCGTCACCGCCCCCCGCGGCGGGCGGTGGCGCACATGGGCCTGACGCTGTCCGCCGCGGCCGGGTTGTCAGGCGGCTCGGAGGGGTTGGAAGGTGAGGAAGGCGAGGCCCTCACCGATCGTCCTGGTATCGACGAGGCGCATGGGCTTCTTGTTGCTGGTCTCGTCGAAGAGGCGCTCGCCCGCCCCGAGCACGACCGGGAAGACGACCAGCCGCAGCTCGTCGACCAGGTCATGCTCAATGAGCGTGCGCCCGAGTTGATAGCTGGCAGGGACGATGATTTCTCCGTCTAGCTCCTGCTTGAGCTTCGAGACCTCGGTCACCACATCGCCCTTCAGTACCGTTGAGTTGTTCCAGTCGGGATGTTCGAGAGTCGAGGACACGACATACTTCGGCAGGCTGTTCAACCTGTCCGCGAGGGCGCCAGTTCGGGGTCGCCACCGCGCCGCGAAGAACTCGTAGCTCCGCCGACCGAGCAGCCATGCCTGGGCGCCCAGCGCCTCGGCGAGCGCGACCTTGGCCCACGCTTCGAGGTCCTTGCCTCCGTACTCGTTGAACCAGCCGCCGAGCCTGAAGCCCTCCTCACCGTCGGGGTCCTGGACCACTCCGTCGAGTGAGATGTTCTGCGGACCGCTCATCACGATCTTTCCCATTTCGGTTCTCCTTGTCGTTGGCGTCGCCGACGCCAGTGATGCAGACACCGCGGCGCCGGGTAAGTGGGCGCCGGCCGGCCGCCCAGTTCGCCCGCCGCGGGCGTCTGCCCAGGATGGAGTGCGACCGGCCCGGGAAGAAGGTGACACGAGGGGTTGGGAACCTCGCCGACGTCACGTTCGGCGAGATGTCCACTCGAACGCGGCGCACACCGATTCCCCGTGCTGGGCGCTGGCGCGCCAGAGGTTGTGAACCCAACGTCATCGGGCGGAGTAGCCGATAATGCCGCCGGATAGCCCAGTGCACCGCGTCCTAGACCGCCGGCTGTCCGTCGGCTGTCTGGAGCGTCAGTCTGTATTACCACCCGATTGGCCGCGCTGCAGTTGGTGCACGGCGCGGTGCGGCCGTGGGGTCTGCGAGGCTGTGTGCGATGCGGCTGGGTCGCGCCGAGTTGCCTCTGATGGACGCCGCACTGATGAGCGACGATGCGCTCGCCTCGGCGCTCGATTGTGAGGTTGTGCCCGGCTGGGCGACGTTCGTCGAGGCACTCCAGCCGACTCGTGACGGCCTCGTCGGAGCGCCCGATGGTGCCGCGTGGGGGCCTCGGTTCTTCGTCGCCGATGCTCCGCCGCGCCTGGTCGGATGGGGCGGCTTCAAGAGTCCGCCACGCGACGGCGTGGTGGAGCTCGGGTATGCGATCGCCGAGAGCTGCCGGCGGCGTGGGCACGCCGCCGCCGCCGTTGGAGCGATGGTGGCTGAGGCGTTCGCCGCTGAGGACGTCACGATGGTGATCGCCCAGACGCTGCCGCAGCGCAATCCATCGAACCAGCTGCTCGAGCGGCTGGGATTCAAGTTCGACGGCGAGCTGCGTCAGGACGACGAGATGACCTGGCGATTCGTTCTGCCACGAGCCGCGAGCGAACATTTCGGCCTTCCAGATGTCC
>JBKOUV010000152.1:0-4324 GCA_046723555.1 Actinomycetota bacterium | reverse complement strand
CCCGGCGGCAGGGCGGCGCGACGCCACGCGCGGTAGCCGATGATCCCGGCGCACAGCAGCGGCGCGGCGTGGCCGTCGTCGAAGCGGTCGGGTAGCTCGTAGGCGTACGCCTCGTCGACGACCGCCCACTCGGCGTAGCCGCCGTCGGCGTCCCAGCCGGTGAAGCGAGGAGCGACGCAGAGGTTCTCCCGGCCGGCCCGGCACCACCGGCATCGACCGCACGTCCAGCGCAGCCACGCGATCCCGACCCGTTGCCCGAGCTCGAAGCGGGCGGCGCCGGCGCCCATCGCATCGACGCGGCCGACCACTTCGTGTCCCGGCACGGTGAGCGGACGCTTCGGCGGCAGGTCGCCCTCGGCGAGGTGGAGGTCCGTTCGGCACACGCCGCACGCGGCGACGCGGACGCGGATCTCACCCGGGGCCGGCTCCGGCACCGGTCGCTCGACGGACACGAGCGGCCGCGTCGACATCGGGCCCGTCGTGTCGACCGCCCAAGCCCGCATCGTCTCGCGTTCCACGCCCCGAGTATCCGGCATCCCGGCGTCTGTGTCACCAGATCCGCGTTCGACGACGGATGCGGTGACACAGACGCGTTCAGACCGTCGATCGACCCGACGGTGTGTCCTGACTGAACGTGTTCACCCATCGACCGTCCCGGCGACACCAGAGTGAGCTGACGTACATCGTCTCCAGTTCGCTCCCCGCGGCGCGGGGCGCTCGCCGGTAGTCAGCCCGGTACGCCAGCAGCACTGCGAAGTCGGCGACGACCAGCATCCGCGCGTCGCGCAGGGTGAACTCGTCGACGGTGGGGCCGTCGGCCAACTGGCCGACGTGCTCTGACCGGTCGGCGAACCCGGTCGGGTAGACGCCGACGAAGTCCTCCGCCAGCAAGCGGGCGTCCGCGGCCACGTCGCCACTGACGAGCGCGCGCCACACCTCGGTCTCGAGCCGGACGAAGTCCTCGATGGCAAGGTCGGGCGGTTGTTCCATATACCCCCCATGGGTATCTTTCGGTTGTGGACAGGACCCCCGGGCTATCACGAGAACAAGGGCGAACTTTCGGGCGGGGGCACGCGGCGCAAGATGCGCCAGAACCTCGGCTGGGCGAAGCGACTCCGGCCGCCGTAGCCACGGGGCGTGGCGCGTCTCGCCTCGGTGGGCGAAGCTTTGGGGATGCAGATCATCGAGGACGCCCCACTGTCGGCCGAGGAGCTGGGCCGCCTGGACTCGCATTGGCGAGCGGCGAACTACCTCTCCGTCGGGCAGATCTACCTGCTCGCCAACCCGCTGCTCATCGACCCGCTTGCGCCCGAGCACATCAAGCCCCGCCTACTCGGCCACTGGGGGACGACCCCCGGACTGAACCTCCTCTACACCCACCTCAACCGACTGATCGCAGCCCGCGACCTCAACGTGATCTACGTGACCGGTCCCGGCCACGGCGGACCCGGTCTGGTTGCCAACACGTGGCTGGAGGGGACGTACTCGGAGGTGTACCCCACGGTGAGCCTCGACGCCGCCGGCATGACCCACCTGTTCCGCCAGTTCTCGTTCCCGGGCGGCATCCCGAGCCACGTCGCACCGGAGACGCCAGGTTCGATCAACGAGGGTGGGGAGCTGGGCTACTCGCTCGCCCACGCGTTCGGCGCCGCGTTCGACAACCCCGACCTCACCGTGGCCTGCGTCGTCGGTGACGGCGAGGCCGAGACCGGTCCGCTGGCGACGGCGTGGCACGGCACCAAGTTCCTCGACCCGGTGGGCGACGGTTGCGTGCTGCCGATCCTCCAACTGAACGGCTACAAGATCGCCAACCCGACCGTGCTGGCCCGGATCAGCGACGAGGAGTTGAGCGCGCTGCTCGCCGGCTGCGGATGGAGGCCGTACCTCGTCGCCGGCAACGACCCCGAAGCGGTCCACCAGCAGCTCGCCGCCACGCTCGACGCGGTGTTCGACGAGATCGCGGCCATCCAGCGCCGCGCTCGCGTCGACGGCGACCGGAGCCGGCCGCGCTGGCCGATGATCGTGCTGCGCACGCCAAAGGGATGGACCGGCCCGAAGGAGGTCGACGGCGTGCTGGTGGAGGACACGTGGCGGGCGCACCAGGTGCCGCTGGCCGGGGTGCTGACGAACGATGCCCACCGGGCCGCGCTCGACGAGTGGATGCGCAGCTATCGCCCCGACGAGTTGTTCGACGACGGCGGGCGGCCCCGGTCGGCGGTCGTCAGCTGGCTGCCGCGGGGCGACCGCCGCATGGGCGCCAATCCCCACGCCAACGGTGGGCGGCTGCGGGTCGATCTGGTCCTGCCCGACTTCGAGGACTACGCCGTGGCCATCGAAGGTCCCGGGACGACGATGTCCGAGCCGACGCGGGTCCTCGGCGCCTGGCTGCGCGACGTGATCAAGCTCAACGACGAGCGGCGCAACTTCCGCCTGTTCGGGCCCGACGAGACCGCCTCGAACCGGCTCGATGCCGTGTACGAGGTGACCGACAAGGTCTGGCACGGGGCAATCCTCGACATCGACGAGCACCTCGCGCCGGAGGGACGGGTGATGGAGGTGCTGTCCGAGCACACCTGCCAGGGCTGGCTGGAGGGGTACCTGCTCACCGGCCGCCACGGGCTGTTCTCGTGCTACGAGGCGTTCATCCACATCGTCGACTCGATGTTCAACCAGCACGCCAAGTGGCTCAAGGTGACCCGCGGCCTGGACTGGCGGGCGTCGATCGCATCGCTGAACTACCTCCTCACGTCGCACGTCTGGCGCCAGGACCACAACGGCTTCTCGCACCAGGATCCCGGCTTCATCGACCACGTCGTGAACAAGAAGGCCGACATCATCCGGGTGTACCTGCCGCCGGACACCAACTGCCTGCTCTCCGTCGCCGACCACTGCCTACGCAGCCGGGACTACGTCAACGTGATCGTGGCCGGCAAGAACCCGCAGCCGACGTGGTTGTCGATGGACGAGGCAGTGATGCACTGCACGCGTGGCATCGGCATCTGGACGTGGGCGAGCAACGACGACGGCGGCGAACCCGATGTCGTGCTGGCCTGTGCCGGCGACGTCCCGACGCTCGAGACGCTTGCGGCAGTCGACCTGCTGCGCCAGCACCTCCCCGACCTGAAGGTGCGGGTCGTGAACGTGGTCGACCTGATGAAGCTGCAACACGAGTCCGAGCACCCGCACGGGTTGAGCGACCGGGACTTCGACACCATCTTCACGGTCGACCGGCCGATCATCTTCGCCTACCACGGCTACCCCTGGTTGATCCACCGCCTCGCGTACCGGCGGGCCGGCCACTCGAACCTCCACGTGCGGGGGTACAAGGAGGAGGGGACGACGACCACCCCGTTCGACATGGTGGTGATGAACGACCTCGACCGGTTCCACCTGGTGATGGACGTCATCGACCGGGTCCCGAGTCTCGGCCAGCGGGCCGCCCACCTGCGCCAGGCGATGGTCGACAAGCGAACGTTGCACCATCTTTGGGTCCACGAGCACGGCGAGGACCTGCCCGACGTCCGCGACTGGGCCTGGCCCGGCTGAGATCGCCTGTGCCCGCCCGGATGCGCGTCCTCGTGGTCAATGCCGGGTCGAGCAGTCTGAAGCTGCGCGTCCTGCGGTGGTCTGGCGAGGACGCGGGGCGGTGGGATGTCGAGCACACCGTCGAGCTCGACCGCTGGGACGGTGAGCACGACCTCACCCAGATCGAGCCCGCCGTCGCCGAGGCGGACCCGATCGACGCGGTCGGACACCGGATCGTGCACGGGGGCACCGAGTTCAGCAAGCCGACACGGCTGACGGCCGAGGTGGAGGAGAAGATCCTCGGGCTGAGCGAGCTCGCCCCGCTGCACCAGCCGCCGGCGATCGCGGGAGTGCGGGCGGTCCAGCGCCTGCTCCCTGACGTCCCGCACGTGGCGTGCTTCGACACCGCGTTCCACACCACGATGCCCGCCGCCGCGGCCACGTACGCGCTACCGGGCGCGTGGCGCGAGCGCTGGGCCTTGCGCCGGTTCGGGTTCCACGGGCTGTCCCACGCCTGGGTGGTCCGGCGGGCGCCCGAGATCGCCGGGGCCGACGAGTCGTCCGGTCGCCGGATCGTGAGCTGTCACCTCGGCGCGGGGGCATCGCTGTGTGCCGCTCGCGACGGGCGCTCAATCGACACGACGATGGGGTACACCCCGCTCGAGGGTCTGGTGATGGCGACCCGCTCGGGATCCGTGGACCCCGGGCTGGTGCTGTGGCTGCTCGAGCACGGCGGTTTGTCGGCGGCGGAGGTCGCCGACGGGCTCGAGCACCAGAGCGGGCTCGGCGGCCTGTCCGG
>JBKOUV010000139.1:0-8821 GCA_046723555.1 Actinomycetota bacterium | reverse complement strand
GTCCCGGCGCGTCCCGCTCGATGACCTGACGCGTGCCCTCGGGGGTCTGGTCGCGGGGGGCGAACCCGGTCCCCCCGGTGGTCACCACCAGCCCGGCGAAGCCGTCGGTGAGCGCGGCGAGCGCGCCGGCCACCTCACTCGCCCCGTCGCTGGTGACCCGGTGATCGACGACGTCGTAGCCCGCGCCGTCGAGCTGCTCGACGAGGGCGCGGCCGCTGGCGTCGTCCCGTGTCCCGTGGACCACGCCGTCGCTCACGGTCAGCACCTTCGCCTGCAGGCGGTCCTCGGGCACGACGCCGACGCTAACCGAGTCGCTCGCCGGCGGCCGGGTGGGCACCGTTGGCGAAGTCACGCCACGTCATCGGCGCCTTGCCTTCGGGCTGGACGGTGACGAGGCGCAACGAACCGTCGCCCGTTCCGACGATCGCGGTGTCGCCGGCGAGCACTCCGGGCTCCCCGCCCTCGGCCACGACGTCGGCGGCGTGGACCTTCAACCGCTTGCCCCGGAACGTCGTCCACGCCCCGCCGACCCGCACCCAGCGGTCGAGCTGTACGGCCGGCTGGTGCCAGTCGAGCTGCAGCTCGGCGGGGTCGATCTTGTGGGCGTAGATCGGCTCACCCACTTGGGGGACCGGCTCGGGCAAAGGCGCGGCCAACAGCTCAACGAGCAGCCCGGTGGCGACGTCGACGAGCTCGGCCCGTAACTCGGGCGCCGTCGCGTCGGGACCGATCGGGACCTCCCGGCGGGCGTAGACGTCGCCGGTGTCGAGCGTCTCGTCGACGGCCATCACGCACACCCCGGTGACCTCGTCGCCGGCGAGCAGCGCCCGCTCGACCGGCGCCGCCCCTCGCCACCTTGGCAGCAGCGAGAAGTGGACGTTGATCATCGGCACGGCGGCGAGCACGTGCGGCTTGATCAGCCGCCCGAACGCCACGACCACACCGAGCTCGGCGCCGGTTGCGAGGACATCGTCGACGTCGTGGGAGACCGGCAGCCCCAGGTCCAGGGCGGCGGCCTTCACCGGGCTCGCCGACGTGGCGGTCCCTCGACCGCGGCGGCGGTCAGCGCGGGTGACCACCAAGGCAAGGTCGTGGCCGGCGCCGACCAGCGCCCGTAGCGGCGGTACCGCCATCTCGGGCGTGCCGAGATAGACGAGCCGCAACGGCGACCGCCGTCAGCGCAACCGCAGCCGCCGGCGCCCCGCGGCCGGCTCGGCGGGGGGTGCCTCCAGCAGCCGGCGGTACTCGGCCATCGCGTCGCGCCGCTGCTCGGGTGTCATCCGGTCGAACATCAGCACCCCGTTGAGGTGGTCGAGCTCGTGCTGGAACATCCGCGCCTCGAGCTCGTCGGCCTCCCACTCGACCGGGTTCCCGTCGCGGTCGATGCCGCGGAGCAGCACCTGCTTCGGCCGCACGATCTCGACGTACAGGCCCGGGATCGACAGGCAGCCCTCCTCGTAGACCCACTCCCCGCCGGACTCGACGATCTCCGGGTTGAACACCGCCTTCGGGTCGTCGCCGAAGTCCCACACGAAGACCTGCTTCTGCACCCCGATCTGGGGCGCGGCGAGGGCGAGGCCGTTGTCGCTCTCGCTGAGGGTCTCGAACATGTCGTCCACCAGCCGGATCACCTTGCCGTCGATGTCGGCGACGGGTGCGGCCTTCGACTTCAGCACCGGGTCGCCGAACATGCGGATCTGGTAGGACACGCCTGCCAGGCTACCGACGCGATGTCGCACTACTTCGACGAGGTACCAGGGGCGGCGTCGGCCGAGACCGTCGTCTCCGTCGACTTGCCGGACACGTCGTTCACGGTGCGGACGGACCGGGGCGTGTTCAGCCACGGCCGGCTCGACGCGGGGACGGCGATCCTGCTCCGGCGGGCGCCGTCGCCTCCGGCGCGGGGTGCTCTGCTCGACCTTGGCTGCGGCGCCGGGCCGATAGCCCTGACCATGGCGCGCCGGGCGCCGGCGGCCACCGTCTGGGCGGTCGACGTCAACGCGCGGGCCCGCGCCCTCTGCGCGGCCAACGCCGCGGCCAACGGGATCGGCAATGTGGTCGTGCGGGCTCCGGAGGATGTGCCGCCGGACGTCCGGTTCGACGCGATCTGGTCCAACCCCCCGATCCGGATCGGTAAGGACGCGCTGCACGAGCTGCTGGCGAGCTGGCTCGGCCGCTTGACCGGCGACGGCCGGGCGCTCCTCGTCGTGCAGAAGAACCTCGGCTCCGATTCCCTCCAACGCTGGCTGACCGAACAGGGTTGGCCGACCGCCCGCCTGGCGTCCGCCCGGGGCTATCGCTTGCTCGACGTTCGCCCCCGAGGTGGTGATTCTCAGGTGACTTCGGATCGCTGAGCGATCCTCCGGAGGCTCAGAACCGATCGCTCTACAGCCGGGGCGGGTCGACCTCGATGCGCACCCGGCTCCCCTTCGGGCGGGGGGCGGCGATGAGGGCGCGGCCGAGGTCGTCCCAGGACGCGGCGCGGGCGACGTAGCGGTCACCGCTCCCGGCGACGTTGACTCCGGTGACGGCGCGCAGCGCGCCGGCGACCTCGTCGCTCCCGGGCCCGGTGATCGACGCCAGCGCGGAGAATGGCGGCAGGTCGAGGACGCGGCGACGCTCCCGCTCGCGGTCGGTCAGCCGTCCCGGGTCGGCGAGCAGCGCGGCCTGCACGACCTCGTGGCGGGGCAGGAACGTCTGCACGAGCAGGCGACCGTCCGGCCGTTCCCGCCGCGGTCCGATCAACCGGGCCGCCCGGACGAGCAGAGCCATCGCCTGCTCGGCGGCGCGGTAGCGGGGGGCGAGCAGCTCGAGGTCGATGTCGAGGAAGGCGACCACGTCGGCGGCCCTCACGCGGTGCAGCACGGCCTCGGTGCCGACGTACACACCCGCGTCCGCCGGTGGCTCCTCGTCCCGTCCCGTGACGGCCACGACCGGCCGGCCGGCGGCGGCCTCGAGCTCCTCGCGGAGCCGTGTGACGCCGGGTTTGAGGTTGGCGAACGCGGTGCCGCCACACGCGAGGCAGGCGGGTGGCCGCACCATCCCGCACCGCCGGCAGACCAGCGTGCCGTCGTCGGCCAGACCGACCGCGGCTTCGCAACGCTCGCAGCGGGCGAGCGTCCGGCAGGCGCGGCAGGCGAGGACCCGGGACCGACCCGGTGTGTTGTGCACGCACACCACGGTCTGGTCGGCGCGGCGGAGATGGGCGATCAACGGCGACGAGACCAGCGACGTGCGCCACGGCTCGTCGCGGCTGCGATCGACGACCTCGACGATCGGCCAACCGGCCCGCTCGACATCGATCGCCGGCTTGCCCAGTCGCTCGCCCGCGGCGGTGAGACCGACCACCGTCGGACAGGGAGACACCAGCAGCACGGGCGCCCCCGCCCGGCGGGCTCGCTCGACGACCACGTCCCGCCCGTGCCACGTGGGGCTGCGCTCCTCCTGCAGCGCCTCGTCGTGCTCGTCGATGACCACGACCGCGGCGAGCTCAGGACACGGCGCCCACGCCGCCGTCCGCGCCCCGATGACCAGGTCGACACCGGCGGCCGCCGCGGCCCACTCCTGGGGCACCTGGGCGACTGCCAGGCCGGACCGCCGCAACCGGATCGCATCGACGCGGGCGCGATCCGGCGACGGCCCGACGACCAGTGTCGGACCGAGCCGCGCCGCCGCGGCGAGGACGGGCACGATGTCGTCGCTCGGCGGCAGTCGGAGGACCCCGCCGCCGCCGGCGAGCAGCTCGGTTGCGCCCTGGTGGACGGGCTCGATGCGGGTCGCCGACCGTCGCCGGGGTGGGAGGCCGCTGACGTTGGTGGGCGGGCTGGCGGCGACCAGGAACGGCCGCAACCGACCGGCCGCCCAACGAACGGAGGCCCAGCCGGCGAGGTCGACCACGTCGGCGTCCGGACCCCACGAACTGGCCTTGGCGATCGGCCGGATCCGGTCGATGTCGAACGACAGATCGGCGGGGTCGAGGTCGGTGACCCAACCCCGCACCGAACGCCCGTGCAAGGGCACGCGGACGATGGAGCCGACGCGCACCGCCGCCGCGAGCTCTTCGGGCACGCAGTAGTCGAACTCCTTGTCGAGTCCCGTCACGTCAGGTACGACGCGCGCGACTCTCGGCGTCACGTCACGCGCCGACGGCCGCCCGAAAGTCGTCGAGCCGGCTCGGGTGCTCCCAGGTGAACTCGGGCCGGGCCCGGCCGAAGTGGCCGTAGGCGGCGGTGGCCCGGTAGATCGGGCGCTTCAGGTCGAGGTCGCGGATGATCGCGCCAGGACGGAGGTCGAACACCTCCCGCACGGCCTTCTCGATGACGTCGGGGTCGACGGTGTGGGTGCCGAACGTCTCGATCAGGATGCTCATCGGGTGGGCCACGCCGATGGCGTACGCCACCTGGACCTCGCACTTGTTCGCCGCCCCGCTGGCCACGACGTGCTTGGCGACCCACCGGGCCGCGTACGCCGCTGAGCGGTCGACCTTGCTCGGGTCCTTGCCGCTGAACGCCCCGCCACCGTGCCGGCCCATCCCGCCGTACGTGTCGACGATGATCTTGCGCCCGGTGAGACCGGCGTCGGCGTGGGGACCGCCCTTCTCGAACAGTCCGGTGGGGTTGATGAACACCTCGTAGTCATCGTCCAGGAACTGCTCCGGCACCACCGGACGGATCACCTGCTCGATCAGGTCGGGCCGGATGACGGAGTCCCGGTCGACCCCCTCTTGGTGCTGGGTGCTGATCAGCACCGCCTTCAGTGCGACCGGCTTGCCGTCCTCGTAGGTGTAGGTGACCTGGGTCTTGCCGTCGGGACGCAGGTACGGGACCTGGCCCGACTTGCGCACCTCGGCGAGGCGCTCGGCGAGGCGGTGGGCGGTCCAGATCGGCAGCGGCATCAGGTCGGCCGTCTCGTCGCACGCGAAGCCGAACATCATGCCCTGGTCCCCGGCGCCCTGGGCGTTGATCTGGTCCTCGCCGGCCGTCCCGCCGCGGAACTCCTCGCTGGAGTCGACCCCCTGGGCGATGTTCGAGCTCTGCTCGTCGATCGAGACGATCACGCCGCACGTACCGCCGTCGAAGCCGTAGAGCGCGTTGTCGTAGCCGATCTCCTTGATCGTCTCCCGGGCGAGCCGGGGGATGTCGACGTAGGCGGTGGTCGTGATCTCACCCGCCACCACACACAGCCCGGTGGTCAGCAGCGTCTCGCAGGCGACGCGGCCGTTGGGGTCCTCACTGAGGATCGCGTCGAGCACGGTGTCGCTGATCTGGTCGGCCATCTTGTCGGGATGGCCCTCGGTGACGCTCTCGGAAGTGAAGGTCCAGCGGGACACGGGTGCTCCTCGGTTGGTGGTTTCAGTGGATCAGTTGTCTGGCCCGCCGACGGCTGACCGGATGTCGACGACGGCGTCGAGCACGGCGGCGGCGATCGCTCGCTTGTCGCGCAGGGCGACGGTAGTGGGTTCGCTGCCCGGGCTAAGTAGCAGCACCGCATTGGTGTCGTGGCCGAAGCCGACGCCGGGTGCGCTGACGTCGTTGGCGACGATGAGGTCCAGACGCTTGGCGGCCAGCTTCGCCGCGGCGTTGGCGACGAGGTCTTCCGTCTCGGCGGCGAAGCCCACGAGCACCTGACCCGGTCGCTTGGCGGCGCCGAGCTCGGCGAGGATGTCGGGCGTCGGCTCGAGCACGATCTCGGGCGGCCCGTCGTGCTTCTTGAGTTTGCCCGGTGCGGACTGCTTGGGGCGGAAGTCGGCGACCGCGGCGGCCATGACGACGACCTCGGCGCTGGACTGGGCGGACACGGCTGCGTGCATCTGCTCCGCGGTCTCGACGGGCACGACCTCAACCCCCGCCGGCGGCGGCAGCTCGACCGTGCTCACCAGCACCACCCGGGCTCCCCTGGCTGCAGCCTCGGCCGCGATCGCGTAGCCCTGCTTGCCGGAGCTGCGATTGGCGATGACCCGCACGGCGTCGATCGGCTCGCGAGTCCCTCCGGCGGTCACGACGACGGTGACGCCCATGAGATCGCCGGGGCCGAGGATGCGCTCGGCGGCGGTGAGGATGTCGACCGGGTCGGCGAGGCGGCCGGCGCCGACGTCACCGCCGGCCAAGCGCCCGACGGCCGGCTCGACGACATGCACGCCGCGACGACGCAACGTGGCGAGGTTGTCGACGACCGCCGGGTGCTCCCACATCTCGGTGTGCATCGCCGGGCACACGATGACCGGAGCCCGCGTGGCGAGCAGCGTGTTGGTGAGCAGGTCAGTGGCGTTCCCGGTGGTGTAGTCGCTGATCGCCCGGGCGGTTGCCGGGGCGACGATGATCAGGTCGGCACGCTGCCCGAGCCGGGTGTGCGGGATCGGCGTCGGCCCGTCCCACAGACTTGACTGCACCGGCTCGCTGGCGAGGGCGCTGAACGTGGTCCGGCCGACGAACCGCTCGGCCGCGTCGGTCATCACCGGAATCACGTACGCCCCGGCGTCGATCAGCCGCCGGCACAGCTCAACGGCCTTGTAGGCAGCGATCCCCCCGGTCACCCCGAGGACGATGCGCTTGCCCGCGAGCATCGGACGTGGTGGGGGTCAGGCCCCGGCGTCGCCGTCGCCGCTCACCATGTCGCCTTCCAGGGCGGCGAGATCGACCTCGTCGGTGGCCGCCGGCTCCTCCGGAGCATCGGTGCGGATGATCTTGTCGGCCGCGATCTCTTCGAACGCGATGCTCAGCGGCTTACGTGACACCGAGCTCACCTGCGGTGGGACCATGTGGCCGAGGCCCTCGCCGAGCTGGTTGAAGTAGGCGTTGATGTGGCGGGCCCGGCGGGCGGCCAGCGTGACCAGACCGAACTTCGAGTCGACCTCGTCCAGGAGGTCCTCGATCGGCGGGTTCATCATCGTGTCGTGCGCGCGTTCCATCAACTCTCCATCGCTGGGGAGCCGTGAATTCTACCGGGCACGGGCGTGATTGATGATCTTCAGCATCTGTTCAACGGTCTCGTCGAGGTTGTCGTTGACGACGACGTGGTCGGCGATGGCCAGCCCGACGGGCTCCTCGACCTCGGCCTTGCGCAGCCGAGCGATCACCGTGTCGGGATCGTCGCCGCGGCCGCGCAGCCGTCGTTCCTGCTCCCCCCGCGTCGGCGGGAGGACGAAGATCAGCAGGGCGTCGGGATCGATCGCCTTGACCTGCTGGGCTCCGTCGACCTCGATCTCGAGCACCACGTCGGCGCCCTCGCGCGGCTCCGGCAGCGGGGTGCCGTAGTAGTTGCCGAGGAACTCGGTCCACTCCAGGAACCCGCCGTCGGCGATGCGCCGCTCGAACGCGTCCTTGGTGGTGAAGACGTAGGCGTCGTCCGGCTCGCCCGCCCGCTGGGCGCGCGTGGTCCAGCTCCGACTCAGCCAGAGCTGGGGATCACGGCTGACGAGCGCGTCGACGATGGTGCCCTTGCCGACCCCGCCCGGGCCCGACACCACGATGACGAGAGGGTGGCGTCCCGATTGCTCGGGGCTCACCCGAGCTGGTCGAGCAGTGCCTGCCGTTGCTGCGATCCGAGACCCTTGACGCGGCGATTGCGGGCGATCCCGATGTCGTCCATCACCTTGCCCGCCTTGACCTTGCCCACGCCGGGCAGGGATTCGAGGAGGGAGACGACCTTCAGCTTGCCGACGTTGTTGTCCTCGGAGTCGAGCGCCTCGCTGAGCGACAGCGAGCCCATCTTCAGGCGATGCTTGATCTCAGCTCGGGCGGCCCGGGCCTCGGCGGCCTTCTGCAGTGCGGCGGCGCGCTGCTCGGGGGTCAACTGCGGAGGTGTAGCCATGCCGGTCACGGTAGCAAGGCTCACCAGGGAATTGGCGGATCATCCCTGGTCAGCGGGGGACGTAAGTACCTAGCTCCTGCAGCACCCGAACGGGCGCCCGGGGGTCGGCGAACGTCGCCGTACCGACCTGAATCGCCGTCGCGCCGGCGAGGAGGAGCTCCTGGGCGTCCCAGCCGGTGGCCACGCCGCCGACGCCGACGATCGGCAGATCCGGCAACGCGGCGTGGACGTCGTGGACGGCCCGCACGGCGATGGGATGAATCGCCGGCCCGGACAGGCCACCCCCGCCGGCGCCGAGCGCCGGAGCGCGGGTCTCCCGGTCGTACACCATGCCGAGGAGGGTGTTGATGCAGGTCACGGCCTCGGCGCCCGCCTCGCCGACCGCGCCGGCCACCTCGACGATGCGGTCGGTGTTGGCGCTGAGCTTGGCCCAGCGAGGCCGGCCGCACCCGGCGGTGGCCGCCACCACCGCTCCCGCCAAGGCGGCGTCGTGGGCGAAGATGGCGTTCCGCCCCTCCAGGTTCGGGCAGGAGAGGTTGATCTCGACGGCGACGACCTCGGTCGGCGCGGCCGCGAGCAGCTCGGCGGCTTGCCGGAACTCGTCGATCGTGCGGCCCCAGATGCTGCCGACGATCGTGGCCCCGGCGCTCACCAGGGCGGGGACGCTGTCGCGGAGCCAGTGCTCGACACCTGGTCCCTGCAACCCGACGGCGTTGAGAAGGCCCATCGGCGTCGGGTGCAGCCGGGGCGCCGGATTGCCGGCCCACTCGAACGCGGCCAGCGACTTGACGACCACCGCGCCGAGCGCGGAGAGGTCGAAGTAGGAGGCGAGCTCGGTCCCGTAGCCGGCCGTGCCCGATGCCGTCATCAGCGGATTGGCCAGCCGCACCGACCCGATCTCGACGGGCGATGAGAGATGAGCGCGCATGCCGCGCTCACCGCTCACCGCGCGCGTGCAGCTCCTGCAGCGAGCGGACCTGGGTCGGGCTGGCGCGCAGCTCGGCGAGCCCGT
>JBKOUV010000208.1:0-11342 GCA_046723555.1 Actinomycetota bacterium | reverse complement strand
CGACGAGCACGATGCCGTCGCGGCCGTAGGTGGCGGCCACTTCGGTCGGCAGGTCGGCGTAGAAGGACGACGCCGGGTCGCCGAGCTCGTATCCGCTGAGGGCGAGGACCGCCTCGTCGACGACCATAACGAGCAGGTCGGCACCGGCGACGGGTGCGCCGTCGGGCGTGTCGACTTGCACGTCGAGCGTCCTGTCGGAGCCCGGGGCCAGCTGCGCGTCGGCCGGGGTCACCGTGACGTCGAGCGTCCGGCTGGCGGTCGACACGGGCAACGTCGCCGTGCCCGTGGCGAAGGCGGGCCGCTGCGGCGCCCCGTCGACGACCGCACCGTCGGCGTCGGTCCGCGGGGTCGAGCCGGCGACCTCGATCGTCACGTTGATGTTCGGAACGTCGTTCTCGCCGACCGGGACGGGGACGATCGCCGAGCCGTCGACGACGTCGAACGTCGCGGTCGATGTCACCGGTCCGCGGTCGGTGACGATCAGCCCGGTCCCGGTGGCGAACGGTGCCTGCACGAGTAGTTGCGCCGTCTGGCCGGGCCGGTACTCCTCCGCGTCCGGGACGACGGTGAGCGTCTCGTTGCCGACAGTGCGGCTCGGGATCGCCTCGGCGCCGCTCACCCAGCGCGTCGTCTCGCTGCGGCTGACCCGTCCGGCGTCATCGGTGACGGTCGCGGTGATCCGGTAGGTGCCACCCGCCGGTGGGGTGAGGGTGCACGACACGGGGTCGGTCGCCGAGGTCACCGTGCACGTCGTCGTGTCGAGCAGCTCTTCGGTCCACTCCCCATCGACGAAGCGGCCGTTCGTCCGCCTGGCGACGAGGTCGACCTGGCGCCCGGCGACCGCGGCACCGTCGATGTCGGTGACGATCACGTCGATCGCGAGGTCGTCGCCCTGGCGAAAGAAGGTCTCGGTCCCGCCGAGCCCGACATACAGGTCGGCCGGGTGGACGAGCAGGTCGGTCGTGCCGGCGATCACCTGGCGGTTGACGTCCTGCACGGCCGCGTTGGCGCGCACCGTGACCGGCAGCCCGTCGAGGTCGGCGTCGAGGTCGCCGACCCGCAGGTCGAGGTAGTGCGTGCCAGTGGCGTCGGTGCGCCCGGTGAACGTCTCCACCTTCGCCTCGTCCTGGCCGCAGCACGGTTCTGACTCGTACACCGCCGCGTCGGGAACACAACACGGCGCCGACTCGGGCATCGCCCCACCGTCGAAGACCGCTTCGCCGTACCACCACGGGATCCAGCGGCCGAAGTCGAAGTTGTCCCATCCGGGCGGGGCGTAGGTCGCCTCGCTCGTCGTCACTTGCCACTTCACGGGGGCATCGCCGACCGGGCCGCCGGTGTAGTAGGCGGCCTGAGCCGTCGTGGCGATCGACTCGCCCCGGCGGTACGGACCGGAGTCGGCCGACGTCGTGACCTCGAAGTCCGGGCGGCGGTACTCGGCGATTGTGACCTCGTGCGTCGTCCCCCAAGCCCGGCCTTCGTCGAGGGTGATCCAGCCGCTCCCCGTGCTGGCGCCGACGGGGAGGTCGAACTCCAGCGTGTAGCTGCCGGCCGGGCCGATCTCGGCCGAGCCCCGGGCGAGTTCGACGCCATAGGCGTCGTAGGCGACGTAGCCGACGGCGTCACGGTCCCATGCTTGGAGCTGTCGATCTGGCGACAGTCCGCGCACCCAGCCCTTGATCCGGACGGTCTCGCCGGGGCGGTACGTGCCCCGGTCGTCGACGACGTGCCAGAGGGCGCGAGCGGTCTCCGGAGTGGCGATCTGGTAGGCGGTCAGCACCGCGACGTCGCCGTCACGCGTCGCCGTCACTGCGTACCCGTCGCCAGAGGACCGGCCAGGCAAGGGGAGTACGGCCAGGCCGTGGGCGTCGGTCGTGACGGTGTCGGTGGTGGTCGTGTCGCCGACCGTGACGCCCTTGATCGGCGAGCCGGTCGCCAGGTCGGTGACCCACACGTGCTGGGTCGTGGTGTCGGCGACGGCGTCGACCCCGAGGTCGGTGCCCTGCACCCAGGCGACGGCGGGCCGGTTGTTCCAGTAGTCCTCGTCGTCGACGTCGAAGTCCCGGACGGACGCGACGCGAACGATCACCTGACCGTGACCCTTGGGCATCACGTCGGCCAAATCGATCGACGTCTCGACGGGCACGTCGCGGTCGCCGTCGACCTCGATCGTCTCCTCGCCCAGCACTGGCCAGTCCGGCTCACCGCGGGGTTCGCCCCAACTCATGGGGTACAGCGTCGGCACCGTGTCGCTCCAGTCGGCCGGATCGGCCGCCCACACGGTGACCCGCAGCGCCTCGTGACCGACGGTGACGACGGGTAGGGCGGGGCCGGCGGACGGGTCGACGGTGACGACGAGATCCTCGAACGGCCGGATCATCGGCCGGGCCGGGCCGATCTCGATCTCGCGGGTGTCCGGCGCGCCCAGCGTCTGGCCGTAGACGTCGACGACGCCGGCCGGGACCGTCAGCCGGTACGTGGTCTTCGGCAGCCACGCGCCCTGGACGACGACGGAGTTCCCGTACTGCTCAACGGTGCGGCCGCCGAGGGCCGGCTCGATGTGGAACGTCTCCGGGTCGAACGCACCGCCGTCCAGGGCGTTGTTGAAGTTGATCTCGACGGCATCGCCCGGATGGCAGAGCGACTGCCCGCACCGCACGCTGTTGACGCGCAGCGGGTCGTACGTGCCCATGGAGAAGCGGTGTTGTTCGGCCGACACCTTTGGCCCTTCCCGCGAAGGGATTCCGGCGGCGAACGTGACGTCGATCGCCTGGGCCGGGGCGAACGGCTCGACGGGAGTGAACGTCACGACGCGTCGCCTGCCGAGCCTGACGACGGCGGACTGGGCGTGTTCGTCGGCGGCGATCTCGTCGGACGTGGCCAGCCGCACTTGGCGCGCCTCGCCGTCCGCGGTCACGGTGACCCGCGCCAGCACCGCTTCGGCGTCGACGGCTTGGTCGAACGAGGCGGCGAACACTGGGCGCAGCGGCAGGTTCTCGCGGCTGTCTCCGCCCGCCAAACCCCGGACCTCGGCCGGTGGCGTCGAGAACGCGAACTCGACCGGCTCGGCGAGCACGGCCCCGCTCACCGATCGGGTGCCGGCGGGCACGGTGATCGTGTAGTCGGTCGCCATCGGCAGGCGATCCCGGTCGGCGGCGTCGAAGCGGACGGTCGACGTGCCGATCCACTGCCAGCGTCCGTCGACGGCGGGCGCGATCGTCACGGGCACATCGGCCGCGGCCAGCTGGTCGACCGTGCCGACGGGCACCATCGGCTGGTTGAACGTGATCGACAGGAACGGCGCCAGCCCGACGTCGCCCGTCGGCTGGACACGGAGCACCTCCAACGTCTCCGGCGTCGCCGGCGGCGGACCGACGTCCTCACCGGCGGGGAACGGGACGTCGGTCTGCTCACCCTGAGGGCGAGTGATCGTCTCGGCGGGCCAATTGAACTCGGTGGTCGTGGCGGCCCCGGCGTCGAACGGTGGGAGCCGGTCGAGCACGTCGGCGACGGCGTCGGAATCGAGCGGCGTCCCGTCGAGCAGCGGGACGGGGGTGGCGGCACGCTCCGGCCCGTCGCCCTCGCCGAGCTCGACGCCCTCGAAGCCGAGCGCGAACCGCGCCGGCTCGTCCGGCTCGCCGTCGGGGTGGGTCGTGACCGTGGAACTGGTGGTGGACGTGGTGGTCAGCCCGGGACCCGGGGTCGTCGGCGCGGCGTCGTGGCCGTCACCCGTGCATCCGGCCAGCACCCCGAGCGCCACGCTCAGTCTGATCACCGCCGTCGCCGTCGTGTGACTACGCCATCCGCTCATCGCACCTCTGCCCCCTGGTCATCGACGCCACGGCCCGAAGGGTTCGACGCTGGCACCGCCCGAGTGGTTCCCGACCTGACGGGCGACTACCGGAGCATTCCGACCACGCGCTCGAGGGCGCCGGTGAGCGTTGCCAGCTCGCCGGGCTCGACGACGTCGAGGAACGCGCGGCGCACCACCTCGACGTGGCCGGCGAACACCCGCTGCCGCATGCGTTCCCCGGCTGGCGTGATGTGGGCGACGACGCCGCGCTCGTCGTCGGCGGAGCGCTGGCGGGTGATCCAGCCGCGCGACTCGAGCTGGGCGACCTGATAGCTGAGTCCGCTGCGCGACACGATGAGCGCGTCGGCCAGCTGCGCCATGCGAATGCCGGCGTCACCGGCGATGGAGAGGTTCATCAGGATCTCGAACTGAACCTGGGTGATGTCGGCCTGCTCGCGCAGGTTCCGCTCGACCGCGCGCTGGAGCAGCGTCGCGCTGGCGATGAGCGCGGCGTAAGCGCGGAACTCCTCACCCGAGATCCCAGCCGCCATGACTCCGATTCTAGAGAAGGGTTGGCAATCGTTCGAATTTGAGCTATCTTGGATCTAGTTCCAATTCGAACGATTCGGAGGATCATCATGAGAATCGCCATTCTCGGAACCGGCCGTGTCGCCCAGACCGTCGGCGCCGCGCTCCGGCAAGCCGGTCACGACGTCGTCTTCGGCTCGCGCGACCCGGCCAACCGCACCGGCCTCCCCGCGCCCGTCCTCGCCTCGGCGGACGCCGTCGTCGGTGCCGACGTCGTGCTCAACGCGGTGCAGGGCGTCGACACGATCCCGCTCCTCACCTCGATCGGCGCCAACAACCTCGACGGCACCGTGCTGTGGGATATGGCCAACGCCGCCAACCCCGACTTCACGCTGGCGATCCCCGACGACAGCCTCGGTCGCCGAATCCAGGAAGCCTTTCCCGGGGTCAAGGTCGTCAAGGCCGGCAACCACGTCGCCGCGGTGGTCGTCGCCGACCCGGGCTCGCTGCCGGCGCCGACGACGCTGTTCCTCTCGGGAGACGACGCGGCGGCGAAGGACATCGTCTCCGGCCTGCTCGTCGACCTCGGCTGGACGCGCGAGAGCCTGTTCGACCTCGGCGAGATCGCCAACGCCTACGGACAGGAGCACTACCTGGCGCTGTTCGGATCGATGTTGCAGAAGCTCGGCACGCCGTACTTCAACATCGCCGTCGTCGGGTCGGCGTAGCGGGCCGCACTGGCCTGCGCGGATTCTTGGGTGTCCCAGGATCGCTGAGCGATCCTGGGTTTCGTCAGAACCGGTCAGGCCGGCGTGAGCGCCGATTCGTACAGCGACTCGAGCGCCTTCCAGTGTCGAGTGGCCGCGGACTCGTCGTACGTCGGGTTGTCCGGAACGGCGAACCCGTGCAGGGCGGGGTAGGTGACCAGCTCGTGATCGACGCCGGCGCCGACCAGTGCCGCTGACAGCCGGTCGAACTGCTCATCGTCGAACGACGGGTCGTTCTCGGCCCCGGCGACGTACACCTTGGCCGTCATCGCCCCGGCGAGCAGGTGCGGGCTGTCCGGCGCCGCCGACGCGATCTGGCCACCGTGGAACGACGCCGCGGCCGCGACGCGATCGGGGAAGCGCCCCGCCGCGTTCAGCGCCAGACCACCGCCCATGCAGTAGCCGGTCGTGCCGACCTTGCCGCCGGCCACTTCGGGCTGCTCGGCGAGGAAGTTCAGCATCGCCTCGGTGTCGCGGGTCGCGTTCTCCTTGGTGACGGTGCCCACCAGCGACATCAGGCGGGCGCGCTCTTCGGGCACGCCGAAGGCGGTCCTCATGTCGAAGGGCGCGAACGGGCCGACGCGGTAGTACGGATTGGGCAGCAGCACGGCGTAGCCGAGATCGGCGAGCCGCTGCGCCATCTCGTGGAACGTCGGGCGCACCCCGCCGGCATCGGGAAACATGATCACCGCCGGCCACGGACCAGTGGTCTCCGGCGTGTGCAAGCTGGCGTCGATCATCCCGTCGGCAGACGGGATCGAGACGTCGCGTCGCGTCATCAGCAGCCTCCTCGGGTCACCCGGGCGACTCAACGGCGGTCGCCATCACCCCATGCTGGCGCGCCCGCCGCGAGCCGCGCGCGCGGCCTGGCTCGCCGACACGGTCCTCGGCACCATCTTGCGCTGAGCGGCGTCGGCGATCGGACAGCTTCCGCATCGCCGTCGTCGCGGCCCGACCCGCCAGCGGCAGGACCACCGTGCTGGCGCGCCAGATGGCGACACCGGCGAGGATCGTGGCGGCGTACGCGGTGCCGGCCGGCAGGTTGCGTTCGAGCGGCGGCCAGATCCGGAAGTGGCTGAGATAGATCCACATGCTGGCCGCGCCGATGACGGCAATCGGACGGATGGCGACCCGCGGCAGCGGTAGATACGGGATCCAGACCAGCAGCACGATCCCGACCGCGATGAACCACTCGCGCTCCGGACGGCCGAAGAAGCCGGGGATGGTGAGCACGCAAAGCGCCGTGGTCAGCAGGCGTCTTCCCAGGGTGGTCGAGCGGTGGACGAGCCAGCCGAGGAGGAAGAACCAGGCGACGCCGTGGGTGCGGAAGCGCAGGTTGTCGAGCCCTTGCACGATCACCCAGTGGTACCGGAAGACAAGTGCACCGCCGAAGAGCAGGAGCGGAAACAGGTACGGGAAGCGCCGCTCGAGGCGACGCACCGGGCCGATCGCCAGCAGGAGGGTGACGACCAGGACCAGTTGCAGGAGCGCCTCGATGAACCAGTAGTGCCAGCGCCCTTCCTCGTGGCTCTCCGGTCCCAGGTAGTTGTTGACGAAGGCGAGCGTCGCGAACCCGTAGCCGCCGACGAGGACCATACAGACCCCGACCCAGGCGACCACGGGGACGGCGACCCGGCCGATGAGCCGCAGGCCGGCGACGACGCGGTCGTGGGTGCGGTCGATCGACAGGTGGAAGCGGCTGACGTTGTAGCCGACGACCGCGAGCAGCAGGTGCGAGCCGCCGGGGAAGTACCACAGGTTCATGTGGGTGGCCACGACGGCAAGGATCCCCGCGGTCCGGAGCACGGCCGACGTGTCCAGTCGGGCCCGGCCCGGGCGCCGTTCGGTGGGGGCGAGCTCGGCGACGGTCATCACGTGCCAGTCCGGAGGGAGGTGCCCGAGCCGTCGTTCGAGACGCACCGAGCACTCGACGTAGCTCAGCGAGTCGCCCCCGAGCGAAACGAAGGTGTCCTGCGGCGTGACGTCGACGCGACCGAGGATGGTGGCGTAAATCTCGGCGACCGAGGACAGCTCGTCGCCCGCTGTGCGACCGGCGTCCTCGGGCGGGCACGGATGGCGGTGGAGCAGCTCGTCGTAAGCGATCTTCCCGCTCGCCGTGCGCGGGCAGGCCGACGTCTCCACGCCGATCACCGCGGGCGGCAGACCGGTCAGATCGGCGACGCCGCGGCGGACGGCATCGGGGGAGGCGCCCGGCGCGCAGGCGACGAGGTGCTCATCGTCGCCGGCGACGGCGCCGTCGATGCCGGCGGCCCGCAGGTCGGCCTCGACCGCGTCGAGGTCGATCCGCAGCCCGAACGGCTTGACGAAGCGGGCCCGCCGCCCGACGATCTCGAAGACATGGTCGGTCGAATGGAACCGAGCGAGGTCCCCGGTGCGCAGCTCGTCGACGGTGGCGCCGTCCGCCAGGTCGGCCTGCGTCGTCGCGTAGCCGAGCATCACGTTGGGGCCGCGGTACACGAGCTCGCCGACGCCCTCGGGAGCGCCGTCCACCGGACGCAATTCGAGCTGGCCTCCGGGGATCGCCACGCCGATCGCCGCAGGGTGCCGTTCGGCGAACCGCGGTTCGAGGTACGCGATCCGCGCCGTCGCCTCGGTCTGGCCGTACATCACGATGAAGTCGACGCCCCAGTCCCGCGTCCGCGCCAGCCATTCGGCGACCCGCTCGGGGCGCATCTTTCCGCCGGCCTGGGTGATGAACCGCAACGACGGCACGTGGACGAGCTCGGGCCCGGCCCGCTCGAGCAGCTCGAACGTGTGCGGCACGCCGGCGAGGTTGGTGACACCGTCGCGTGACATCGCCGCGGCGAAGCACGGGTCGATCACCGATGCGGTCGTCGTGACCAGGCCGGCTCCGGCGAGCAGGTGCGAGTGCACGATCGACAGCCCGTAGCAGTAGTGCAACGGCAGGGACGTGATCCCGCGGTCGGTCGGGGTCAGCTCGAGGTACTCGCCGATGGCGCGGGCGTTGCTGATCAGGTTGCGGTGCGAGAGGCGGACGAGCTTCGGCGCGCCGGTCGAGCCGGACGTGCTGAGCAGCAGGGCGAGGTCGGAATGCAACGGCCGGTCGGGCGGGGCGTTCCGTCGCCTGACCGACACGTCGCCGCCAGTCGCGTCGATCAGGGCGTCGGCCTGCCACAGATCGGCGAGCCGGACGGCGTGCTCGGCGGCCAGCAGCGGCACGTGGTCGCCGTCGAGCAGAGCGAGGTACGTCACCACGAACTCGACCGAGGGCGAGCCGGCGAGGACAACCAACGACCGGGGCCGCAGCGCCAGCTCGTCTCGCCTCGCCCGGACCCGCTCGCCCAGCTCGGCGTACGTGACCGCGACGCCGCCTTCCACGAGCGCGGCGGAGCCGGCGTCGCCGGCGGCGAGCAGCGCGGCGGCCAGCCGTCCCGCCTTCGTCGGGTCCACGGCCGTAATGTAAGGTATGCCTACCACCCGGCGCCAGCCCTCCAACATGACGAGGTTTGCTCCCTTGACGCACCGCCGCCACCGCTCCTCCGTCCCGCACCGGCCGCACTTGATGGCCGGGCTGATCGGCATCAGCGCCGTCGCGGCCGGCTGCGGGGGTGACGACGGCGAGACGCTCACCGTGTACTCGGGTCGCCATTACGGCATCGAGTCCGCGTTCGAGGCGTGGTCCGAGGAGTCGGGCGTGAAGGTCGACTTCCTCACCGGCAACGATGGTGAGCTCCGCGAGCGGATCGCCGCCGAGGGCGAGGACACCGAGGCCGACGTGTACCTCACCGTCGACGCCGGCAACCTGTGGGCGGCGGCGGAGGAGGACCTCTTCCAGCCGCTTGATTCGGCGGTCCTCGAGGAGTCGATCCCGGAAGAGCTACGGGACGGCGAGAACCGGTGGTTCGGGCTGGCCGTCCGGGCCCGCACGATCGTCTACAACACCGACCTCGTCGACGCCGCCGACGTTCCCACGACGTATGCAGAACTGGCCGGCGAGGAGTGGGAGGGTCGCCTCTGCCTCCGCAACGCCAGCAACGACTACCAGCAGTCGCTCGTCGCCAGCATGATCGCGGCGCACGGCGAGGACGCGACGATCGACGTGCTGCGGGGCTGGGCGGCCAACGCCGACATCTACGCCAACGACGTGGAGCTCCTCGACGCGATGGCGGCCGGCGCCTGCGACGTCGGTGTCGCCAACCACTACTACCTGGCCCGGTTGCTCGAGGAGGCGCCGGACGCTCCCATCGGGTTGGTGTGGGCCGAGCAGGAGGACCGTGGCGTCCACATCAACATCTCGGGCGGCGGGATCACCCGCCACGCCGACGACATCGAGCTCGGCCAGCAGTTCCTCGAGTGGCTGGCGACCGACGGCCAGACAACGCTCGTCGCCGACAACCACGAGTACCCGGCAAACCCCGCCGTCGCCGCCGAACCGCTGATCACCGAGCGGTTCGGCACCGACTTCGTCCGGGACTCGCTGCGCGCTGACGTCCTCGGCTCACTGAACGGCGACGCCGTCCGGGCGATGGACACGGCCGGCTTCGGCTGACCACGGCGTGATCACCGAGCCGGCACCGGTCGCGGCAGTCGCCGGGCCGCGCGTGGCCCGGGCCCGGCGGCTCGACCGGCCCAGCTGGGTGGCGACCACGGTGCTGGTCGCGATCCTCGCCGTCGTCCCGATCGCGATGCTGGGCGTGAGCGTGCTCCGGCCGAGCACCGACGTGTGGCGGGAGCAGTGGCGCACGCGGCTGCCCGACCAGATCGTGTCGACCCTCGTGCTCACCGCCGGCGTGGTGACCATGTCGGTCGCCCTCGGCGTCGGTCTGGCCTGGCTCGTCGGGGGTCACGACTTCCCCGGACGCCGGGTGGTGAGCTGGGCCCTCGTCCTCCCGCTGGCGATGCCGAGCTACATCCTCGGCTTCGTCACCACGGCCGTGTTCGGCGTCGCCGGGCCGATCCAGATGTGGTGGCGGGACCAGTTCGGTCGCGACGCGTGGTTCCCGGAGATCCGCTCGATGCCCGGCGCCATCGCCACGCTCTCGTTGACGCTGTACCCGTATGTGTACCTCCTCGCCAGGGCCGCGCTGCGCGACCAGGCGTCGGCCGCCTACCTGGTGGCCCGCACGCTCGGCGCTTCCCGGGGCGAGGCGGCGCGGCGGATCGTCCTGCCGATGCTGCGCCCGGCGATCGCGGCAGGCGCGGCCGTCGTCGCGATGGAGACGCTGACCGACTTCGCCACGGTCCAGTACTTCAACGTGGACACCGTCACGGTCGGTGTCTTCCGCATCTGGCGCGGCACGTACGACCGCGACGCCGCCAGTGAGCTCGCCACCGTCGTGCTGCTGTTCGCGGTGATGGCGATCGGGCTCGAGCGCGTGCTGAGGGGTCGGGCCCGGTTCGGCGAGACGGGTGGCAAGGGGATGGGCATCGAGCGGCGCCGATTGCGTGGCTGGCGCGCCGTGGTGGCGACCGCAGGCGCCGTCACGGTCATCGTCGCCGCCTTCGTCGCGCCGGCATGGCGCCTGGTCACGTGGGCGATCGCCGAGCAGCGCGGTCCGCGCGGCACGCCGATGCTGTCGCGCTACGTCGAGTTCCTCGGCCACAGCCTCGTGCTCACCTCGGTCACGGTCGCGATCTGCGTCGTCGCGGCAGTGTTGGTCGCCAATGCCCGCAGGTTCAGCGACGCTCGCGTCGTCGGGGCCGCGAATCGGGTCAGCATCGTCGGGTACGCCGTGCCGGGGCCGGTCGTCGCGATGGGCGTTGTGCTGGCGCTGGTCGCCGTCGACGATCTCCTCGAAGGCGGCGGCCTCGGACTCCCCGGATTCGTCGCCACCGGCTCGTTCATCGCCCTGGCGTACGCCTACGCGATCCGCTTTCTCGCGCCCGCCTACGTCGCCGTCGAGTCGGGGCTCAGCCAGGTCCCGAGCGAGGTGACCGCCTCGGCCCGCTCACTCCGCGCGCCGCCTCGATCTGTGCTGCGCCGCATCCACCTGCCCCTCACGCGCACGAGTGTGCTCGCCGCCGCCGTCCTGGTCGGCGTCGACGCGTTGAAGGAACTGCCCATCGCCTACCTGCTCCGGCCGGTCGGGTTCGACACCTTGCCGATCTGGGTGTACGACCTCGCCTCCGAGTCGCGCTTCGAGCAGGCCGCCTTGCCGGCGCTGACGATCATCGCCGTCGCCCTCGTTCCCGTCGCCATCCTCAGCCGCCATCTCGACCGCCGGCCGACCGTGAGCCGCTGACTCCCACGATGTCCGATCAGGTCCTCGAAC
>JBKOUV010000217.1:0-12155 GCA_046723555.1 Actinomycetota bacterium | reverse complement strand
CAGTCCGCACGCCGTGGCGCGCGGGACGCCTTCTTCAAACAGCGCGCTGAGCTGGAACTCGAACGGGAACGCGTCGCCGTCGGCAAGGACGCCGCCGAGTTCGCTGCCAAGCAGGCAACGGAGCGGGCGGAGGGGGCAGACAGCGCGGCGCGAGCCCACGCAAAGGACGCAGCCGAGCTCGACAGAGAAGCGGAGCAGGCCGCCAAGCGTGGCGACGCACACGAGGCGGAGGAGGCCGGCGAATTAGCCGACTACACGCGGCGCGGACGGGAGGGCGACATGGCGCGGGAGCGGCAGGGCACGCTCGATGCCGCCACGTTCCGTGAGCAGGCAACGGCGCACGATCGGCGAGTCAAGGAGCTGGACTACGAGATCAAGGCGCTCAACAGCCGGAACAGCGCCGCCGAACAGAGCCTCGACCAGCTCGACGACCAGGCCCGCCTGTATGAGGAGGCGGCACGTAAGTTCGCCGCTGCCGAGGCAACCGACAACATCCCCGAGCGTGCGCAGTTCGAGCTCGAGGCGGAGGCGGCGGTGGCAAAGGCACGGGCGATCGTCGTCGACCGTACGCCGATCCGGGTGTTCGTTCCCCACCTGCCCGAGACGACACCGGGGCTTGACGCACAGCCGAGCGGGTCATCAGCGGAACTCGACGCCGACTCGGCACCCGGCTCCTCGACTGAAGCCGACGACGTCCTCCTCGGCGATCTCGACAGCGTGGATGACCTGCGCACAGCGGGTGTCGAGCCGAGCGTCGCCGACGTCGGCGTCGGGGATCTCGACACTGCGGACGATCTGAGGGCAGACGTTGCCGAGTCGAGCGCTGCCGACGTCGGCCTCGACACGTTCTCTGCGAAGGTGAGCGGGGACGCGTTGGACGACGCAATCGGCGTCGACGGCACCCCAGCCGGCATCGAGTCGCCAGGCTTCTCCGAGCCATTCGAGCCCGCCATCGACCAGACTCCGTACGAGTCACCGGGTGCGCTCGCCGAGCCGGATTCGAGCGCGAACTTCGTCCCGGAATCCTTCGACGGCTGACGTCGCTGTCATCACCTGAGGTCGATCGAACAGGTGCGCTGGCTCCTGGCGAGATGGTGGCCTACATCGCGGAGCGCGGCGCCGTGGTGACGCTGGCGGGTGTCGTGACCTCGGGAGTCCGGTCAGCCTCGAGCTGAACGTGCACCCCGAGCTTCTCCACCCCTGGGGCGCAGGAGACTTACGTTCCGGGGAGCGTGAGCTTGGCGTAGTCCGTTGTCCGCCAGCGTTGCGGACTGAGACGCACCAACACGTCGTCGACGGCGGCCGTCGAATCGACGTAGGCCTTACCCATCTCCTCGCCCAGGTAGCGGACGGCGAGCTCGACGCGTGCCTGCCGCGTCGTCTCGTTGAGCTCCACCGGGCCTTCAACGGTGACGTAGGCGTACGGCAGTGCCTCGCTCTGCGCGCACAGCGAGGCTCGACCCGACAACTCCAGCAGCCGGGCCTTCTCGCTCGTCCGCTCGGTATTGAACTCGACCTCCCCGCCCGGTGAGTACCGGTACCAGATCGGGGTGATGAGCGGCGGACCCTCTGAACGCTCTACCGCTAACACCCCGACGTGCAGTCCGGCGAGGAATTCCTCGCGCTCGCTGATCGTCATTGACAATGCACCCATACGCACCTGCTCCTCTCCAACCGCCAGCACTGAGTCCGCTGAGACTAGGACGAGAGCTGCCCACCGTCAGCTTCGTCCGCGACCGAGCGCCCCGGACGAACGTTCGTCGACACGAGGAGCTGGCCGCGCCCTCTCAAGCATGGGCGTGCGCGCGCCGAACCTCCCGCTGGGTGCTGACGCGGGCTGAGGCTCGACTCAGCGGGCGACGTGGCGGAGGTCTTCGGTGACTTCGCGCCTGTGGTGCTCGACCTCGTGGACGGCCTCGACCGTGGCAGAGCTCCGGACGGGGGGACTCATCCTGATTTCCATTGGCGTGGACGGAGGAACTCGTCCAGCGGCACCCGGCCGGCGAGGTTGTCGACAGTGCCGACGAGGACGGCGAAGACGCACTCGGCGACGAGCTGAAGGAGATCGGCGTCGGTCAAGCCGGCGTCGTGGGCGCGCTCGACGATGTCGTCGGCGACCTTGCCTCGTTCCGTCACAACGGCCCGGGCGAACCCGTAGACCGCGGCGTGGACGGGATCGCTGGGTTCCGAGCCGGCTCGCATCGCCTCGATGTCGACCTCGTCGGCGCCGAGGTTGGCGAGCATCGTGGAGTGGAAGGCGACACCATAGGCGTTGTCGATCACGACGCCGGCGGCGAGGCCGGTGATTTCGCGGTGCGCTGGGGGGAACGTCGGATCCGACACCGTTCGCCGCAACGCATCGAAGGCGGCCAGAAGCGTGGGGCTGGCGGCCGTGACGGCCGCCAGGTTGGGCACGAAGCCCAAGTCGGCGGCGATGCCGCCAAGGATTGGCCCCGAAGCTGCCGGTGCGCGGGCTGAGGTGAGCACGTTGAGGTTCATGGCCACGACCATCCGCACTCGATGGACCGCAGGCCATTCCCTCCGAGGGAAGCGACACGGTGCGGGTCCGACCCTAACGTCGTCATCGGTGTCCACCTCACCGGTCTCGGAAACCACTGCCTTCGGTGACCTCGTCCGGTACTGGCGGCGGGTGCGGGCGATGAGCCAACTCGACCTGGCCGCAGCCGCCGCGACCACGCCTCGCTACATGAGCTTTGTCGAAACCGGTCGGTCGCGGCCGAGCCGGGAGATGGTGCTGCGCCTCTCCATCGCCCTCGACGTACCGCTGCGCGACCGCAACGGGCTGCTCGTCGCGGCGGGCTACGCACCGATCTACCCGGCACACGACATGGACCACCCCGCGATGGTGCAGGTGATGGCGGCACTGGACCAACTGCTCGAACAGCACTCCCCCTACCCGGCGATCGTGATGAACCGACAATGGGACGTCGTGCGGGTGAACACCGGCGCCGCCCGCCTGTTCGCCGGCCTGTTCGCACCCGACCCGATCCCCAACCCAGCCAATGTGCTTCGGCTGATGCTCGAGCCCGGACCGGTGCGCTCAGCGGTGCGAAACTGGAACGAGGTCGCGCCGTCCCTGCTCGAGCGAGCCCGTCGCGAAGCCGTCGGCGGCGTGATCGACCTGATCACCGCCGAACTCGTGCAGCGGTTGCGAACCGGCGCCGACGCGGCAGTGTTCACAGCGCCACGCTCGATCGCCCCGCTTGTGCCGGTGATCGATGTCCAGTTCGCCTACGGCGACAGCACCTTGCGCTGGTTCTCGATCATCTCCACCATCGGAACACCGGCGGACGTCACCGCGCAGGAGCTCCGCCTCGAAGCGTTCTTTCCGTCGGACGACCAGACCGCGACACGCTGGCGCAACATCAGCGCGGCACAGTGACGCCGGGAATCACTGGCGAACGCTGAGTGGGCAGTGTGCGAGGACAGCAACCGCCCCGCCCGTCGCTCCCGGGTGAGCCGGCCCCGTGGCTACGGCGACACTGGGATGCGACGGTCGATGCCGGTTTCGAGGACGTAATGGTCGAGCGCCGTGGCCGCGAAGAGACGGAGCCGCGATGGTGCTCGGACGTCGCTCGCTGTGAATGGCCGCCCGCCGTGCCCGACCGACCGTTGCGAGAACAGTTCGATCCGCGCGGTGACCTCGTCGCCGTCGAGCTCCTGGGCCAGCGCGGACATGTAGACGCCCTGGCCGGTGTCGATCGGCACCGATGAGTCGAAGATCACGATGCCGACGTCACGTCGGGCCTGGATGTTCTGCGAGTGTCTCGAGTCCGGCGAGGACACCCAGATGAAGTCGCGATACCCCGCCGGTGCGTAGTAGACGGGCGACACCCAGGGCAGACCAGCGGCATCGGCCGTGCCGAGCACCATGTAGAGGTTGGCGTCAATGATCGCCCGCGCCATCGCGGCGAGGTCCTGATCCTGAGCCACGACGCCGGACCGTAGTGCAGGGACGCGTCCGAACGGCACGTCCGCGATAGTGGGAAGCCGCGTCACGTCGCCGAAGCCAAAGGGCGAAGCGAGCAACGCACGAGGAGAATCCATGGCCATTCGTCACATCGTCACGATCCAGGTCGCCCCCGGCAAGACCGCCGACTTCGTCAGCGCCTTCAAGCCGCTCCAGAGGATTGCGCAGAGTGAAGAAGGCTGCGAACAGTACGAGCTCTTCCAGAGCTTCGACGATCCCGACCGCGTCGTGATCCTGGAGCGCTGGGCCAGCCAGGAGCTGCTCGACACACACATGGAGGCGGAGCGCACTCGGAACGCCGCCGCCATCGACGCCCTCGTCGCTCTTTGGGCGACCGGCACGACCCCGAGCGTCGAGCGATTCAGCGCCTGACGATGTGATCCTCGGGCTCGGCGGCGCTGCGCCGAGCTGGTTCGGCGTCAGGCAGCCTCGTCACAGCACAAGAAATGGCCGCAGTCCGGACGGCTGGCGCGCCCGACGTTCGGATTCGGACCCCCGCGCTCGGCGGCGTTCCTCGTCGCCGCCGACCAGCGAACGCGCCTCCAGAACGGCGCCCCCGTCGCCGCAGGGACGCGCACTGATCGGCACCTATCTACGGCCGCGAGCATCTCCGCGAGACGGGACGGGATCCGGTCACGGGCGCGCAGCGGGTGGTGATCGAGCCGTCGTACTGGCACCTGTTGGCGGCGGTGCTGCGCTCGCTCAGCTGGCAGTACCGAGGTGATCGGAGCGCCCCGCCGCGATGCGGGGCCATTGGGCGATGGGGCGTCCGTTGGTGCGGAGCCGCTCGGCGTCACCGTCGACTCCCCAGCGTTGTGGCCAGCCGGGCGGAGAGTCCTCCCACGGCTCCTGGCGTCCGTACACGGTGAGGTCCATGAGCGCGAAGCTGTAGTCCATTACCTCTACGCCGCGGCCCGTCGTCCAGTAGGTCTCGAAGACACGGTCGCCGTCCCGTAGGTAACACACGAGGTGCATCATTCCGATTCGGCGCCCGACGAGGAGCGCGTCGAGGGAGGCGTGTGCTGAGTACCAAGGCACATCCCAGCCCATGAAGTCGCGGTAGCGGATGCTTTCGTCGTAGGGACCCTGACAGAAGACCGCGTAGGTGATGTCGCGAGAATGAAGGTAGGACAGTTCCGCGACATGGGTCGTGCACCACGTGCAGCCTTCGCACTGCTCGGCCGCGGGGTGGCCGGGGTACCACATGAAGTAGTAGGCGATGAGCTGTTGCCGACCCTCGAACGCATCGAGCAACGTGACCTCCCCGCCCGGACCGATCAGCGTGATGGTGGGGTCCATTGCCACCATCGGCAGGCGCCGACGGGCCGCCGCAATCGCATCACCGTCGCGGGTGTGCGCCTTCTCCCGAATCCGCAGCGCGTCCAGCTCGGCCTGAAACGTGCCCCGGTCGGCCACCGCAGGCATGCCCAGTCTGTCGGCGGCGCTGGCCGCCGGCGACGAGACGTTGTTCGACTCATCGTTCATGCTGCTCCTCCAAGCTTCCTTCGATTCGTCGTTGCAGGTGGAGACACACGGAGCGTCCGAAACGAACCGGTGTGTTGGACCGTGGAGCCCCCGATCGAACGACCGAGGTTCGGCCACGTACTCTCTCAACGGCCACGTTTGACATCTTGCCGGAGCCATCGAACCAGAAAGCAGGGACCCGCCCGTTCGGCTGGTACGTGGTCGGAAGAACGTGGCCTTCGAAGGCCGCGCCCAGATCCACGTCGACTCGCCCGCTCTGATGGATCCTGAGCTCGATGCGTGACGCGGGCTCTTACGATGGTGGGGGTGGGGGACGAGCCGAGCCGGGGGGAGCTGGAGGCGGCGTATTGCTGGGAGCGAGACGACCACGTGCCGGGGCGGCCCGATGTCACGGCGTTCCGGCGGGCGGCGCGGTTGCACCAGGCCCGGTGGCGGGAAGCGAAGGGGCATCCGATCGGGTCCCAGCCGATCAAGCCGCCAGCCGACGGGCGGGCGGTGCGGCCCGTCGGGAGCCGGCTGGCGTTCGACTACGCCGTGGCGACAGGGGCGAACCTCGTCACCCCTGGTGCGCTGGCAGCGGCGAAGGACCGGGTCGAGATGCGCGAGCGGCACCAGAGCTTCGACCATCAGCGGCTGTGGGCCGACCTGCTGTGGTCGCCGACGCTGGCCTTCAACCTCTTCGGCGACCTGGCCACCGACCGGGCACGAGCCGACCGTGCGGTGCACATCTGGTGGCGGGACACGCCGGGGACCGTGTCCGAGGTGCGGTTCGCCCACTCGCCCGGCCGGTTCGACCCCTCCTATCTCAACAGCCTCCGGTCCTTCGACGCCGCCTTCGTCCTCGACCTCGGCGACGGGACCGGCGGCATCGTGGCCGTGGATACCAAGTACCACGAGTGGATGAAGCCCGAGATCCCCAAGCCGAGCAACCTGTCCCGAAACCGCGAGGTCGCCCTCCGCTCGGGCGTCTTCGAACCGAAGGCGCTGGACCTCGCCTCAACCCGGTCCGAGCTGTGCCTGACGTGGCTGGAGCACCTCCTGCTGCTGTCGATGCTCCAGCACCCGAGCGGCAAATGGGTCTGGGGCCGCTATGTCGTCGTCCATCCAGCCGGCAACCCCGCCGTCGTCGACGCTTGTGCCCGCTACCGGGACCTCCTGGTTGACCGATCGACCTTCGCCACGATCAGCGTCGAGGACCTCCTCGCCGCCGGCGCTCTTGCGAAGCAGAGCACCGCCTCGCTTGAGGAGCGCTATCTCCTGGGCTGAGCGATCGCAGGCGCGACAACGGTGCCAATTGCGCCTTCGAGTTCGCCCACCGGGGGATGACAGCCGACCAGAACGACGCTCCAGAACGACGCCTCACGCTCGTCGCGACCCGTACGGAACGGCACGACTGGCGTCGCCAGCAGATTCCGATTCGGTGCTGGAGTTGGCTGCACGGGGTCGCCATCTTGGGGCAGTCGTCCGGTGACTTTGCGCTGCCCGTCCAGTCGAAACAGCATCGGTGTACAACTTCGCGAGGAGGTGCCGTCGTGTCGGTTCGCAAGGACGTGGTCGAGACTTACATCGAAGGGTTCCGTCGCAGCGACCACTCGATGGTGCTCGGCTGTCTGGCCGACGACATCGTGTGGGAGATCTACGGGCAAGCGACGATCAGCGGCAAGAACGCGTTCGATGCGGCAATCGAGAATGAGGCATTCGTCGGCAGCCCCGAACTCGAGCTGCGCCGGCTGGTCGAACAGGACAACGTCGTGGTTGCCATCGGCAGCGGGCGGATGACACCGCGCGACGGTGACCCGATCAGGTTCGTCTTCTCCGAGGTGTTCACCTTCACCGGTGACGTGGTGAGCCGGCTCGAGACCTTCCACATCGATCTGAGCTGAGCCGAGCTGAACTGAACTTCGGGCTCACCCCTTCAATGGCCACCGTGTCGCCCACCCGCCCGGTAAGCCGTCGACACCGATCTCCTCGTCGAAGATCTCAGCGCACCTCGCCACACAGACCTGACAGATGACGAGGTCACGATGAGCGACGACGCGCACCTCACGATTGTGACGTCCACAGAACGAGCAGGTCACGTCCTGATAGTCGGCGGCGCCGTCGTCATCGACCATTTCCCAAACCGTATTCCCACGAGTGCTTGGGCCGACCATGAAGGCACCCCCACAGTTGACTCGAACCGCCCCGAACGACCGCGCCGAACGACGTTCAGGCGACTCCTGAAGCCGCGCCAAATCGGCACGTCGTTGTCGGTGTGCTGGCGAGGCGCCGGTTAGGCGTCGCCGGGGCTCGCGGGTAAGTCATGACCGGTCTGGACGATCGCTACGGTTCAGCCATGTCCTCGCGAGTCGGTGATCGGGCTCTGGTCTTGCGGGATCTTCACTATCTCGGCGGGCATCCCGACGCACCGAGGGAACTCGACCGTATCGACACGTTCTTCGACGATCATGGCGTCTCGTTCATGCGACGCGGCGAACGCCTCGGGTCGATCCGTTGGGATCAGGTCGTCGACTTGTCTGTCGACGCCGAATACACGACGACGCGCGTGTCGGTTCCCGTCGTCTGGCTGCTCGGCGTGTTCGCCGCTCTGTTCCCGAGGCGTGAGCGGCGCGTCCTGTTGCGGGTTGCCGATCCCCGCGGTGCCTGGATGTTCGCCGTTGAAGGAATCAGTTTGAGCGAGCTTCGTGGGGGTGTCGCCACGATTCGGCGTCGATATCGCCCCTAGTCTCTGATCGGGCCGGTGTTCTGGGGGAGTGCAGCGTTCACGGGTATCGAGGTCGGCATTTTCGATGATGCCCTCGACGGTCGAGACCGGTGCGTTCGAGGACGCGATTTTCGGCATCGCGTCGCGATCGGCGAACGACGCCGGTACCGGCACGGACGCCATCGCGGTAGCCCAGCCGCACCTTCGAGGACGCCGTGACCGGACATCGCCCGGGCGTCGTCATGGGTCTCCTCCGGCGGCACTTCGGTGACGGTCTCGGCGCGGTCAACAGCGCCCGAATCTTGACCCTGTCGGCAACGCGGGACCGCGCAATCGCCGACGCGTACCATGCCGGCATGGGCCACGTCGCGAGGACGATCCGGGTCGAGCCGCTGGACGCGACGTTCGGGGCGGTCGTCCGCGATGTCTTCCTCGCGGGCGCGAGCGATGCGACCATCGCCGAGCTGACCGAGCTGTGGCTCGAGTACGCGCTGCTCGTGTTCCCCGGCCAGTACATGAGCCAGCACGAGCAGGACGAGTTCGCCCGTCGCTTCGGCGACCTCGAGTTCACAGCCACCCCGATGACGAACATCCAACCCGATGGCACGCTCCGTTCGACGGCGCACGTGCTCTCCAAGTCTCTGCGCGGCAACGAGCAATGGCACCACGACAGCACCTACATGCCCGTCCAGGCGACGGGCGCGGTGTTCACCGCGGAGATCGTCCCGGACGAGGGCGGCGACACCGGCTTCGCCGACATGCGCGCTGCCTACCACGCGCTCGACGACGCCACGCTGGAGCGGATCGGCAGCCTTGCCGCGTATCACTCCCGTCGCTACAGCATGGACCGCGCCGACCAGCACGTGAGCGAGGAGAACGCCGACCGGTACCAGCTCTACGGCTACGGCATCGACATCGAGCCGCCGCTGCGCCCGCTGGTCAAGGTGCACCCAACCACCGGCCGGCCCAACCTCCTGATCGGACAGCACGCCTACGCGATTCCCGGGCTCCCGGCCGACGAGTCCGAGGCACTGCTCGACCGGCTCAACGACGAGGCCTGCGCAGGTCCGCGCACCTACTACCACACGTGGACGCAGGGGGATGCGCTGCTGTGGGACAACCGGTGCCTCATGCACCGGGCGACCCCCCACGATCCCGGACAGGCCCGACGGATGTGGCACACCCGGATCGCCGGAGACCCGGCGACAGAAGCCGGCCTCGACCACTGACCACTCGCCCACCAACCTGAGTGTCCGGGGCTCACCGCCTCAGAACGCCGCGCACACCGCGGCGCGCCGCTGGCACAACCGCCACCGAGGACCAGACACGATGTCACACGCTCGACATCACCTCAACGGCGTGCGCCGTCCCGACGTCGGCCCCCAGTGTCCGGACATCCCATCCGATGACCTCGTCCCCCTGCCCGAAAATGCCGGGTCGATGGCGTCGCCGAGCGTGCCCTGAAGGCCGCGTCGCCCCTCGCGCCAGCGTAGCTACACTGCAGCCGTGCATGTAGCTACACAACCGCAGGTCGAGGTGGGAGTTCGCGAGCTCAAGAACAACCTCAGTGCCTACCTGGACGAGGTTGCCAGCGGCGCGACAGTTGTGGTGACTGAGCGAGGGAAGCCCGTCGCCCGGCTTGTGGGCATCGACGAGCCGACTAGTCGTCTCGCCGAGCTCGTCGCCGTGGGACTGGTCCGGGCTCCACGGAGCCGAGTCCGGCATCGGCCATCGAAGCTGATCAAGGCTTCCGGGACGGTGAGTGATCTGGTGGCTGATCAGCGACGATGATTACGTACGTCGACACGTCGACGCTGATCAAGTTGCTCATCGACGAACCTGGCTCCGCACGAGCCCAATTGATTTGGGATACCGCCGAAACCTTGGCGACGGTGGGGCTCACCATCGTTGAGGCGCGAGCGACTCTCGCCGCCGCGACTCGGGCCGCTCGGCTCACGTCAGTGCAGCACGCATCGGCGGTAGCGGACTTAGGACTGCTGTGGTCCTCGCTCAACATTGTCGAGGTGACGGCGGACCTCGTCGATCGGGCCAGCGAAGTCGCCGCCACTCATGCCTTACGGGGGTACGACGCGG
Source organism: Actinomycetota bacterium (assembly GCA_046723555.1). Classification (GTDB taxonomy): domain Bacteria; phylum Actinomycetota; class Acidimicrobiia; order Acidimicrobiales; family Ilumatobacteraceae; genus JALZMG01. Next base: position 1,881 of record JBKOUV010000217.1, on the reverse strand, counting down.
TTCACCTCACTGCCGCGCTCTTGGCCGGGGCCGAGCTCCTGACCAGCGCCGACGGCCGACTGTGTGCGGCCGCGGAGGCCGAAGGTATCCACGTGCTCAATCCGATGGACGAGGAACCCGGAGCGCCTGTAGCTGAGCCGACCGACGAACTCGAACGCGTGGCCCACGGAGTCATCAACCCGCTCGCCGACAAGATGACCGGTGACTCGGGGGTCCACGGCATCCCGACGCCCGCGAACGCCGAGCCCGATCCGAATAGGTCCGGCTTCGTTCTCGCCGCGAACGTGGGGACGATTCAGGATCTCGTCGCCTTCTATCGCGATTGGATGTCGGTCGACGGTTGGATCTTCGATGCGGAGCACGGTGCAGATGACCCTTACGAGATGGAGCAACGCAGACTCGGTGGATAGTTCGTTCAGCTTTACTTCGTGAAGCCGACGTCGCCCCCCACCACAGTTGGCATCACGGTAGGCAACTCCGACGGCCGTCCTGGACACAAGCAGGCCATTACGATCCACATCGGTCGCACGCCCGATGATGACCTCCCTCGACGGTCACGCCAACTCGGACCCGACTACTCCTGAGCCGCCGCGGGAGCCCGCTCCGGCGGACACAGCTCGATGAACGATCTATCCGATGTCGACGACCGGAACGCGGAGCCGACATCATCCGGTAACGCCGAGGAGTGCTACAGAACTGCAACCTGACGCCGCACAACCACCGATCCCCACGATCGCTCCGAATCCCGTGACCGGGCGGCACCGCCACGCCAATGAGCACGAGCGCCGAACGTCCCCAAGCGGTGTCCGAGAACCACGCCGAATAACCCGACCCGCCGCGTCCTCGATCGGCCCGAAGTCCGGCGCTACGGAACCTCGTGAGTGCTCGTTCGATCGCGGGCGCGGAGGACGCCACCGACCACCGAGCGGCGGTTCGGCATCCGTGTTTTCAGAGCGGCTTGGCGGCGATGAAGTCGTCGACGGTGGCCGGTGTTGGGTCGCGTACTCCGAACCACTGCTCAGCGTCGTACTGGACGAATCTCTCGACCTCCCGGAAGCCGAGCCGGGCCGCAAGCCGTATCGATGCCTCGTGAGCGGCCTGCGTGCAGAGGACGATCGGCTCCGACGGGAGGTACGTCTCCGCCCAGTCAAGAACGGCGGCGACGGCCTCGGTCGCATAGCCATGGCCCCACGAGGCAGGTAGGAAGAGGTAGCCAATCTCGACCTCGTTGGCTGACTGGCGGACGTGTCCCGGGCTTTCAGGGTCACGTCGATCGAGTGTCACCACACCGATGAACTCGCCGGCTGACTCGACAGCGAAGACGCCGGGTCGATTCCCCGGTATCGCGGGCATGGCCGCCTCGACCTCATCCCTGTCAAGGGGACCGCCGAGATAACGACGAGCCTCGTCATTGCAGAACAGTTCGATGTACCCACGTCGGTCAGTCTGCTTGGTGGGCCGAAGCAGCAGGCGGTCGGTCGTGATGGGGTCCGGCGGCCACGGAATGTCGGTGAGGTGCGACATGCGCGAAGGGTAGGTCCCGAAGACCCGGGAGTACTTCGCCCGCGACGAGCGCCCAGTGGCCGCTCCGCCGCCGGTGGGATGCCGCCAACTCTTGCCACAGAGCGACAGAAAGTGTCGCCTGGTGGCAAGAGTTGCCGAAATCCGAATTTCGCGCCCGAATATCCGCCAGCAACTGTCTGGCCATCTCCCCGTCGGCCGGACGGTGGGCGGTAGGCCTTATTCGCCGGCGGCGAAGGGATCGGGCTTGGCGGTTCGGGCCCGAGTCTGGAAGTGCTGGTGAGCCATGACGGCGACGGCGAGGACGACGAGCCCGCTGGTCGTTCCGAGCCACAGGTTGTCGTCGGTGAGCGCCGCGAC
>JBKOUV010000222.1:0-6806 GCA_046723555.1 Actinomycetota bacterium | reverse complement strand
CCGGATCGAACAGGTCGTCGCGACCACGGCGGGTCGGTCCTACCGGCTGTCGTTCCAGCACTCCCCACGACCCGGCGTCTCGAACCCGAGCAACAAGTTCGACGTGTACTGGAACAACACCAAGCTCGCCACCGTCAACCGTAGCGGCGGCGGGCTCGCCACGCCGTCGTGGCAGACGGCGACCTTCACCGTGACCGGTACGGGGAACGACCGCATCTCGTTCCGCGAGAACGACAACAACAATCTCGGGGCGTTGCTCGACGACGTGCAGCTCGTGGCGTCCTAACCCGCGGTGAGCGGTGAGCGCGCCGACCGCGCTCATCGCTCACCGTGTCGGGTGGTGCCGTTTCCAGCGAGTTCCAAGTTCCTTCCAAGCGAGTGGGGGGACCGTCGAGGCCATGAGCGCAACGATGAGCCTGACCAAGACCCGCTTCGAGCCGACCGAGATCGCGACCGATACCTTCCTGATCCACGACCACCACGGCGAGGGCCAGGCCCCCGTCTCCGTGGGTCTCAACGCGATGGTGATCCGTGCCGCCGAGCCGGTCGTCGTCGACACGGGCGTAGCTGAGAACCAGGACCAGTACCTCGCCGACGTGTTCTCGCTCGTCGAGCCCGAGGACATCCGCTGGGTGTTCATCAGCCACGACGACATCGACCACACCGGCAACCTCAACGCCCTCATGGCGGCCGCCCCCAACGCCACCGTGATCGTCAACTGGTTCATGCAGGAGCGGATGGGACCCACGCTCGGTGTCTCGCCGTTGCGCCAGCGCTGGGTCGGCGACGGGGAGGTGATCGACGTCGGTGACCGCCAGCTGATCGCGGTCCGTCCGCCCGTCTACGACTCCCCGACCACCCGTGGCTTGTTCGACCCGACGACGGGCGTCTACTGGGCCGCCGACGGCTTCGCCTCCCCGATGCTGACGCCCGTCCGCGACGTCGAGGAGCTCGACGCCGACTTCTGGCTCGAGGGCATGGCCATGTTCAACCAGTACGTCTCGCCGTGGATCACGTTGACCGACGACGCCAAGTTCCAGGCCACGGTCGACCGGGTCGAGGCGCTCGGAGCGTCCCGTCTCGTCGGCTGCCACACCCCGGTGATCGGCCGGTCACACATCGATTGGGCGATGACGGCGACTCGCCGCTCTCCCTACGCCACGGTGGCGCCGGAGCCGGACCAGGCCGTGCTCGACCAGATCCAGCTGTCCCTGATCGGGGGCTGACGTCAGGGTGACCGCTTCGTCCGGTGGTAGTGGGCGCTGGCCTTGGCGCGGTTTCCGCAAACGGCCATGTCGCACCAGCGACGGGAACGGTTCCGCGTGGCGTCGAAGAAGAGGAGCACGCAACGCGCTCCTTCGCACCGCTGGACCCGCGACCGATCCAGGCGGGTGGCGTCCAGCGCGGCGGTGGCGAGGGCCAGCCGCAGCCGCTCGAGCGGTCCGGTGGCGTCGAGGAGGGAGTCCGGACTCGAGGGCGCGTAGGTGAGCCGCACCGGGATTTCGGCGACGGTGCCGTCGAGGGCGGCCGCGGCGTCGGGTGCATCGGCCGATTCGAGGACGGTGCGCAGCGACGACCGCAGCCGTCGAAACCAAGCGAGTACGCCGCCCGCCCGGCGCTCGCTGATGGCCCGGCACTTCTCGGCGAGGGCCTCGTCGATCAGCTCCGCCGCCCGGGCCCAACCGACGAGCTCGTGCCAGTTCGTCACGAGCTCGAGCGGGTCACCGTTGCCGTCGAGGGCCGCGGTGTTGACGAGGTCGAGGCCCGGGTGGTTGCCCACCCAGAAGAACTTGTCCGCTTCGTCCGTCATGTCTATAACCTTCTACTCCAATGTAGCCGGTTAGACAGAGCGAGGTAGGTCATGGACGTCATCGGACACGTGGAGTCGGTCAACGTCGGGCAGCCCCGCACCGTGAACTGGCACGGCCGGCAGGTCACGTCCGCGATCTGGAAGCAGCCGGTCGACGGTCGTCGGTGGCTCCGTGGCGTCAACGTCGACGGGGACGACCAGGCCGACCGGCGCGTGCACGGAGGCCCGACGAAGGCGGTCTACGCCTACGCCGTCGAGGACTACGCGTGGTGGTCCGCGACGCTTGGGGCCGAGCTCGCGCCGGGCTCGTTCGGCGAGAACCTCACGGTCGCCGGCATCGGCCTCGCCGATCGCCGCGTCGGCGAGCGCTGGCGGGTCGGCAATGCGGTGCTGCGGGTGACCGAACCGCGGATCCCCTGCTTCAAGCTCGGCATCCGGATGGGCGACGCCGCGTTCGTCGGCCAGTTCGCCGACGCCGCCCGTCCCGGCACCTACCTGGCCATCGAGACGGAGGGAGAGCTCGGTGCCGGCGACCCGATCGAGCTGCTCAGCCGCCCCGACCATGACGTCACGATCGGCACGGTCGAGCGCGCCTACCACGGTCATCGGGACCTGCGCGAGCGGCTCGTCGACCTCTCTGACCTGTCGGCATCGTGGCGAGACTGGGCGGCGCGGGCCATCGCGCGGCGCTGAGCCGAGCGAGGCCTGAGCCAAGACTCCAGAAGCAGGCTGACACCCCCTCGCTAGGGTCGCCAGTCATGCGGGATGACGCCGAACGCGTGCTCCGGGCCCTGGTCGGCCGGGACGACGCCGTCCTGCGCGACGACCAGTGGGCGGCCGTGGAAGCGCTGGTCGCCGGCCGGCGTCGGGCGCTCGTCGTCCAGCGCACCGGCTGGGGCAAGTCCGCCGTGTACTTCGTCGCGACGTCCCTCCTGCGCGCTCGCGGGGCCGGACCGACGCTCATCGTGTCGCCGCTGCTGGCCCTCATGCGCAACCAGATCGAGGCGGCCGGTCGGGCCGGGATCACCGCAGTGACGATCAACTCGGCCAACACCGAGGAATGGGAGGTCGTCGAACAGGCGCTCGCCAACTCCACCGTCGACGTCCTGCTGATCAGCCCGGAACGGCTCAACAACCCCGACTTCCGCAACCGGGTGCTCCCGCCGTTGGCAGCGCGCATCGGGTTGCTCGTGGTCGATGAGGCCCACTGCATCTCGGATTGGGGGCACGACTTCCGACCCGACTACCGCCGCATCCGCGACGCTCTCACGCGGCTGCCACCCGACGTCCCGGTGCTGGCGACAACGGCGACGGCCAACCAGCGGGTCGTCGACGACGTGGCCGACCAGCTGGCCGTGAGTGTCGACGGCGGCGCGTTCGACGTGCTCCTGCAGCGCGGCTCGCTGGAGCGGGACAGCCTGCGCCTCGGCGTGCTCCGACTCGACTCGGCGGAGGAGCGGCTCGGCTGGCTGGCCGAGCACGTCGGCGAGCTGCCGGGCTGCGGGATCGTCTACACCCTCACCGTCGCCGCGGCGGAGGACGTGGCGTCCTTCCTCCGCTCGGCCGGCCACGACGTGATCGCCTACTCGGGACGTACCGATGGCGCCGAGCGGCTCGACGCCGAGGCCGCCTTGGCCGGCAACCGGGTCAAGGCCCTCGTCGCCACGTCCGCGCTCGGCATGGGCTTCGACAAGCCGGACCTCGGTTTCGTCGTGCACCTCGGTGCGCCGCCGTCGCCGATCGCCTACTACCAGCAGGTCGGCCGGGCCGGCCGGGCCGTCGATCGGGCCGACGTGCTGCTGCTGCCGGGCCGGGAGGACGAGGCGATCTGGCGCTACTTCGGCTCACTGGCGTTCCCCGCCGAGGACATCGTGAACGAGACCCTGGCGGTGCTGGCGAAAGCAGGCCGTCCACTGTCCACGGCGGCGCTGGAAACGCGGGTGCCGCTGCGCCGGGCCCGTCTGGAGATGATGCTCAAAGTGCTCGACGTCGACGGCGCGGTGCGCCGGGTGTCGGGCGGGTGGGCGGCGACCAGCGACCGGTGGACGTACGACCGTGAGCGCTACGACCGGGTGCGCGATGCCCGGGAACGCGAGCAGCAGGCGATGCGCCGATACATCACCGGCGACACCTGCCGGATGGAGTTCCTCCGCCGCGAACTCGATGACCCGTGGGCCGAGCCGTGCGGTCGGTGCGACGTTTGCGTCGCGCCGTGGTACCCAACGGCCGTCTCCGACGCCGCCGCGGCGGCGGCCCGCGCGGCCATCGACCGGGCGGGCGTCGACCTCGAGCCCCGCACGATGTGGCCGTCGGGCATGGAGGCGCTCGGCGTGCCGGTCAGGGGGCGCATCGCGGCCGACGAACGATCGGAACCCGGCCGGGCAGTGGCGAGGTTGTCGGACATCGGGTGGGGCACCCGGCTGCGGGAGCTGCTCGCCGCGGGTGAGCCGGACGCCGAGGTGCCGGCACGCGTGGTCGACGCCGTCGTCGACGTCCTCAAGGGCTGGGGCTGGGAGCGACGACCGGCCGCGGTCGTCGCCATGCCGGCGCGGTCGCGGCCCCGGTTCGTCGGGTCCGTTGCCGCACGAATCGCCGAGATCGGCGGGCTGCCGCTGCTCGGCTCACTCGCGCACGTCGATGGCGGACCAACCGGCGCCCGTGGTGGCAACAGCGCCCACCGGCTGGCCGCCGTGTGGGACCGCTTCGCCGTCCCTGCTGACGTCGCCGACGGTCTGCGCTCGGTCGACGGTCCCGTCCTGCTCGTCGACGACGTCGCCGACACCCGCTGGTCGCTCACCGTCGCCGCCCGGGCACTGCGCCTCGCCGGAGCGACGTCGGTGCTCCCGTTTGCCGTCGCCCTCGACGCCTGACGGTGACCCAACCGCCGAGCGACGTGCACCCCACGGGTAGGCTCATCGACCCATCAACTGTTCACGTGGTTCGAGGAGCACCCAGGCTGCGGTGATCGCGGCGATCAGCGTCGTGATCGCGCTCGTCGCGCTCGGCTGACCCTTCCGCCCTGAATCGCCGTCAGGTTCCGCGACACCGTGCACCGTTGATCGAGGAGCCGCGGTTGCATCTCCTCGACAGCCCGAACACAGCCGGCCTCGCCCGGGAGGACCCCAAACCGATCGGCCCACAACAGCTGCAGGACGGGCGGCGGTTCGACAGCCGCCCGGCCGATGCCGTAGTGGTGGAACCATTGGCCCATCGGGTCGTCATCGCTGATCACCCACTCGGCCGGCACCGGCACGAGCTTGATCGGCACGCCGTTGAACCGCTCGATCGTGCCCGGTTCGATCCGGGCGCCCGCGGCGTCACGATCGTGAACCCAGTTGAGGACGGCCACCGCCGCATCCGGTGGCAACCCGAAGGTGACGACCTCGGGGTGCCGGCGTTCGACCAGCCCGATGGTGTAGCTCCACGGCACGGGCTCCGGCTCGCAGCGGCAGCTGGGCACGGAGCACTCGCCTGACCCGACGCACATCACCGCCAACCCGCGCGTGGTGATCGCCCTGGCGATGAACATCAACTGCTCGCTGCGGAAGTCTTCGAGATCGCTCATGCAGCGAGCATGACAAGGGGGTGTCAGCCCGCGGGATCGATGTTGTGGTTGAGGCGGAAGAGGTTCGCGGGGTCGTACCGGCGCTTGATCTCGACGAGTCGGTCGAGGTTGGGCCCGTAGGCGCTCGCCACCCTGGCGCTCTCGTCGTCGCCGAGGTAGTTCACGTACCCCTGGGGCGCGGTGTACGGCTCGAGGGCGGCGAACGTGTCACGGACCCAGGCCACATTGGCGGCGGTGTCCGCGGGGTCGCTCCACTGTCCGGTTATCACGAGGTTGTACCCGGGCTCGCGGAACGGGAACGCGGTCGCGGTCGGATCGACGCGGCACATCGCGCCGTGGAAGTGCTCGATCAGCATCCCGGTCATGATCGACGGGACGGCCTGAAACGCCTCGACCATCGTCTCGACTGCGGCATCGGACAGCTCAGTGAAGAACGCCGACTTCCAGTAGTTCAACGCGCCCCGCGGGTAGGCGTCATCGAGCATCGTGTTGACCATCGGGTAGGGCATCGGTTGCACCAGATCGAGCAGGGGCGGCCCGAATTGGCGCAACGGCGCCAGGTCGGCCTCGGCCTGGGCGAGGTCGCCGCAGTGACACAACGGGATCGCGCAGAGTTGCTCGCCGCTGCCGTCGGGCGCGTGCACGAGTCCGCAGAACACCGTCGCCTCCTCGGGCAGGTCCTTGGTGAACTGGTGGAACTGGTCGATCACCTCGCCCGCGGCGGCGAGCGGATGGGCGATCAGCCCGCCGAGGATGACATCGAGCGGGTGGGTTTCGAACTCGAACGAGGCGGCGACCCCGAAGTTGCCGCCACCACCGCGCAACGCCCAGAACAGGTCCGGCTCGGACGCCTCGTCGACGAGGCGGGCCTGGCCGTCGGCCGTGACGAGCTCGATCTGCCGCACGTTGTCGATCGCCAATCCGTGCTTGCCCATCAACCAGCCGAGCCCGCCACCGAGCGTGAGGCCGGCGACGCCGGTCGTCGAGATCACACCGCCGGTGGTGGCCTGTCCGTACACGCCGGTGGCGCGGTTGTACTCGTTCCAGGTCACTCCGCCCTGGGCACGGGCGCGGCGCCGCGCTGGGTCGACGTCGACACCGCGCATCAGCGACAGGTCGATCATCAACCCCCCGTCCGTGACGGCGCGACCGGCGACGTTGTGGCCGCCCCCGCGGACCGAGACCTCCAACCCGCTGTCGCGGCCGAAGTTGACCGCGTCGCGCACGTCGGCAACGGTGTGGCACCGGGCGATCAGTCCCGGTCGCTTGTCGACGAGACCGTTGTGCACGGCTCGGACCTCGTCGTAGCCGGCATCGTCGGGACCGACGAACGAGCCATTGAACATCGCCACCAACTCATCAGGCACGGTCACCATGTGCTTCCCCTCTCGCCGCGCGCTTCTCCCGTCCAACCGGTACACACCGTAGCGT
>JBKOUV010000305.1:0-7047 GCA_046723555.1 Actinomycetota bacterium | reverse complement strand
TTGGTGAGCGCGGGGCCGTTCGATCTCGGGCTGAGCTGGCAGCACGAGGTCGCCGCCGCCCGCCGCCTGCGCGGCGACTGCGAGTCCGCCAGCCGCGATCCCGACCGGCTGGCCGAGCTCCGGGCGGCCGCCCGCACCGAGCTCGGCGCCGCCGGCGCCCCCGCCCTCGCCGCCAAGACCGAGCAGCTGCGCGAGAAGTGGGTGCGGGACCGGCTCGTCGAAGCGGGCCGCTCCCGGGCGGCGAGCGTCGGCTGGCCGGACGCCTACGCCTTCACCAAGGCGCTCGGCGAGCAGGCGCTGACCGACAGCAAGGGCGACGTCCCGGTGAGCATCGTCCGCCCGTCGATCATCGAGTCGGCGTTCGCGGAGCCGCGGCCGGGCTGGATCCGCGGCTTCCGCATGGCCGAGCCGGTCATCATCTCCTACGCCCGCGGCTTGCTGCGTGAGTTCCCGGGCGTCCCCGAAGGGACCGTGGACGTGATCCCGGTCGACCTCGTCGTCGCCGCGATCGTCGCCGTGGCGGCGATGGGGCCGGATCGGGCGCCGGCGATCTGCCAGGTCGCCTCGGGAAGCGTCAATCCGCTCAAGTACCGCGTGCTCGTAGACACCGCGAGCGGCTGGTTCCGCGAACACCCGCTGTACGACCCCGAGGGTCAGCCGATCGTCGTCCCGGAGTGGGACTTCCCCGGACGCGGCCGCGTCCAAGCCCAGCTCACCCGGGCCAAGAAGGCGATCACGACGGGCGAGAAGGTGCTCCAGTCGCTCCCCCTGCGGGGAAAGCAGGCCGAGCTGTCCGCCCGGCTGGAAACGAAGCGGATCGAGGTCGAACGGGCTCTCGAGTACGTCGAGCTGTACGGGCTGTACACCGAGTGCGAAGCGATCTACCAGGTCGACAACCTGCTCGCCATGTGGGACGGCCTGGACGACGACGACCGCGCGACGTTCGCCTTCGACCCGCGGGTGATCGACTGGCCGGCGTACATCCGCGAGATCCATCTTCCGTCGGTGGTCGAGCACGCGCGCGTGAAGACGCACCCGAGCAAGACCCGGACCGACCGCACGGCGCGGCTGCGCCGGCAGGTGTTGTCGCCCGACCGGCACGTCGCCGCCTTCGACCTCGAGAACACGCTGATCGCGAGCAACGTCGTGGAGAGCTACTCGTGGCTGGCGACGCGGCGGCTCGACCGGGGCGAGCGGCTGCGGTTCGTGCTCCGCACGCTGGCCGAGGCACCCGGACTGCTCAAGCTCGACCGCCGCGATCGAACCGACTTCCTGCGCCACTTCTATCGGCGCTACGAGGACGCCCCGGTCAGCCAGATCGACCTCGACGCGCGGGAACTGCTGTCCGAGCTGATCCTGACGAAGGGGTTCCCGGCGGGGTTGCGGCGGGTCCGCGAGCACCGGGCGCTCGGCCACCACACCCTGTTGATCACGGGCGCGCTCGAGTTCGCCGTCGACGGGCTCCGGCCCCTGTTCGACGAGATCATCGCCGCCGAGATGAGCGTCCGGCCGGATGGGACGTATTCGGGCGAGATGGTGCAGGTCCCCCCGACCGGGGAGACCCGGGCGCAGATCCTCGCCGAGTACTGCGCGGCGGGAGGATTCCGGCTCGACGAGTGCGTCGCCTACGCCGATTCGACGAGCGACCTGCCATTGCTCGAGGCCGTCGGCTTCCCGGTCGCGGTCAACCCGGAGACCCGGCTGGCCGCGATCGCCCGGAAGCGGGGCTGGCTCGTCGAGCACTGGGCGCGAGCGAGCGGCGGCCCCCGCCCCCTCCTGCCGATCGGCCCGCTGATGGTCGAGCGCGAACGCCGCCGGAGGTTCGCATGACCCCCACCCATCCGAGGGTTTCGCGCCACCCGAGGGTTTGGCGCGGGACGGGGTTGCCGGAAACCCTCGGGCGACAGGAAACCCTCGGATGAGGGCGCTGCGGGTGCAACGGTCGATCGCGAGACTCGGACTGGCGCGGGTCGCGTCGGCGCTGGCGCCGTCGGCCGCAGTACGGGTCGGACCACTGGAGTACACCAACGTGGACCCCCCCGAGCTGCCCGGACCGGGCTGGCACCGGGTGCGCCCGCGCCTCTCCGGGATCTGCGGGTCGGACCTGTCGATGATCGAGGGCCACGCCTCGACGTACTTCGATGACTGGGTCAGCTTCCCGTTCGTCCCTGGGCACGAGGTCGTCGGCGACCTCGACGACGGCACGCGGGTGGTCGTCGAGCCGGTGCTCGGCCACGAGGCCCGTGGCTTCCCACCGCCGTTCCCCGGCGCCGCGCCGGGCGATGGCGACGACTACGCCCACCTCGCCACGGGACCGCTCGAGCCCGGCATCCAGACCGGCTTCTGCTGCTCCACCGGCGGAGGTTGGTCCGCGGAGCTGGTCGCCCACGACACCCAGCTCCACCCCGTCGCCGAGGACGTCCCCGACGAGCGAGCCGTGCTCATCGAGCCGCTCGCCGGAGGGATCCACGCCGCGCTGATGGCCGGGGCGGCCCCGTCGGTCGCCCGCGCCGACGCGCCGGTCGTGGCCGTGCTCGGCGCCGGGACGATGGGGCTCGCCGCCGTCGCCGGACTCGTCCGCTACTGCCCGGGACTGCGCGTCGTCGTCGGCGCCCGCTACCCCCACCAGCAGCGCGAGGCCCGCCGGCTGGGCGCGCACGAGGTGGTGCCCGCCGCCGAGCTGCCCCGCGCCGTGCGCCGCTTGACCGGCTGCCACCTGATCGGCGAGCAGCTGTCCTCCGGCGCCCACGCCACGATCGACGCCGTCGGCACTGAGACGTCCATCGCCGACGCCCTCCGCATCACCCGACCCCGCGGCCGCACCGTGCTAATGGGGATGCCGGGCGAGGTGTCCCTCGACCTGACCGGCCTGTGGCACCGCGAGATCGAGCTCGTCGGCGCCTACACCTACGGCACGGAATCACTGCCGGACGACCGCCGCGTGCGCACCTTCGACCTCGCCATCGAGACGGCCGAGGCAATCGAAGCCGAGCGGTGGTTGTCGGCCACGTACCCGCTGATCGACCACGTCGACGCGATCGCCCACGCCGCGGCGGCTGGCCGCCGCGGGGCGATCAAGGTCGCCTTCGACCTCCGGAGGAATCTGTAGCCATGCCCCGTCCCGGATTCGTCCTCGAGGTGGATCGGTCGACCCCCCCGACGCTGTTCTGGCGGGGTGAGGGGTTCAGCCTCGAGCAGCTCCCCGCCGACCGCAGCCGGGTGATCTATCCACCCGAACCGCTCGACCCGATCGACGACGTCGACGGGGCGATCCGCGACGCGCTGCTCCACCCGTCCGACCAGGACCCGCTGCCGGCGCTGCTCCGCCCGGGCATGAAACTCACGATCGCCTTCGACGACGTCAGCCTTCCGCTGCCGAAGATGCGTCGCCCGGACGTCCGCCAGCGGGTGATCGAGGCGGTGCTCGACATGGCCGCCGACGCCGGCGTCGACGACGTCGTGCTCGTCGCCGCCCTCGCGCTTCACCGGCGGATGACCGAGGCCGAGCTCCGCCACGCCCTCGGCGACCGCATCTACGACGCCTTCGAGCCGCGCGGCCTGCTCACCCAGCACGACGCCGAGGACCCCACCAACCTCGTCTACCTCGGCGCGACGCCCGAGGGCGAGGAGGTCGAGATCAACAAGCGGGCCGCCGAGTCCGACCTCCTTGTCTACGTCAACATCAACCTCGTGCCGATGGACGGCGGATGGAAGTCGACCGCCACCGGCCTCGCCAGCTACCGCTCGCTGCGCCATCACCACAACCCGCGCGCGATGGAGGCGAGCCACAGCTTCATGGACCGCCACCGCAGCGAGCTGCACAAGAGCAACTGGCGGATGGGCAAGGTGCTGGTCGACGCCGGCGTGAAGGTGTTCCAAATCGAGACGACCCTCAACACCGACACGTTCCCTCAGCCGTTCGACTTCCTCTCCAAGCGCGAGTGGGAATGGAACGCCAAGGACCGGGCGACCTACCTAGGCACCGCCAAGTCGCTCACCCTCGCCCCGGTGCGCTTGGCCCGCAAGATCTTCCACTCGATCGAAGCGCCGCACCGGATGACCAGCGTGCAAGCCGGCGAGGTCGGCGCGGTGCACGACGTCACCGTGGCCAACGTCTACCGCCAGCAGCTCGTCGAGGTCGAAGGGCAGACCGACATCCTCACGATGGGCATCCCGTACATCTGCCCCTACAACGTCCACTCGATCATGAACCCGATCCTCGTCATGTGCACGGGCCTCGGGTACTTCTTCAACATGTACCGCGGCCGGCCGCTGGTGCGCGAGGGCGGGGTGGTGATCATGGCCCACCCGACCCAGCCCGACTTCAACCCGGTGCACCACCCGAGCTACATCGACTTCTATGAGCAGGTCCTCGCCGACACCACCGACCCCCACGAGATGTCGAAGAAGTGGGAGGAGCGCTACGCCACCGACGACTGGTACCGCCATCTGTACCGGACGAGCTACGCGTACCACGGGGTGCACCCGTTCTACATGTGGTACTGGGGTGCCCACGGGTTGGCCCACTGTGGGCGGGTGATCATCGTGGGCGGCGATCCGAAGGCCGTGCGCCGGCTCGGCTTCGTGCCGGCGTCGATGCTCGACGACGCCCTCGAGATCGCCTCCGATGTGGTCGGCCGGGCCCCGACGATCACCCACCTCCACACCCCGCCGCTCATCATCGCCGACGTCAACTAGGGCGAGGAGGACCGCGATGGCAAGCCCCGAGTACAGCGGCGCCGCCCGCCGGCGCCTGCGCGAGGCCGCCCGGGCCGCGGCCAAGCTCGAGCGGGCCGCCGGACGGATCACCGCCCCCGGACGCAACGTCGGCTTCCCGTACCGGGCGCCGACGGTGCCCCGGCGCGTCGAAGTCCCGGCGAAGGAGCCGTCGCTCGGCGCGGACTACGACACCGAGTGGGCGCGCAAGCCCGTCGCCCGGGCGGCCCGGAGCCTGATCGCCGAAGGTCCGCTCCGTCTCGCCGTCCGCGGGCTCGCCGCGCCGGAGATCCACGGCCGCGACCGGCTCGCCGACCTGGCCCGGCTCGAGAGCCCGCCGCCCCTCATCTTCACCCCCAACCATCACAGCCACCTCGACACAATGCTGATGGTGCGCTCGGTGCCGTTCACGTGGCGGCGCAAACTCGTCGTCGCCGCCGCCGCCGACTACTTCTTCGACAAGCGCTGGAAGGCGGCGCTCGCCGCGCTGTCGTTGAACGCGATCCCGATCGAGCGCGAGAGCACGGGCCGCCGATCGGCGACGATGATCCGTGAGCTCATCGACGACGGTTGGAGCCTCGTCATCTACCCCGAGGGCGGGCGCTCCCCAGACGGCTGGGGCCAGGAGTTCAAGGGCGGCGCGGCGTACCTGTCGAGCCGCACCGGGGCTCCGGTCGTACCGGTGTTCATCGACGGCACCGGATCGATCTTCGGCAAGGGCATGAAGCGCCCGAAGCCCGGGCGAACCCGGGTCGTGTTCGGGGCGCCGCTCCGGCCCGACGGCGACGAGAACACACGCCGGTTCAACGCCCGCATCGAAGCGGCCGTCACCACCCTGGCGGACGAGGCGACGACCGACTACTGGGTCGCCCGCCAACGCGCGGCCACCCGGACGAGCCCATCGCTCGGCGGCCCGGAGTACACCGGCTGGCGCCGCCAGTGGGCGCTGTCGGTCCGCCGCCGCCAGGGCATCGCCGGCTGGCGCAAGCCGCCGACCCGCCGCTGGCCCGAGCTCTGACCGGACCCGCCCGTGGCCGGCGCCGGCTTACTGGCAGTCGGACGGCGGGGGGATCTTGACGGTCTCGCCGACGGACGGGAAGTCGAGGTAGTCCGGCGGCGTCCAGTGGTTGTACCGGGTGAGCTCCTCGATGGTGACGTCGAACTTGTCCGCCACGAGGAGCGGGTAGTCCCCGGCCTGGACGGTGTACTCGCCGGGGTCGCACGGGCCCCCTACCGTCGAAGCGGTCGTGGTCTCGGTTTCGGTGTCACCGCGGCCGGTCGTCACGGTGGCGGCCTCGGTCGTCTCGGTCGCGTCCTGGTCGATGAACTTGGCGCCGGGCGGGATCCGGACCGTCTCGCCAGCTCCCGGGAAGTCAGAGAAGTCCGAGTCCCACTTGTTGTAGGCGGCGAGCTCGTTCAGCGGGACGTCGAACATCGTGGCGACGAGTAGCGGATAGTCGCCGGACTCGACGGTGTAGGTCTGCTCGACCTGTGAGCGACCCTCCTCGTCGGCCGTGTTGTTCACCGGCTCGGTCGTTGTCGTCGCCTGCACCCTGGTGACGTAGCTGGTCGGTTGGATCGTCACGGTGGTGGCCGACTCGGCCGAGCCCCCGTTGTCGCCGCACGAGGCGAGGGTCAAGAGCAGGCCGGTACCGAGGGCGAACGCGGCTGCGGTCCCGAGGGAGCTCGCGCCGATCGGTCGCGTACGGGGCGAAAACATCGGCGCCAGGCTAGATCGGCGTCACCGGGGTGCAACGGCACCCGCCCATGCCGTTCACACCAGCGCGCGGGTGGTCGGCAGCACCGGTGATGGCAGCGTGGTTTCCCCGACGAGGTACCGGTCGACGCCGGCCGCGCACGCCCGACCCTCGGCGATCGCCCACACGATCAGGCTCTGTCCCCGTCCCATGTCGCCGGCGACGAACACCCCGGGGACGCTGGTCATGAAGTCGTCGTCGCGCCACACGTTGCCCCGCTGGTCGAACTCGACGCCGAGGCGTTCGAGCCACTGGCCCTTCTCCGGCCCGACGAAGCCCATCGCCAGCAGGACGAGGTCAGCGGGAAGCTCTCGGTCGGTGCCTTCGAGCTTGCGGAACCGCCCGTCGACCAGCTCGACTTCGTGGATCAGGAGCGCCTTCACGTTGCCCTGGCCGTCGTCGACGAACCGGTCGGTGTTGACGCTGAAGACCCGCTCGCCGCCCTCCTCGTGGGCCGACGAGACGCGGTAGACGAGGCTCCACTGCGGCCACGGGTTCTCCGGCGCCCGCTCGTCCGGCGGGCGCGGCAGGATCTCCAGCTGGGTGACCGACGCCGCGCCCTGGCGGTGGACCG
>JBKOUV010000061.1:0-7466 GCA_046723555.1 Actinomycetota bacterium | reverse complement strand
CCGTGCGACGCCTCTTCCCCGAGCCCGCCGGCGACATCTCGCTCGACGCGCTGTACGCCGACCCGCCGCGCCGGCGTCGGGGCGCGCGGCCGTGGGTCGGCGTCTGCATGATCGCCAGCCTCGACGGGAACACGGTGGTCGGCGGTCGATCGGGTGGGCTGTCAAACCCCAACGACGCGGCGGTGCTCGGCACCCTTCGACGGGCGGCCGACGCGATCATCGTGGGAGCGTCGACGGTGCGGACCGAGGGATACGGACCGCCGAAGAAGCCTGGTCAGCGCATCGGGGTGGTGACGGCGACCGGGCGGGTCGATCCGACGACCGAGCTCTTCCGCAGCGGCGCCGCATTCCTGATCATGCCCGAGGACGGCCCTCCCGCGCCGGCGGCGCCCGGAGGCCCGATCGAGGTCGTGCGAGCCGGTCGCGGTCTCGTCGACCTCCCCGCCGCGCTCGGGCGGCTGGACGGCGTGATCGGCGTGCCGACCTTCGTCCAGGCGGAGGGTGGACCCCGCCTCAACGGCTCGCTCCTCGATGCCGACTGCGTCGATGAGCTGAACCTCACCGTCTCACCGGTCCTCGCCGGCGGGGACGGACCGAGGGTGACCGTGGGCGCGGCGGCGACCACCGCCGCTTTCGAGCTCGCCCATCTGGCCGTGGACGACCGAGCGTTCCTCTACACCCGCTGGCTCCGGCGGCGGTGACGTTTTCTGACAACTCTTGCCACCAGGCGACATTTTCTGTCGCTCTGCGGCAACAGTTGGGAAAGGGCGACCGGGCTCAGCCGTCGGCGCCGAGCTTGCCGAGCAGTTCGATCTCGCGGTGGAAGTCGGCCGCTGCGTCGAAGTTCTTGTACACGCTGGCGAACCGGAGATAGGCGACCTCGTCGACCGTGCGCAGCCGGTCGAGCACGGCGAGCCCGATCTGGGCGCTGCCGACCTCCGAGCCCTGGAGTCGGAGCGCATCCTCGATCGAGACCGCGATCTGCTCGATCATCGCCTGTTCGATGCCCCGGCCTTTGGTCGCCGCCGCGATGCCGGTGACGATCTTCGTGCGATCGAACGGTTCGTGGCGGCCGTCGGCCTTGACGACCACGAGCGGCACTTCGTCGACCCGCTCGAACGTGGTGAAGCGGTGGGCGCACGACAGGCACTGCCGCCGGCGGCGGACGGCCGCGCCCTCCTCAGCCAGGCGCGAATCGACGACCTTGGTGTCCTCGGCATGGCAGGACGGGCAGTGCACCCGAGCGAGGTTAACGAGCGGCGTCGTGCCCGGCCCCGGCGGCGGAGGCAAGGCCGGCAGGAACACCACCGGGACCGGTCAGGACGCCGTGTGCAGCCGGGTCGACAGGGGGTGCGGTTTCGTCGTGCGGCTGACGTACGGAGACGCCGAAACACGTGTACGTGGAACAGCAGTTCGTAGTATGGCGGAACCCTCGTCCGACGTCAAGACTCCAACCAGAAAATCCGGAACAGATGTTTGACTTCGGTTCCGAACGTGCGTACGATGACCGCCATGAGTGATGCACGAGTTTCTGGATCCAAGATCAGTCCCCGCCAACGTCAGGTGCTCGACTTCATCGAGCAACAGATGCGTGAGCGCGGCTACCCCCCTTCGGTGCGGGAGATCGGCGAGGCGATCGGCCTCACGTCCCCGTCCACCGTTCACAGCCACCTCAACACCCTGCAACGCCTCGGGTACCTGCGGCGAGACCCCACCAAACCTCGTGCCATCGAGGTGCGGTGGGACCCCAACTCGGGCGCCGTGATGGAGCGGCGCCCGGTCCGTCACGTCCCCCTCGTCGGCGACGTCGCCGCAGGCACCGACGTGCTGGCCGAGGAGAACGTCGAGGAGCTGCTCCCAGTGCCTGCGGACTTCACCGGCGACGGCGAGCTGTTCATGCTCCGCGTGCGCGGCGACTCGATGATCGATGCGGGCATCCTCGGCGGCGACTACGTCATTGCCGTCCAGCAGCCGACGGCCTCCAACGGCGACACCGTCGTCGCCGGGATCCCCGACGGTGAGGCGACCGTCAAGAAGTACAGCCGGCGTGGGAGCAAGGTCACCCTCACCCCCGCCAACGCCTCGATGGAGCCGATCGTGCTCGACGAGTCCGACGTGTCGATCTACGGGCGGGTCGTCACGGTGATGCGTCGCCTCTGACCACGGGCCGCGGCGGGCTCAGCCGGCCACCGTAGGCGGCGGCAGCGAGCCACCACGGCCCCGTCCGGGGACGGGGGGCGGAGGAAACGCGGTCGGTGGACCCGCGTACGGCGGCGGAACCGGCGGGTTGGCGTACGGCGGCGCCGTCGGCGGCGTGAGCGGCTGACCGACGGTCGGCCAGTGGAACGTCTCGGCCCCGGGGAACGGCTCCTCCGGTCGGCGCCGGCCACGGGCGATCCCGATCCCGCCGAGCACGAGGCCGGCGACGAGCAACGCTCCGGCGCCGACCCGCATCGGCACCACCCCGCTCGAGGGATCTCGTCCCACCCGGACCATCACGTCGTCGGCATCGGAGCTCACTCGCAGCACGTAGGCGCCGGTCGTGTCGATGTCGGCCGTACGTACTCCCGACCCGCGGAAGCCGCCGCGGTCGTACGACGGCCCGCTGGCCCGGTCGAGGTCGATCTCATCGCCGCGATCGTTGACGAGCGTCAGCTCGACGCGTGGCGTGCGCTCGCCGGTGAAGTCGTACTCCCGATCGTCGCTGTCGCAGTCCCCGTCGATCTCGCCCACGTGACCCCTGGTCTCGACGAAGAAGGTGTAGGTGCCGGTGCGATCAAAGACCAACGTGGTGTCGCACCCCACCGGGGCCGGCGCCAGGTCGGCGACGGCGTCGTCGTAGCGCCTGCTCGACAGCACCCACAGCACGAGCGCCGCGACGAGGCCGACGACGAACGCGATGACGCCGAAGAGCCGGCCTCGATTCGTCGTTGTCGTAGGCACCGCCTGACCCATCACACTCCCAGACGCTCGGCGACCAGCTCGATGCGGTCGTCAGGTTGTACCACGGCGATGCGGACGTGATCCGTCGAGCCGTAGAAGTCGCCGGGACTGACCAGCGCCCCGCCCTCGGCCGCCATTCGCTCGGCGAACTCCCACCCGTCGTCGACCGCGAGCCAGAGGTAGAACCCGCCGGCGGGCAGGGCGACCGTCGTGCCGGTCCAGGCTCCGACGATGTCGGCCATTCGCTGCAGCCGTCGCCGGTAGCGCCCGCGCTGGACCTCCACGTGCTCGTCGTCGTCGAGCGCGACGACCCCCGCGGCCTGGGCCGGTCCCGGCACGAGCAGGCCCACGTGCTTGCGCACTTCCTGCAGGTACCGCACCAGCTCGGGATCGCCGGCGTAGAACCCGACCCGTACCCCGGCCAGGTTCGACCGCTTCGACAACGAGTGCACGACCACGAGGCCGGTCGAGCCATGCTCGAGGATGCTGCGGCCCGGGCCGACCCACGTGAACTCGACGTAGCACTCGTCGGAAAACACCGGCACCCGGTTCTCCCGACCCCATCGGGCGACCTCGCCGAGGTCGTCGACACCGCCGGTCGGGTTGCCCGGACTGTTCACCCACAGCACCAACGCCCGCCCCGCATCGGTGGGATCGATCGCGTCGAGCCGGAGCCGGCCCTCCGCCGACAATGGCACCCCGATCGCCCGACAGCCGGCGAGCTGGGCACCCATCGCGTACGTCGGGTAGGACACACTCGGATACAGCACGGTGTCGCGATCGGGTGACCGCAGCTTGAGCCACTGCGGGAGCGTGCCCACGAACTCCTTGGTCCCGACGCAGGCGCCGATGGCGTCGGCACCGACGTCAACCCCGAACCGGCGGAGGATCCAGCGCGAGGCGGCCTCCCGCAAGGCGACCGTGCCGATGCTCGGCGGATACCCGCGCTCGCTGTCCGACGTCGACAGCGCCGCAACGACCGCCGGAGGCGGGGCGTCGATCGGAGTTCCGATCGACAGGTCGACCACGCCACCGGGGTGGCGGTCGGCAACCGGCACGAGCCGGTCGAGCCGGTCGTACGGGTACGGCGGTGGGACGAACCCCTCGGTGATCACCGGACGATGAATTCCGCCAATCGGCCGGCCGAGGCTTCGGACAGCCTGGCCCGCACGCGCAGCCGACCGGACCCGTCAGTGGTGGAGACGACCTCGCCCTCACGGTGGATCGCGGCGAGGATGTCGCCACGGTCGTAGGGCACCTCCAGCTCGATCACCGTGGCGAGCGAGCGGAGGCGGTCGGCGAGGGCCACCAGCAGGTCGTCGATGCCTTCGCGCGTGGTCGCGCTGATCGCGACCGAGCCGGGGTGTTCCTCCACGAGCAGCTTCGACTCGTCGGGCGCGAGGTCGGACTTGTTGATCACGAGCAGCTCGGGGACGCCGGCGGCGTCGATCTCCGTCAACACCTCGCGGACGGCGTCGATCTGCCCCTGGGGATCGGGCGCGCTGGCGTCGACCACGTGGATGAGGTAGTCGGCGGTGGTGGCGACCTCCAACGTGCTCTTGAACGCCTCGACGAGCCCGTGCGGCAACCGCCGCACGAACCCCACCGTGTCGGTCAGCAGGACGGGCTCGCCGCCGGGCATCGCCAGCCGCCGCGTGGTCGGGTCGAGGGTGGCGAACAGCCGGTTCTCGGTCAGCACGCCGGCGTCGGTCAGCGTGTTGAGCAGCGTCGACTTCCCGGCGTTCGTGTAGCCGACGATCGTGACCGCGGCGAGCCCGCTTCGCGTCCGTTGCCGGCGCTGCAGCCGCCGGGTCCGGGCGAGCTCGTCCAGCTCCGTCTCGAGCCGCGAGATCCGACGCATGATCCGCCGACGGTCGACCTCGAGCCTGGTCTCGCCGGCGCCGAACCGCATGCCCACACCGCCGCGCTGCTGCGACAGCCGGGCCGTTGCGCCGCGACGCAGGCGGGGCAGGCGATAGCGAAGCAGCGCCAGTTCGACCTGGGCCTTGCCCTCGAGGGTGTGGGCGTTCTGGGCGAAGATGTCGAGGATCACGGCCGTCCGGTCGATGGCCGTGCGGCCGAGCAGCTTCTCCAGGTTGAACTGCTGCGCCGGGCTGAGCTCGTTGTCGAACACGACCGTGTCGGCGTCGACAGCGAGGCACAGCTCGAGCAGCTCGTTGGCCTTCCCCTTGCCGAGGAACCACGTGTGGTCCGGACGGTCGCGGCGTTGCACCAGCCGACCGGCCTCGTCGGCACCGGCGGTGTCGATGAGCGCGGCGAGCTCGTCGAGACTGGCGTCGGTGTCGTCGTCGGTCGCCCCGGCGAACGTGACGCCGACGAGGACGATCCGCTCCCGGATCGCCCGTTCGATGAGGGTGTCGCCGAGGGCTTCTGAATACGGGGTGCTCATCGGTTAACGGATCTCGATCGTGGCGACGTAGGTGGCCGGGCCGGTCAGGGTGACGCGCCCGGGTGCCGGTTGGTCGAGCGTCACGTTCGCGCGGCCGCCCGGCATGTGCACCACGACGTCGGCGCCGGACGCCTCGACGAGCCCCCAGCGCGCCGCGGCCACCGCGACGGCACACGCGCCCGTCCCACAGGCCTCGGTGAGCCCGACGCCCCGTTCGTGCACGCGCATCGTGACCGCGTCCCGTCCTGGCCCGGGCGCGACGACCTCGACGTTCACGTCCGGGAGCCGGCTGCCGATGGCGACGAGGTCCACCGCGTTCACGTCGTCCACACCGACCACGACGTGCGGATTGCCGACACCGAGGTGGGCGACCGGTCGGTCCGGATGGGCACCGATGTCCGCCCACCCCGCGGGCCCGTCGAGGTCGACCACCTCCCCCATGTCGACCGCGGCAAGGACGGTGTCAGCATCCTCGGTGGGCGCCAGGTTCACTGCCCGCGGGCCGGCGTCGGTGAGGATCGACATCGACTTCGGCAAGACATCACCCCGGCGCAGGCCCAGCGCGTGGGCGAAGCAGCGGATCCCGTTGCCCGACATCTCGGCCCGACCGCCGTCAGCGTTGAACAGCGCCATTCGCGCCGAGTGCCCCTCGGCCGACTCACCGATCAGGAGGCCGTCGGCACCGATGCCGCGCCGGCGGTCACAGACCCGGCGGGCGAGTGCGGCGAGCGCTCGATCGTCGTCGGTGCCCGGGTGGAAGGTGACCAGGAAGTCGTTGCCGAGCGCATGGTGCTTGGTGAGCTTGATCATGTTTGCAACGCCTCGGCCACGGTCGGAGCCAGCTCGGACACCGGGTCGCAGTCGATGTCATACCAGCGTACGCGAGGGTCGCGCCGGAACCACCGCTCCTGCCGGACCGCGAACCGGCGCGTGCGGGTGATGGTCGCGGCGACGGCGGCGTCGAGCGTCGAGCGGCCCTCGAGATGGTCGAGCAACTCCTTGTAGCCGAGGGCCTGGCGGGCGGTGCGGGACAGCCCGGCGGCGGCGAGCCGGACGACCTCGTCGAGCAGGCCGGCGGCGAGCATCGCGCTGACGCGCCGCTCGATCCTTGCGGCAAGCACGGGCCGGGACCAGCGCAGTCCGATCAGCACGGCGTCGGTGGGCGGATAAGTCCCGACGCCCGGCCCGAACGAGCTGAACGGACGGCCGCTCCCGAGACACACCTCGACGGCCCGCACGACGCGGCGCCGGTTGCCCGGCTCGATGCGGGCCGCGGCCACCGGGTCGAGCTCGTCCAGCCGCCGCCAGAGGAGACCGAGGTCCTGGCCCGCGAGCTCGGCTCGGATCTCCGGCCAAACGCCGGGCACGTCGAGACGATCGATGACGGCGGTGAGGTACAGGCCGGTGCCGGCGACGAGCAGGGGCCGACCGGTGATCGTGCCGACCGCCTCGTCGTATGACCGGCAGTACTCGGCGACGGTGAAGTCCATCCACGGATCGACCAGGTCGATGCAGTGGTGCCGGACGGCGGCCCGGTCGGCCGCGCTGGGCTTGGCGGTCCCGACGTCCATGCCGCGGTAGACCTGCATCGCATCGACCGCGACGATCTCGGTGCGGGGTACGGCCCGGGCGGCCGCCATCGCGACGTCGGACTTGCCGGCCGCGGTCGGCCCGAGGACGACGACGGGCGCGCCGGCCACGGTTCGCGTCAGCGCGCGGCGACCGGGATCCGCACCCGGTGGGCGGGATCGGCGAGGAGCTCCACGAACCGCCCGGTGAGGTGGTGCGGCGCCGCCGCGCTGATCTCGACCGCGGCGTAGCTACCGGAGCGGACACCCGCCGGCGGGGCGAAGTGGACGAGCCGGTTGTGCCGCGTGCGGGCCGCGACCACGGTGCGGTCCTTCCGGCTCGGGCCTTCGACGAGCACCTCCTCGACCCGCCCGACCCGCCTGCGGTTGGCGGCCAGGGCGCTGCGCTCGACAACGACCCGGAGCCGGTCGAAGCGCTCCCCCGCCACCTCCGGGGCGATGAACCGATCGGACATCGTCGCCGCTTCGGTACCAGGTCGCGGCGAGAAGATGAACGTGTAGGCGTCGTCGAACTCCGCCGCCGC
>JBKOUV010000056.1:0-10706 GCA_046723555.1 Actinomycetota bacterium | reverse complement strand
GGTGGACGATGCGGTCGAGGACGTTGTCGTCTCCGACGATGACTCGCGGGACGCGGTCGTCGCGGTGGACTCAGCGGCGGAGGGACCATGCGTCTGCAGCGCGCTGGGCGGGTCGAGCCCGAGGCCGACACCGATCGCCATCGCCGTACCGGCGATTGTGACGGCCAGCGCGAGCGCCGGCGTGGCGAAGCGTCGCGGCCGCACCGAGCCCAAGCGAGCGAGATGGGCCGCCGCGACCGGACACTCGACCTCGATCTCCCCAAGACGGTGGAGGCGGTCACGCAGTTGATCGTGGGCCATTTAGCGGGTGTGCTCGCAGGCGGTCAGGTTCGGGATACGGCGAGACAATGCTCGCGCGATCGGTGCGACCGTCGAGCGGCGGGCCTCGCTCTCCGCCAACGGACGCGAGGATCGTGAACAGAACCGCTGCGGCGAAGATCCGGCGCATCGCAAACCCCCAACAGATCCGGTCGGGCTTGCCGACGAGGCTGCCGAAGCGTTGCAGCAGCCGGTCGGTGTCCTCCGCTCCGATGCCCGACGACGAGATCACCGTTCCAGTCGGCGGGCACCTCGATGCGATAGCGGCCCGCGTGGACTCCCCAGCGCGCCCGGGCGCCCGCCAGCGGCTGGAACGGGAGCCGCTGCTCGACCACGAACCAGGTCAGGTCGACCTGGGCGCCTCGTCCCCGAGACGCTCGCCGGACCCGTCCCTCCGGTGTCGGCGCTCAGAGCCGCCACCCCGACGGCTCGGCAAGCTCCCGGCAGCGCAGTCTCGTCGCCGCCGATCAGCGGCGACATCGCGATGCTGAGCACTGCTCATTCTCGCCGCAGGAACACACCGCCGCGCTCGACGACCTCGTGACGTCGGTCTAGGACCGCACCCGTCCGGCGGGTGACAACCTCTTCAGCCGTGTCACCGTCGCCGACGCCGGATTCGGCTGTTGTCCACGTGGCGCGACCGCTCGTTCCTGCTGCCACGCTGAACCGGATCACCACCCGTTGCGGTGGACGATCTCGGCGAGGGGCCGGCGAGCTCTGCAGTAGGCGGAACCCCGCGGGTTCTCGTCGAGGCCGGCGTAGCCGAGACCGACCGCGGCGATGAGGTTGCGATCCGCCGGGACGTCGAACGCGCGGCAGATCTCATCGAGGCCGTGAGAGATACCGAACAGCCAGCCGCCGAGGCCGGCGTCCACCGCCGCGAGCAAGAGCAGCATGCACGCCATCGCAGTATCGGTGTCCCAGAACCTCACCGGCCAGGCGTCGGCATGCTCAAGGCCGAAGGCGACCTTGTCGGGCTCCCGGTAGCGCTCGAGATATCGGTCGGGGTCGGCGAACGCAAGGACCACGACGGGCGGCGCCACGGTCCGTTCGTCCTCGCCGCGACGGAACCGCGGATCGTCCGTCAGCTCCCAGAACCGTCCCAAGCACGCGTGGTCGTCGAGCACGAGGAAATCGGTCCCCTGCGCGAACCCGGCCGACGGACCGCGTCGCGCGATGTCGAGGAGGTCGTCGACGAGCGCGCGATCGACGGGACGCTGCTCGAAGACGTGCACCATCCTTCGCCGCCGCACGACGGCCGCGAACTCCACGCGAGGACCCTACGCAATGCAAACCAAGAAATTCCACGGGCGTCCGTATCCATCCGGGGCCGTCGTGCGATTGCCGAGATGGCCGCAGTTCGAATCCAGGTGGGAGGACAGGAAGGCGACCGGCGGGGCCGCGGATGTTCCGCCGGTCGCCACTGCCGGGGGGTCACACATTGAAGACCGTTCTCGACGCGTCCGGCGAGAACGACGCTTGGGCATCAAGCCGAGCGTCCTAGGGCAAACAGAGGAGCAGGATCACGGCGCCTGCCGGTCGCATTGCTCGTCGACCCGTCCATACCGTTGCATCGCGGCCATCACGAGACGTCCAGCGAGGGAGCGGCCCCCGAGGGGCTCGCGACGTCGAGATCGCAGTTGGTGGATCGTCTCGGTCGGGCCGTTGGTGAGGCGGGGGTGTGGGCGCGCCGCCGTCATTCGGGTGGTGTGGTGTCAGGTGCCGGGTGGTGGCTGCTACGGACTGGAGGAGTCGTCGGGGATTGCGATTCCGAGCCGGTAGGCGGCGGCAACCGCCTGGGCGCGGCTGCGGACATTCAACTTGAGCAGCACGTGCTGGATGTGGGTCGCGACGGTCTTCGAGCTGATGAACAATGCGGCGGCGATCTCCTCCTGCGAGAGCCCGGCCGCGAGCTGGGAGAGGATCTGACGTTCTCGCTCGCTGAGGTGCAGTTCCTCGGCGGGTGCCGTGGCCCCGGACTTGGACGGGTCGGCACGCGTCAAGGAGCGGCGCAGGCGGGCCCGGAACTCGCCACAGTCGAACGGCTTGAGCACGTAGTCGTCGGCGCCGAGCAGGAGGCCGGCGACCCGGTCGGGCGGCGCGGTCCGCGTGCCCGAGACCAGGATCACCGGGAGATCTGGACCGAAACCGTCGTGGAGCGCGCCGAGTACTTCGAAGCCGTTCATCTCGCCGGCGAGTTCGACCTCGACCACGGCGAGCAGCAGATGCTCCCCGGCGACGTCCGTCATCAGGGTGCTCGCATCGTCGAACGCGACCACGTCGCATCTACTTCGGTCTGCGACGTCACGCACTGCCGCTCGGGTCCGGTCATCGGGATCTACGACCACGATGACACCGCGTCGCTCCAAGTCCGCCTCCTGTCCAGTCCCTCGACGACGCCGTCCGCCAATGGTGAGCCGGGGCCTGCGAGCGTGCTGCAGGCCCCGGCTCGGTCGTCAGGACTGTGAGTCGTCGACCGTCACGGGCCGACGACGATGGTGCCGTTCAGTGGCCACAGCCGGTGAGCCGTGGCCACTGAGTCGGTAGGTCAGGTGATCACGGACTGCTGACGGGATCACCGTTGTCGATCGTCAGGACCGACGTCTCCTGGCAGCTCTCGACGTCCCGCTGGGCAGAGTTGTCGCTGTCGTAGCTGACCAGCCAGGAGTAGTTCCCCGCCGCCACTGCCGTCGTGTTCGACGTCTCCACGGTCTGCGGGGAGGCGCCGGCGACGGCGACGTCCTCAGCGGGGAGGACGGCGGTACCGGTGCAGTCGAGCGACGGATAGAGCGTGAAGGTCACCGTCCCGGCCAGATCGCCGCCGGCCGGAGCGGAGACGGTCGCCGAGTCGTTCGGCACCCACGTCTGCTCGCTGCTCAGCGTCGAGGCCACGGTGTTCACCACCACGTCCTCGTTGGCGTCAGTGCAGTCAGCGTTGTGCGTGGCAGCGTTGGTGTTCGGCAAGTTGCCGCTGTACGTGGCGACCCAGTGATAGGTGCCGGGCTGAGTCGGCACGAACTGTGGGTTCGGAGTGTTGTACGTGCCATCACCGCTGACTGTCACCGCGGAAGAGGTGTATGCCACGGTCGTGCAGTCGCCGGGCCCGTACAGCGTGAAGGTGATCGTGCCACCCGCTGGGGCGCCGCCCGTGCCCGTCAGGTTGATGACGGGTGTGGCCGGCTGCGTGGCCGTTCCCTGCAAGGCGGCCGAGTCAGTCAGAGGGTTACCGAGGAAGACATCGTCGCCTGCCGACGTCGACAGCGTCGGCGTCACCGGGTTGACGGTGAAGCACTCCGTGGCGCTCGAGTCGCTGGAGCCCGGGATGTTGTTGGCCGGGTCACCGCTCCAGGCGGCCCGCCAGCAGTACCGGCCCGCGGAGGTGACGTAGGCGGTATCCGACACGACGGTGACCGGATATGCCGGCGCAGGGGCCAGGTTCTTCGATCCGACCGCCGTGCCACCGGACGTGCACAGCCCGGGCGCGTCGACCTTGCACAGGAAGAACGAGACCGAGCCCGTCGGAGTGGCGGTGCCGCCTTGGATGGCGACGACGGCAGAGTCCTTCACCCCCACGACACCGGTGCCGATCGAGAGGCCACCGGCGGGGATGTTCGCCCCGGCGCTGTCCTTGGGTGTGGTCACCGTTGTCGAGGTGCAGTTGGAGATCGGTGGCAGGTTGGCGAGGATCGTGTCCTTGTAGTCAGCGGTGTCGGAGTTGCCCGTGACCGTGCTGGGGATCGTGTTGGAGATCAACAAGCACGCGGTGGACCCGCCAAGGATGGTGTCCGTCAGGTTGACCGCGGCCTCACCCCTGAATCCGTCGGCGCTGAACTGCGCCTGCGACACGCTCGAGTTGAGTGCCTGCGCAGGACTCAAGGTCAGGTTCGGCGCGGTGCCGGTCCACACCCGCAGGAACAACTGGGTGCTGTTGCCCTGCTGGTCCCACAGGATCATGAAGTCGCCGATATCGGGACCTGTCCCATCGGTATCGCCATCACGATTTGCCCAGGGGTTGCAGGTGTCGATGAGCGTTTGCTGGGGAAGGCTGTAGTTACAGGCGGCAGGTGCGGCTTTCTGCATGAACTCATAGGCGATGAAACCGCTACCGGTGTTCTTGTCGCGCTCCCACGCGAAGTACAGCCAGTCCTTGCCCGCTTCCTTCTTGCTGTCGATCCAGGCCTGGCGCAGGTCGACCTGGGCGTTCGGGTTCGTGGTGCCGAGCGTCGGCAGTCCATCGTTGTGGATGACACCGATCTTCGTCGTGTTCGAGTTGAGCGGCCCGAGCTCCTGCACATTCCCTTCCGGGTCGTCCGGATTAAGGGCGGGGGCGGTGCCCGGGTTGGGCGGCCCATCAGGCACAAGGCCGTCGACGAAGAACGGACCGTCTGCCGCCAGGGCGCTCGGCCCGCTGGCGACGACCGCCCCGGAGACCGCGAGCGCGGCGGCCGCGACGACCATTCGTACTCGCTTGCGGGGCGCGCGGATATGACCGAACAAGGGTGTTCGCATTTTCCCTCCATACGACGCGGCGGAGGATGGATCTCAACCACCACCGCAATTCCACACGCCGTCGGATGACGGCATGTGCTCACCGCGTCGTCACGGATCCGGACTGGTTGCCCGGCACGTCGCGGCCGAACTCCGGACTGCCCTCAATCGCGGCGCGCATTCGCGTCCGCGGCGGGACAGCCCACCGACGACGACTCCCTCCCGGGGATCTCCCTCCCGCTGCGGGAATCGGATGGATCCCCGTTGGTGTGGTCCGAGCGTCCCCTGAACTCGGACCCGTCCCGACATTTACAGATCGATGTGTGAATTGTCAACGCAATTTCGTCAAGCGAATTTGTCGCTATGCGCGGCTCACGACCAACGGCGTTGGTCGGGCTGGCGGTGCACGGCGATCGGCTTGTCCCACGACCGACGGCGCCGGTCGATCGCCGACGAGATCATCAGCAGGGCCAGGGCGGCGAGCACGAGTCCGGCGGCCGTGGCGAGGACGATCGGCAACGTCGTCCTCGCGATCGCCGGCATCAGCTCGAGCCACAGCACGTCGCTGAGCTCGGGCGCGACGAACGTCGGCAACAGATAGCCCAGGATCACCATGGCCGCGGCGGCGAGGAGGCAGAACATGCCGATACCGAACACCGCGTCTGATCGCCGGGGGTGGGCGACCAGCCCGAGGAGCAGGGCCACCGCTCCGGCGATCGCCGCGACCGGCATGAACCAGCGCAGCCCGATCCGGATCATGTTCAGCGCGGTGATCCGCTCGACGGGGACGGTGACCGGGGGCAGCACGGCGACCCGCTCGTCGCGGACGATCGGCACGAGCTCCGGCCCGGTCAACTGCACCGGTTCATCGCGCGCACCGATCAGGCGGGCGTCGGTTTCGGCGAGCAGTGTGGCGAGGGTGGCGCGGAGCTCGGCGTTGTCCGCGTCCAGCCAGCCCTCGATCCGCACGCGGAGCTCGAGCGGGGGCACGCCGACCGTGGCGGCCGACGCGTTGGCGATCGTCCGCGCGACCTCGCCGCGGATCTGACTGTTGTCCATCGCGGCGTCGACGACGTCGCCACTGATGTCGGGGTCGAAGGCGACCCGCTGCAGCCACCATCCGCCGGCGGCGAGGGCCAGGCAGGTCGCGGCGATGAAGAACAGCAGGGCGGCGAGGCCGCGTCGCATCGGGCGATTGTCGCGAATGACTGCTCTACCCTGCGCGCGTGGCACCCCTCGTCCGGCCGACGCTCGGGAAGATGTTGTGGCGGGGCGTCCGGAAGCGATGCGCATGGTGTGGGGGGCGGAAGGCGTTCTTCACCGGCTGGTTCGCCAAGCAAGACACCTGCCGAACGTGCGGGATCGGTTGGCGGCGAGGCTACGAGGGTTTCGAGCTCGGCGCGATGGCCATCAACATCATCGTCTGCTTCGGTGCGCTCGTCGTCGGCGTCGGGATCGGAGTCGCGGTCACAGCCCCGGACGTGGCGGTGCTGCCGCTGCTGGTGATCCTGGCGGTTTGGGCGGTGGTGATGCCGGTTGTGATGTACCCGGTGAGCTACACGCTGTGGCAGGCCGTCGACCTGGCGATGCACCCGCCCGAGCGGGGCGATGGCGTCCCGCCGCCGGTGATGTGAGGATACTTGTACGAACGATTGTTCGCAGGTTACACTCGTGTCATTCGCGGCCGATTGGATGTGACACCCCTTCCGTAAGGTCGCCAGTACCGACACCACGACGTTCAGCACTCCGGTGAAAGCGAGACGAGATGAGCACTGATCGTGACAAGGCCCTCGAGCTGGCTCTGGCCCAGATCGACAAGCAGTACGGCAAGGGTTCCATCATGCGGATGGGGGAGAAGGGCTCGATGGCCATCGAGTCGATCCCCACGGGGGCGCTGTCGCTCGACCTCGCCCTCGGCGTCGGCGGGCTGCCCAGGGGGCGGGTCACCGAGATCTTCGGGCCGGAGTCATCGGGGAAGTCCACCCTCGCCATGCACGTCGTGGCCGAGGCGCAGCGCAACGGTGGGGTGTGCGCCTACATCGACGCCGAGCACGCGATGGACCCGGTGTACGCCAAGGCGATCGGGGTCGACATCGACCAGCTGCTGATCTCCCAGCCCGACACCGGCGAGCAGGCGCTCGAGATCGCCGACATGCTCGTGCGCTCCGGCGCGCTCGATGTGGTGGTCATCGACTCGGTCGCGGCGCTCACCCCCCGGGCCGAGATCGAGGGCGAGATGGGCGACACCCACGTCGGCCTGCAGGCCCGACTGATGAGCCAGGCGCTGCGCAAGCTGACCGCCAATCTCAACAAGACCAAGACCATCGCCATCTTCATCAACCAGCTCCGGGAGAAGATCGGGGTCCTCTTCGGCTCTCCTGAGACCACCCCTGGCGGGCGGGCGCTGAAGTTCTACTCGTCGGTGCGGCTCGACATCCGCCGCATCGAGTCGTTGAAGGACGGCTCCGAGGTCGTCGGCAACCGCACCCGGGTGAAGGTGGTGAAGAACAAGTGCTCACCCCCATTCAAATCCGCGGAGTTCGACATCATGTACGGCAAGGGGATCAGCCGCGAGGGGTCCCTCATCGACATGGCGGTCGACCTCGGCATCGTCAAGAAGTCGGGGGCGTGGTTCACGTACGAGGGTGAGCAGCTCGGCCAGGGTCGGGAGAACGCCAAGTCCTTCTTGGCCGAGAACCCCGAGGTGATGGTGGAGATCAGCGACCGCGTGCTCCAGGCGGCCGGCTTGAAGCCCGCCGAGGAATCGGGCGAAGCCGGTGGTGCGGAGACCTTCAGCGACGCCGACGAGTCCCCGATCGAACTGGACTGACACCGCGCCAATCCCCAGGGTCTGTGTCACCACATACGTCGTCGAACGCGAATGCGGTGACACAGAGCGGCGGGCAGGACTCACAGGCCGGGCTTGAACACCATCAGGTAGAGCATCACGATCAGTAGCACGTGGGTCGTCCCGACTCCCGCCGCCATCTTCGACCGCGCTTGCTCGCTGGTGTCGGTCAACCCGGGGCGGATGAGGAACCAGCTCACCAGCATCAGCGCCACCCAGCCGATGAGCGCGAGCCAGATCCAGGTCTGCGACATCTCCACCAGGTTCTTCGACGCACCGACCATGCCCATGCCGAGCACCCAGGCCAGCGCCAACGCGGGAAGCACCATTCGCAGGTGCAGCTTGGCCAGCGTCGGCCCGGCCCCGGCGCGCTGCAGTGACGGGTAGAAGAACACCGGCCCGAAGGCGATGATCACGGCGAGGACGTGCAGGTAGCCGAGGATCTGGTAGCCGGTCGAGATGTCGAAGATCGCGAGCACCAGGGCAACGGTAATGACGCCGTAGTGTCCGGACGGTGACAGAGGCGACCGGGCCGGCGCTGACGTATACCTCGTACCTCGCCCTCGACGAGGTCCTCGGCGCCCAGCGGCCGCGGTCGGACGAGCACGACGAGCTGCTGTTCATCGTTGTCCACCAGGTATACGAGCTGTGGTTCAAGCAGCTGATCCACGAGCTCGTCCACGCCCAGGAGCTGCTCGAGGGTGACCACACGGCCCGGGTCCTGCACACGTTGCGCCGCGTGCTGACGATCCTCAAGGTGGTCGTCGCCCAGCTCGACGTCCTGGAGACGATGACCCCGCGGCAGTTCACCGGCTTCCGCGACCGACTCGCCGCGGCCAGTGGGTTCCAGTCGGCCCAGTTCCGCGAGCTCGAAGCGGTGCTCGGCCGCCGTGACCCGGCCGTTCTCGACGCCTACCCGCCGGCGAGCGCCGCCCACCGCCGGCTCACGGCGGCGATGACCCGGCGATCGATCTACGACTCGTTCCTGCGCTACCTGGCCACCCACGGTTACGCGGTCCCGGAGTCGGCGCTGGAGCGAGACGTCACCGAGCCGGTCGAACGCCGGCCCGAACTGGACGACGTCCTGCTCGCCGTCTACACCGACGACGCCGGCCCGGCCCAGGTGGGCGAGCGACTGGTCGACCTCGACGAGGGCCTGCAGGAGTGGCGCTACCGCCACGTCAAGATGGTCGAGCGCACGATCGGCGACAAGCCCGGAACGGGCGGGTCGTCGGGCGCCGCCTACCTGCACAAGACCCTGTTCCACCCGATGTTCCCCGACCTGTGGGCCGTGCGTAATCGGCTCTGACCCCGCCCCTATTCGTACGGATCGACGGGGTCGTCGATCTCGACAACTCTCTCGGCGCCGACCTCGGGTCGGTGACATCTCGAGCGGCGGCGAGGCACCCGGCGACGTCACCTACGGCGAAGCGTTCACGGTCCAGCCGTTTGGCAACAGCCTCGTGACCAAGACGATGACCGGCGCCATGATCCATGACCTACTCGAACAGCAATTCGTCGGCTGCGGCGGACAGACCACCCAACGCATCCTGCAGATCTCGGCCACCTTCCGCTACGAGCAGAACGGCACCGCCGCCCTGTGCGACGACAAGGTCGGCCGGATGTTCGTCGACGGCGTCGAGCTCGGGCCAGCGGACTCGATCAGAGTCACGATGAACAACTTCCTCGCCTTCGGCGGCGACGGCTTCACTGTCTTCAACCAGGGCACGGATCCCCTCGGCGGCGACGTCGACATCGACGCGTTCGTCGCCTACTTCGGCGCCAACGAGCCAGCCGGCATCCCCGTCCCGCCAATCAACCGCATCGTCGCCATTCCCTGATCGCCGTAGCCTGGGCGGTCGTGAGCGAGCTTGCGAGCTCCGATTTCATCGGCGCCACGGCCCGGAGCTACATCGTGCGCACCTTCGGGTGCCAGATGAACGAGCACGACTCCGAGCGCATCGCCGGACTGCTCGAAGCCGACGGGCTCGTGCCGGCGCGTGACGTGACGGACGCGGACGTCGTCGTGCTCAACACCTGTTGCATTCGGGAGAACGCCGACAACCGGCTGTACGGCAACCTCGGTCAGCTCAAGGCGTGGAAGGCGGAGCGCGAGGACCGGCAGATCGTCGTGTCCGGGTGCCTGGCGCAGAAGGATCGTGAGCTCGTCCGGCAAAAGGCCGGGCACGTCGACGTCGTGATGGGCACCCACAACGTGCACCGCGCCGCCGAGTTGCTCCGCGCGGCGCGGGAGCGCGGACCGATCACTGAGATCCTCGACGCCGCCGTCATCGACGAGCACGCCCGGTTCCCGTCGGCGCTGCCGGCGGTCCGGGAGACGTCGTACAACGCGTGGGTCACGATCCAGATCGGGTGCGACAACCGCTGCGCCTTCTGCATCGTGCCGGCCGTGCGGGGCGACGAGATCTCCCGCCCGTTCGAGCAGATCGTCGACGAGGTCACCGAGCTCGCCGCAGCCGGCGTCACCGAAGTGACGCTGCTCGGCCAGAACGTCAACAGCTACGGCCGCGACCTCCAGCTCGCCGCCCGGCGAGCTGGAGACGCCACGGCACGGGTGCGGCCCCTGTTCGCCGATCTCCTGCGGGCCGTCGGCGCAGTCGACGGCATCCGTCGGGTGCGTTTCACGTCACCGCATCCGAAGGACATGCGCCGGGAGACGTTCGACGCGATGGCGGCGACCCCGGCCGTCTGCGAGCACCTCCACCACCCGCTGCAGGCCGGCTCGGACCGCGTCCTGGCCGCGATGCATCGTGGCTACACCGCGGCGAGGGACCTCGACCGGCTCGCCGAGGCCCGTCGGGTCGTCGCCGACTTGGCGGTCTCGACCGACATCATCGTCGGCTTCCCCGGCGAGACCGAGCGGGACTTCCAGCAGACGC
Organism: Actinomycetota bacterium; assembly: GCA_046723555.1. Lineage (GTDB taxonomy): Bacteria > Actinomycetota > Acidimicrobiia > Acidimicrobiales > Ilumatobacteraceae > JALZMG01. The sequence continues at coordinate 152 of JBKOUV010000056.1, read as the reverse complement.
TCGAGGTCGCCGCGGCGGCGGAGTTCGACGACGCCTACACGTTCATCTTCTCGCCGCGACCTGGTACCGAAGCGGCGACGATGTCCGATCGGTTCATCGCCCCGGAGGTGGCGGGGGAGCGCTTCGACCGGCTCCGGGTCGTTGTCGAGCGC
>JBKOUV010000133.1:0-12989 GCA_046723555.1 Actinomycetota bacterium | reverse complement strand
GGTGTGGACGATCCAGTCGTCGACGTAACCCTCGAGCGAGACGGCCGTGGCCTCGTCCCAGCTGGACTGGTAGAGCTCACGCATCTGCGGTGCGTCGAATACGTGCGGGTCGAAGCGCTCAGTCATCCGGGTCACCCAGGTCCTGTCGGCAAGTACCGCACGGGCTCGATCGCGTACCTGGTCCCGGGCGGCGCTCGGGTCAACCAGAACCGCCTGCTCAAGCGCGAGCACCACAGGGTCATCACTGTCGCCGTGCTCGGCTCGACCGGGAGAGCACACTGTCGACACCGAGGCCACCCGTTCCCCGGCCAGCGCGCCACACGCCAACGCCAGCGGACCGCCGCCGGACCAGCCGATGACCGCCGCTTGGGCGGTGTCGAGGTAATCGAGCAGCTCGACCGCGTCAGCCACCATCGTCCGCCAGGTCGGAGCCGTCCCGTTGGGATCAGAGCGGCCATAGCCCGCACGGTCGTACGAGATCAGACGGACCCCGGCGCGCTCGGTCGCGGCGAGATCCGGACAAAACAGGCGCGAACCGGGCCGGCCATGGAAGAACAGCACGAGCTGTCCGTCGACGGGACCCCACTCCGCCACCTGCAACCGGCGGCCATCGTCGAGCCGAACCGCCACATCCGAGCCCGGCGATCCGCTCGGACGGGCATCGACATACGAATGCCTCACAACCAGCCTCCCTCCTAGGCGCCGCACCATTTGACTCGACCGAGGCACGGCGTCGCCACCGTCTGAATATCCCGCCGGATAACACGGCCGCTCGCGTCCGGTACCGCCGGCTCGCCACCACGAGCCGGGCGAGTGTCGATCAGGCTGCTGTCGGACGTCATTCCTCCGGGAGCGGAATTGCTCAACCCGCGCAAGACTGGTCGGTGTGGGACAGCCTGACGTCGAGGCGATTCGGCGCATCGCCCTAGGTCTGCCAGAGGTGACGGAGCGTTGGAGTCACGGCGCACCCTGCTTCTTCGTCCGTGGATCGCGAGCGCTGTGCTACATCCACGAGAACGATCGCGGTGACGGTCGCACCTCGCTGTGGTGCCCTGCTCGACCGGGCGTACAGGAGGAGCTGGTGAGCACTGAACCTGAACGCTTCTTCCGTCCGCCGACATCGGCCAGCGGAACGTTCTCGAACTGGGTGGGAGTGTTCCTGGATCTATCAGGCGACGACGAGGTCGACTGGGATGAGATCGCTGCGATCATCGAAGAGGCCTACTACTTGGTCGCGCCAAAGGAACTCATCGCGCAGCACGAAGCCACGTGAGCGCGCTCGCCCCCGCCCCGTAGGCCTGATCAGGCGTCCGTCGGGGGTGTCGGGAAATTGCGTCCGGTAATCGCGACGCCGGGTGCCCTGGAACGCCGGCCCGAGGGTGGTTTGCGCGTCCTCTACCACTCCGCTCGGGCCGACGGTCTGGGCACCCTCGATCGTCGGTAGTCGGGCACCTGGGCCAGAGCCGTTCGGCTCACGTCCCGCTCATGGGGCACGCCGATCGGCAGTTCGTGGGCGTTCGGCCGTCAGTCGCGCCGGCAGGTGATGACGATCAGGTCTCGCTCGTCCAGCGTGGGTCCGACCTCGGAGGCTTCCTGGTCCATCAGTGCTGCGCTCTGCTCGCCGTGCAGCGCCCGGATCTCGTCGACGTGCTCAAGCCAGAGCGCGTAGCGAGGCTTCCAGAGGGAGGCGAACGCAGGCACGATCTCCTTGGCCTCGACCTCAAGCCCCGCCGCCTCCACCATCCGCGTCCATTCCGGCACGGGCTGCGGCAGTTCCGGTCTGAGCCACTCGTCGGCAGTGAACACGAACCGACCTCCGGGTCTGAGCACCCGACGGACCTCCCGCAACGCGGCGATGCGGGTGAAGAAGATGGCGTCGAGGCAGATGGCGGCATCGAGCTCGCCGTCATCCAGCCCAGTCGCCTGGAGCGTTCCCACCGCGAAGCGGGCGCGGCCGGGCGGTACGAAGCGGCCCAGCCGCGACTTCGCCTCTGCCACCGCGACCGGCGACCAGTCGACGCCGACGAGGTCGGCACCGGTGGCCCGTGCCAACCAAAGGCCAGGTTCCCCGAGCCCACAGGCCAGATCGCCCAGGCGCCCGCCCGGCCTCAAGCGCAAGCCGGCCACGAGCCGACCAAGCAGCCACCACGTCGTGTTGCCCCACGACTCCAGCCCGGTGAACTCGGCTCCGAAGGCATCGGCGGTCAGCTGCTGGAGCAGAGCACTGCCGGCAGTCGCCGCGAGCAGGTCGTCGAAGTCCTCGACCGCGTACGGCTGCGATTCGCAGTGCGCGCCGGCGATCTGCCTCATTTACGTCAACGCCTCCTGAGGCTCATGCTGGCACACCGCCCACCCGCCCTGATCCGTCCGGAAACTGCGCCGACAATTTCAGGCCGGACCCGTCCGGTACCGCCGGGTCGCCGGCGTTCGCGACGCGGAACGGCGATTGCTGTGGGCGATGGCATTGGTGGGCCGCGCGTGGCCACGAAAGAGCCGATCACAATTGTGCTACCGACGTGGCCACCGAACGCGGCTTTGCAGTGTTCGGGGCACATTGCACGTCGACGACGTGATTCGGTGCGTTCGAACGTGCCGGCCGGCGCTGGGTCCGCGAGTTGTCTCGTTCGCTCGTACGCCGATTCCGGCGGGTTGTGTGGCTGGGACGACGGAGCGGGTCAGCCGGTGAGGCGCTGGATGGTGTCCCGGAGTGCTTGGGTGCTGGTGTAGCGAGGCTGCCATCCGAGCTCGCGTTTGGCCTTGGTGGCGTCGATGATGGACGGCTGCGTCAGCGCCTCCAGCCACTCGGCCTGGGGCGGGAGCGGGAAAGAGGTGATCGCCCGGGCTGCGGTGCGGACGACAGCGCCGGGGATCGGGATGGCGGCGAGACCGAGTTCGCGGGCGATGTCGACGCCGCTCATCGGGCCGTCGCCGGCGATGTTGTACGCGCCGGGTGGACCGGCCCCGACGACGCACAGCAGCAACGCCTGACCGACGTCGTATTCGTGGATGAACTGCACCGTCATATCCGGGACCAGGGCGGGGAGGGGGAACCGGAGGGGCAGCACGGCGGCGGCGAGTCGAGTTGCCACCGTGTTCAGCGGCTCTGGCAAGACCGCCTTGGCGCCGACGGCGTGCGGACCGAGGACGACCGGTGGACGCAGCACGTACAGCCGGAGGTCAGGGTGCGCTGATGCCTCATCGGTGAGCATGTGTTCGAGCTCAGCCTTCTCCTGGGCGTAGAACAGCCGCTTGGCCGGTCGCGCCGGCCAGTCCTCGGTCATGCCGACGGGGTTGTCACGGTGGAATCCGTAGGCCGCCACCGACGACGCGTACACGAACCGCTTGGCGTTGGCCCGCGCCGCCGCTCGGAACGTGTTGACCGTGCCCTCGACGTTGATCTCGCGGATCGTCGGCCGGGGGGCGTTGCCGGTGACCATGAACGCCAGATGGACCACCACGTCGACGTCGCCGAACGCCGCCTCCAGCGTCGCCCTGTCGCGCACGTCGCCACGGCGGTACTCCATCTTGGTCCACCCGTATTCCAGCGGGTCGAAGGGCCGGCGAGCGATCCCGATGATGCGGCTGACCCTGTCCTCGCCCTGCATGAGCGGCATCAACCCGAACCCGAACGTGCCCGTCGGGCCAGTGACGGCCACAGTCAGATCGCGCTCGCTCGCTCCCGGCACAACCACTGCTTACCCGCTGCCCCTCGCCCACCGTCGACTCATCGACACACCGACGATGATGGGGCCCGCGATCCCCCACCAGCAGAGCGTCCCGACGACCGTCGCCACACCGTCGGCACGGCCAGGTGTGTCCTCGCGTCCGCGCACCGAGCGCCGACCGGGCGCGTATTCGGATATCGCGGGCAATATCCCGACGCCGACCATCCTCGATCGCCGGGTGGATGGCGTTCGCGACGCGGACTGGCGATCGCTGAGGGCGATGACATTGGGCAGCCGCGCGTGGCCACGGACCGGGCCGATCACGGTGGCCGCGAGCAGCTTCGCTCCGAACGCCGCTTCGCGATGTTCGGGGCACAGTGCACGACGACGACGTGATCGGTTCGTTCGAACGTGCCGGCCGGCGGTGCGGGCGGCGACGTCGTCTCGCTCGCTCTCTGCCGATTCGGAGCGCTGGGAGCGTGAAGCGGACGGGGCGCCTGGTCGACGGCGCGCCGAACGCAGCGACTGGTGTGCTCTTGGTGGCGTGAGACGATTAGTTGTCGACTGGGAGGTCGGGACAGGTGGCGCGATAGGGGGCGAGGTCGCCAATATGTGTGGCCCATTCGTCGGGGGTGAGGTTGCGCCCGGCGACCCGGCAGGCGGCGATCACCCAGTGTTCTGGATCGAGTTCCCAGATCTGGACGCCCGCGTCACCACCACCGACGGCGAGCTGGTCGCCTTGTTCGGAGAGCGACATCAGGCTCTCTTGGCTGTCGTCGACCTCGATCGGTGTCCCGATGCGGACGCCCGTGTCGACGTCGTACAGCGTGACCGTGCGGTCGCCACCGCGGACGGCGATGAGCGAGCCGTCGGCGCTGCCGACGACGTCTTGGATGTAGCCGCGGCTCCCGCCGAACGCGCGGATCGGTCGCAACGACTCGAGGTCGTACTGCGTGAGCTCGCCACCGAGCGAGCTCACGAAGAGCTGGTCGGTGAGGGTGATGAACACGCCTTGGGCGTCGGTTCGTTCGATCCGGCCGAGTCGATCACCGGTGGCTCCCTCGAAGATCACGACCCCGGTCTGGGTGCCCACGGCGATGCGGTGCCCAGAGGAGCTGATCGACATCGAGACGAGGTCGTCGACGGTGATCCACGGCCCGACCAGCCCCGATCGGTCGACGGCGACGATCTCGGCCCGCCGTCCGTCGCGGCGTCCGAGAAGAGCATGCGCCTTGCCCGGATCGAGGGATGACAGGTCGAGGTCGGGCTCGAAGAGGATCCCGTCGAAGGTCGTCTCCGCGCTCGCGCCGTCGGCGAGCTCGACCCGGGCGCCCTGGACTCGTCCGTCCTCGTTGAGCCCGGCGCCGATCACCGTGTCGTCATCGGCCCACACCGCGTCGAACATGCTGTCGAGCGAGGCGACGAAGTCGCCCCGGTCGACGTCGATGACTCGGACGTCGGCGTCTTCGAGGGCGACACCGCGAGCGACCAGCAGCCGGTCGCCCGACGGGTTGAACCCGTAGCCGACGTCGTAGCCGGGGGCGACCAGGCGAGTGATCGGCCCCGAGCCATCGAGGCGCCATCGGGTGACGACCGGTTCGTGGACACCGAACGCGACGAGCTCGGTGTCGCCACGGGCGGGCCACAGCTCGCCGCTGCTTCCGTTCTGCGCGTCCAGGCGTCGCCGAGGAAGGCCGCTCGCCAGGTCCCGCTCGACGAGCCGGCCGAAAGGATCGCCGCAGTAGAACGTGCCCTGCGACGCGACGACGGTGAGGTTGCGACACGACTCCAGTTCGGCGTGCGTCCAGATCAGGGTCCTGCGGGCGAGATCGACTCTGACCAGCCCAGCCCGGCCGGCGCCGACGATGGTGCCGTCTCCGACGTTGTGGAGCTCCGAGACCGTGTGCGGCGGCGCCTCGATCGTGGCCTCCAGGGTGGCGGTATCGACGTCGAAGAGCCGGATGGATCCGTCGATCGACCCGACGACCAGCTCCGCGTCGGTACTCGTCAGTCCCGAAGACGGACCTTGGAGAGATAGAGCGTCGTCGAGGTTTGATACCCGGACGAAGACGGACGCCGGGTCGAAGGGTGCCAGACCCGGCACGCGCTCAAGCTCGACCCCCGTCGTCGCGTCGAGGACGACGAGTTCGGCGGCCTCCCCGATCGTGACGGCGAGGCGGTTGCCCTGCGTCGAGAACGCGACGGCGTCGACGTGACCCGCGAGGGTGATCGGCGGGAAGCTCGGAGATCGATCAGTGGTGTCGATGACGCCGATGGTGCTCGTCGATGTGTCACCTGACCCGCTGCGACTGGCGACGGCGACCCGTGTGCCGTCGGGCGACGCGGCCAGCGTCGGACGCTCGTCGTCGGCGTCACCGACGATGGGGAGTGGTCCGCCGAGCGCTCCGGAGTCGAGGTCGTAGGGGTGAAGGCGTCCGTCTGGACCGACGACGTACGCCGACTCGCCGTCCGGCAGGACGATGCCGCTGGTCCCGCGCTCTCCGTCGAAGCGGTGGGCGTCGAGGAAGCGTTCGTCGTCGGTGAACGTGGCGAACAGGCTGGACCGCGTGCGTGGGGTGTCGGCGAGCCGGTAGGCCTCGGCGGCGAGCAGCGCCGCTGTGTCCCGTTGCGTGGCTCGCATCGACTCGGCCCGGCCCACCAGCGCCTCGATCTGTGCCGTTCTGGCCGCATCGTCGGCCTTGCCTCGCTGCACGTAGGCGATCACTCCCGCGGCCAAGGCGGCAACGAGGGCGGCAGCGACCCCGACGAGCAGCCGTCGCAGCCGGCGGGCGGACCGCCGCGCCGCCTCCATACCAGCGTCGCGGGCGGCGACGCTGGCGTCGACGAACTCTCGCTCCAGCACGGTCACGGACCGGTCCGCATTGCCGAGAGCCTCGACGATCGACTCGAGGCGAGACCCACGATAGAGCTCAGCGTCGCTGCGACCGCCGTCGCCCCAGGCGCGGGCGGTGGTGGCGAGGTGCTGAAGCTGAGCGATCCAGCGGCGATCTTCGTCGATCCACATCGTCAACTGGCTCCACCGTGTGATCAATGCTTCGTGGGCGATCTCGACGGTCGGTTCGCGCGTGGTCATGTCGCGATCGGTGACGAGCAGGCGGGCGTCGACGAGCTCGCCGATCGCCTCGCGAGCACCGGCGGGCAGCTCGGCGAAGCGGACCCGTCGGCGTGTGTCCGGCACACCATCACCGGGTACGACCAGCCGGCTGAATAGCTCACGTACATCGGCCCGAGTGGGGGCGTCGAGCGAGGTGAAGATCTCCTCCGCCCGCCGTCCAATCGCTCCCGCCATCCCTCCGACCGCGTCCAGGGTGCCGTCGCCGATGTGGCCGTCGACCCGGCGGCTGTAGAGCTCGGCCAGCGTGAACTGCAGCAGCGGGAGTGAACCAGTCTGGACCACCGCCTCGGAGACGAGGTGAGCGACGAGGCGGTCATCGAACGACACTCCAGCTCGGGCGGCCGGCAGGGCGACGGCGTCGCGCAGCTCGACAGGCGACATCGGTGTGACGACGAAGGCGCCGCTGCCGACGAGTGGGCCGATCGTGGGGTGTTGCAGCGGCCGGTCGAACAGATCGGCCCGGATTGTCGTCACCACCCTCACCGCGTCGATCGCCGTCGCTGCCGTCAGCAGATCGAGGAACTCGTCGCGCCGCTCCGGCTCGCAACGCGTCCAGCATTCCTCGAGCTGATCGATGACGAGGACGAGCGGAGAGTGCTCGGCGATCGCGGCCATTGTTGCAATCACGTCGGTGGTCGTGGCGTCCGTGGACACTTCTGTGAGCACGGTCCGCAGTACGGCGACCGGCGCGGCGCCCGGGACCATCGTCACGACGGTGTGCCCGGCTGCCCGCAGCTGAGGCACCAGCCCGGCCCGCACGAGGGAGCTCTTGCCACAACCCGAGGCTCCGACGACGGTGGCCATCGGCTGCGTAGCAAGGAGCTGGATCAGCGCGTCGATCATCGCGGTGCGTCCGAAGAACCGCACTGTGTCGGCTTCGTCGAAGGCGCGCAGGCCCAGGTACGGGTTTGACGCCGCAGTCGTCTCCTCGGAGAGCCGCCGGGCGTCCCGGCGCCGAGCCTCGTCGGCGGCCCGTCGCTCGCTCGACTCGATCGGGCTGAGAACCCCTTCCGGACGGCCGACAGCTGCCCGCCAGCCGAGCACCAGCTCGGCGACCGAGCAGTACCCACCGTCCACCTTCGTCGCCCGGGCAAGCACGGCATCCAACCCCTCGGGGACGGCCGGGAGGAGCCCGGTCAGCGAAGGGACGGCACCTCGGCCGGCCGTGTCGATCGTCGATGAGCGGCTTCGCGCCGGCGACGGCGGCGATCCAGTGAGCAGCTCCCAGAGCATCCAGCCGAAGCCGCGGAGATCACCACGCACGCCGTCGCCGTCATCGGCGTCGATGGCGATCCCGAAGTCGGTGAGGTACGCACCACCGATGTCGTCGAGCAGCACGTTGGCCGGGCGGATGTCGTTGTGGGTCACGCCCGCGGCGTGGGCCGCAATCAGGGCGCCGCCGACCTCTTCCACCACCCGGCTCACGCGGGTCAGGGACCAGGCACCGCCGGCGATGACCGTCTCGCGAGCGTTCCCCCCCGTCAGCAGCCGGAACACGAGGTAGGCGCCGCCGGGTTCACGCCAGTAGTCGTACAGCGGAACGATGTGGGGATGCTCGAGGCGGGCGACGAGCTGCGCCTCGGCCTCGAACCGGCGCACGAACGCCGACGAGTCAGCCAGCTCGGGGCGAATCACCTTGATCGCCACCCGTCGCTCGGTGCCCGGCTGGGTGGCCGCGTACACCCGGCCGTGGGCGCCCTCGCCGAGCACCTCGTGGATCGTGTAGCCCCGCAACGGCCGGCCGGGCGACGCTTCCACCACACCGGTGCGGTCGATGACCGCCCGTTCCAGCGCGGCCAGTTCGGCGGACGGATCGAGACCAGTCTCCTCGGCCAGCCGCTCCCGGAACTGCCGGCACCGCCGCAGGGCCTCCACCTCCCGGCCGGTTGCTTGCAGCGCCTGCATCAGCAGGATCACCGGACGCTCGCGGAACGGGTACTCGATGCTCAATGCCTCGAGGTCGGGGATCGCCCGGTTGCGGTGGCCGATCGCCACCATCGCCTCCGCCCGTTGTTCACGGGCCACGACGCGCAGCTCACCAAGGCGCGTCGACTCCGCTACCGCCCACCATTCGGTCGTGAACTCGCCGTACGGAGGACCTCGCCACAGCTTCAACGCGTCCTCGTAGTGCTCGATCGCGACATCGGGCAGCGCCCGTCGAGCCGCGTCGACCAGTGCTTCGAACTCGGCGACGTCGAGACGGCCACCGTCGACCTCGAAGCGGTAACCGGTGGCCTGCGTCGTGATCAGGCTGTCACCGAGCACCGCCCGCAGGCGGGACACGTACGACATCGTCGACCGCGCCGCGCCCACCGGCGCTTCACCGTCGGGCCACAAGCCCTCCACCAGTCGATCCGTGTTCACCACCTGGCCCCGCTCGGCGAGCAAGAACGCCAGCAGCCTGCGCTGCCGCGGGCCGCCGATCGACACCAGCGCGTTACTGCGCTCGACCTCGATCGGGCCCAGCACCCTGAATCGCATCGCCCCTCCCGCACCGCCGACCATACCGCAAGCGTCGTCTCCGCCGTGTGCAGTTCGTCCACAACGGCCCGGCTGTCGACGAACTGCACACGCCGTAGTTCATGCTCCGACCAGACGGCAGCGACGCCGCCTGCACAAGGAGACCGACGTGAACACCCGACACCGGCAAGCGACAACCGCAGCCATCCTCACCACCGCCCTCGTGATCACTGCCTGCGGAGGATCCGACGACAACACCACGGCCAGCGCGGCAACGTCGCCGGCCACCCACGTCGGCACGGCCGTATCGTCGACGGCGGCGGCGCCGGCGACCACGGCGCCGGACAGCGCACCGGCGACCACGGTGCCGGACAGCGCACCGCTGACCGCCCCGCCCTCGACAACTGACCCGAGCCCGCCGACGACGACGGGCGCCGATTGGCGCGGCGATGTCGCTGCCGTCTGCGAACACTTCGCCGCGATGCTGTCCGTTCCCGAGCCGGACGGCACACCCGCAAGCGTCGTCGAGTTCCTCGCCGCGCAGCGCAGGATCCGTGATACTTCGCCGCTGCCGCTCGACACCGTCGGCGTCGGTCCCGACTCCCCGCTCGACCCGGATCGGCTCGCTGCCCTACAGGCGCAGGGCGAGGAGTACCTGGCCGCCGCCGAGGCAGCCGCCACTGGGGGCGATGTCGGAGCCGCCTTCGCCGCCTTCGACTACTACCTCGACGTGCTTCAGCAGACCGACGCGGTGTTCCTGGTGGCCGGCGCCCGGTGCAGCGCCGACCCCAGCCGAGCAGCCGGAGCATCGCTCAACGTGCCGCTGGCCAACCACCCGCACCAACTCGAGAGCGGCTTCGGCTCGGTGTGGGTCAGCGCCGGCCTGGGCACGAACGTCGTGCGCGTCGACCCCGACACCGGCGAGATCCTCGCGACGATCGACGTGGCCGCCCAGCCGGTCAAGCTGCAACCAGCCGACGGACGGATGTGGGTGCGCACCGCCGACACCTACGTCGCCATCGACCCGGCCACCAACACCGTCACCGCCACGCTGAGGAAGGCCGACGTCGGACCGGCCGCCAACCGCAGCTGGGCGGTGGATGGCGCCCAGTGGATCTGTGACGGACAGCGACTGCACCGCTACGACCCGACGACTCTGCAGCCGGTCGCCGTGATCGAGCTGGGGCTCGACTGCGGTGCGGTCTACGCCACCGCCAAACTCGTCGTGGCCTGGACGTTCAACGAGGACGACGGCCAGTCCGGCACGTCCGCGGCCGCCTTCATCGATCCGGCCACCAACCGGATCGCCGCCACGGTGCCCCTGCCCGTCGACGTCGGCGTGCCGATCGTGCTCGACGACGGCGTGTTCTTCCCGGGCCACCAAACGTCCACCGCCGTCGTCGTCGACCGCGCCACGTGGACGGTCACGGCGACCCCCGACCTCGGCCGCCCGACCAGGTGCTCGCAGTGCGGGTTCGACGGCAACTCGATCTATGCCGCCACCGATGACAGCGAGCAGATGGACGTGCTCGTCGTCGACGCGACGACCTTCGAGGTCACCGGCACCATCGAGACGCTCGGCGCCAACAGCATCGATGCCGACGACGGCTCACTCTGGGTCATCGACGACACGTTCGGAGTCCTCCAACGCTTCGACATCGGGTGAACGAAGGCACGCTGATGAATGGCTGGACCACGAACTCCTCCCGTCGCGCAGCGCCACGGCGGTACTGTCCCGACGACGGCCTGCCACCGGCGCGCAATCTGATTGTCCGCGGCCGCGGCCGCACGCATTCATCGGCCTCACTCTCCGTCGTCGCCACGTAGACGGATCGGTCGCGAGGTCCGTCGGCGTCGGGAGCTTCCACGGGCGGCGCCGAATGCCCAATCCGACGCGGGCACGGGCATCCGAGTGCCGCGCCCGGAGTCGCGCCAGGCGGTGCCCGATGATCGCCTCTGGCGGAGTGGGCTGTCGGGGCGGTCGGCTGAGCCCTCCACTTGGTTGAGGAGGTTGACGAATGTCGGTGTTCGATTCATTCCCGACGACACCGGTCGTGGTGCGCGCCGATACGCCAGTGCTTGATGAGGCGGAACTGGCGGCTGTGGCGTTCTTGGCTCGATACCGGGGTCGTACGCTGGACTCGTACCGCGCCGATCTGCGTCAGTTCTTCCAGTGGGCGGCCACCTTTGGCCTGCCGCCGCTGCAAGCGGCTCGAGCCCACATCGAGCTGTACCGAGCGTGGCTGGACGACCGAGGGCTCGCCGCCTCGACGGTAGACCGTCGCCTGTCAACGGTGTGCGGCTACTACCGCTTCGCCCACATCGACGGCCGGATCCGCTCCAACCCGGCCCAGTACGTACGCCGTCCACGCGTCAACCCAGCCATCCGGCGGGGGATGGACCGCGGTGAACTCGCCGCCTTCTTGTACACCGCCGAACGAACCTCACCGACCCACGCCGCGCTGGCGGTGCTGTTGGGGTTGAACGGGCTACGCGTCAGCGAAGCGTGCGGCACCTACGTCGAAGACCTCGGCTTCGAACGCGGACATCGCACGCTGCGGATCGTCGGCAAAGGCAACAAACCCGCCACCATCCCGCTCGTGCCGCGCACCGCCCGCACCCTCGACCTGGCCATCGGGGAACGCACCACCGGTGCGATCCTGCAACGCCACGACCGACGACGGCTCGACCCACGCACCGCCCACCGCTGGGTCCAATCGATCGCCCGCCAGGCCGGGCTCGACCACGTCCACCCACATATGCTGCGCGCCGCGTTCATCATGGCCGCCCTCGACGCCGGCGTCCCGCTGCGCGACGTCCAACTGGCCGCCCGTCACGCCGACCCGAGAACCACCACCATCTACCACCACCGGCGCCAGAACTTCGACCGCCACGCCGCCTACGCCGTGGTCGCCTTCGTCACCAGCGGCTGACCTTTCGCCTCGAGCGCCGGAAGTATCCGCAAACGACGCCGATAATCCCGCGTGGCCGCGTCCGAGATCGCCGGGGTCGCGGGCAGTCCAGATGGCCGGAGCCTCGGGCAGGGCACCTATGACACGCCCGGACGCGTCATCGGTCGTGCCACGCGTCGTAGTCGGATGGGATGGGGAGGCCGAATCGGCGGTGCAGGTGAACGACGTCGTGCCAGTCCTCGCGGTCAACGTTGTAGCCGGAGTCTGACCGCATCTGGAAGGCGGCACTCAGGCAGTTCATCGATCGACCTTCGATGCGTCCCACGGCAGCACGAGCGAGGGGTCTCGACGGTACACCCAGCCGTGGTCGTCGCCCTCCCCGAGTGTGACATCCAGCTGCCACGGGCCGCCGGCGTAACGGCACCACAGATTGTTCTCGCGGACGTCCGCCCACAGGTCACGACCGTCCCAGGGCGCCAGGTTGCCCTGCGAGGCGACGACGACCTCCCACCCATTGAGCGTTGCGCGGAGGTGGCGAACGTCCCGGCGGCAGATGCCAACGTCAGTGTCGTCATGGTCACGCCACGACCGTCCGACGTGAAGCCCCAGGGCCAGCCCTCCACTGACCCACCACCGCGCCGGGAACCGGCCCATCAACCCGACGACACCCTCGAGCGTCATCGGCTCCCAGCGCCCTTGTGAGGATCGAGAAGCGTTCAAGTCCGCTGACGACCGTAACGGAGAGGAGCGACCGGCCACCGGACGGGAGGACAAGCGATGAAGGCTCACCCGTCCGAATAATCCGCCGGATAACAC
>JBKOUV010000104.1:0-41332 GCA_046723555.1 Actinomycetota bacterium | reverse complement strand
GGTCGGTGGCGTCGACGACGGCGACGCCGCTGTTCGGCGGCTGCGGACAGAAGCGGTTCTTGCTGCCGTTCGCCCAGTCCTGGAACCCCCAGTGGCCGATGTAGGCGTAGCCGTCGTGCACCCAGACGTCGGCGTTGAACCCTCGATCGCCGAGGGTGGTGTGGCCGACGACCTCCATGTTCCAGGCCTGCGCCGTCTTCTGTCCGCCCGTGTACGTCTTCGCCGACACTTCGAGGAAATGCCGCTCGTCCTTCAACAGCTCGTCCTGCGGCTTCGCCGACGCCGACGTGACCACGGCTGTCGCCAGCAACGCGGCCATTCCGAATGCGATGCTTGCACGCTTCATCGATCCCTCCGATCGGTTCGGCGGACCGCCCTGCTTCTGGGGTGTTGGCCGACACTAATGGAGATGGCAGGGCGGCACCGCCGCCCCGCCGCCTGCCGTTGGTTCGCCTTCAGCTGAGCGTGGTCTCGATGGTCTGGGGGTTGAGATGTCAGAGCGGCTCCTGGTTGAGCCCGGTCTCGTCGGCGTTCGAGGGACCGCAGGCACCGATTAGTTCGGCTTGACGGCGACGACACGTTCGACGATGCCCCAGCGGAATCGCTCACGTTCGACGACCTCGAATCCGGCCTGTTCGACGACCTCGGCGGGACGGCGAGTCATCCGATCCCCATCGATGCGTACCGACACTGCCTCGATGCCCTTCTGCAACCAGTAGATCGGCGTCACTGTGCTGCGGACGTGGTCTACGAGGATGAGCCGTCCAGCGGGTCGTAGCACGCGTCGCATCTCGCTGACTGCCTGGTGGAGGTCCGGGATGTTGCACAGCGAGAACGTGCAGACGACGGTGTCGAAGGACGCATCGTCGAACGGGAGGTGATGGGCGTCGCCTTCGCACAGCTCGACGTCGCGGTTGAGGTCAGCGGCCCGTCGGCGGGCGATGGCGAGCATCGCTGGGCTCAGATCGATCCCGGTCACGCGGAGGCCCGCGTCGTAGAAGCCGAGGTTGAGACCGGTGCCGACGGCGACATCGAGCACCTCGCCGCGGGCCCGCTGTCCTGCCCACTCCCGGTTGTCCCGCCCGAGCACACGGCTCTCCCACCAGCCGATCTGCTTGTCGTAGCGGCTGGCCTGCTTGTCCCAGGCCCGTCGGCGGCGCGCGTTCTCCAGGTTCTGCTCGCTCGGTGTCAGTGTCACCGAGCCACCTCCGTCACGGTTCCACGGTAGGCCTCGCGGTGTCAGGGCTGCATGGAGCACGGCCGACCGCGGCGACTACGTTGCCGGACATGCTGCGACCCGGTGACAAGGCGCCTGACTTCACCCTCCTCGATCAGAACGGGGAGGAGTTCTCGCTCTCGACTTCCCTCAAGCGCAAGGTATGGCACTTGGTCTACTTCTATCCGAAGGCCGACACGCCGGGATGCACCAAGCAGGCGTGCGGGCTGAACGAGATCCTCGGCGACATCGGCGACACCGCGGTGCTCGGGATCAGCCCCGACAAGCCCACCAAGCAGGCGAAGTTCGCCGAGAAGTACGGGCTCGGGTTCCCACTCCTCTCCGACCCGGACCACGAGGTTGCCGAGGCGTTCGACGTGTGGAAGGAGAAGAGCATGTACGGGCGCAAGTACATGGGCATCGAGCGCTCGGCCTTCCTCATCGACCCCGAGGGCAAGATCGCCGAGGCGTGGTACAAGATCAGCCCGGCCGACACCCCGAAGAACCTGCTGGCCGCGTTGGCCGCGTGAGCCGGTTCCCCCGGCCGGACGAGGTGCTGCCTCACCGGCCGCCCTTCCTGTTCGTCGACGAGGTTGCCGCGCTCCAGCCCGGCGTGTCGGCGCAGGGGACGTGGCGGCTGACGGGCGACGAGTGGTTCTTCGCCGGTCACTTCCCGGGCCGGCCGACGTTGCCCGGGGTGCTGATGTGCGAGGCGATCGCCCAGGTCGGGGCGATCGCCGTATTGACCGACGAACGCTTCGCCGGCAAGTTGCCGTTGTTCGGCGGGCTCGACGGGGCGCGCTTCCGCCGGCAGGTCGGCCCTGGCGACGAGCTCACCCTCGACGTCACCCTCGCCCGCATGTCGGCGCGCGCCGGCAAGGGCTCCGGCCGGGCCCTGGTCGGTGGCGACGTCGCCTGCGAGTGCGACCTGCTGTTCGTCGTGGTCGACGCCTGACCACCCGAGTGTTTCGCGTCATCCGAGGGTTTGCTGCGGGACGTACCCGCGCGAAACCCTCCGGTGGCGCGAAACCCGCGGGTGCGCGGGGGTCAGGCGGGGGCGAAGACCACCGAGCCGTTGTGGCCGCCGAACCCGAAGTTGTTGGAGATCGTCGGCCCGGGCTCCCACTCGCGACCGTCGCCGGTGACGACGTCGATGCCGACGTCGACGACCTTCGTGTTCGCCGTCGGCGGGATCACGCCGTGGCGCATCGACAGCAGCACCGCGGCCGCTTCGAGCGCGCCGGCCGCACCGAGGGCATGGCCGGTGACACCCTTGGTGGAAGTCACCGGCGGCCCGGGCTCGCCGAACACGGCGAGCACCGCCTCGGCCTCGGCGGCGTCGTTGAGCGGTGTCGAGGTGCCGTGGGCGTTGATCTGGCGGATGTCGCCAGGCTCCAGGCCGGCGTCCTCGAGGGCGAGGCGCATGCACGTGATCGCTCCCGCGCCTCCGGGCGACGGCGCGGTGATGTGGTAGGCGTCGGCGTTGCTCGCCGCGCCGACGACCTCGCCGAGGATCGTCGCCCCTCGCTCCTCGGCGTGCTGCCACTCCTCGAGCACGAGGACGGCGGCACCCTCGCCCATGACGAACCCGTCGCGGTCGGCGTCGAACGGGCGGCTCACGCCCGACGTCGACAGGGCGGTCATGTTGGCGAACCCGGCGATCGACGTCGTCGTTGCCGCGGCCTCACTGCCACCCGTCGCCACCGCGTCGCACCGACCCCACGCGATGAGCCGGGCGGCGTACCCGATGGCGTGGCTGCCGGCGGCGCACGCCGTCGAGATCGTCTCGTTGGGCCCTTGCAGTCCCCACCGCATCGAGATCGCCGCCCCGGCCGCGTTCGCCATCATCATCGGGACGAGGAACGGAGACACGCGCCGTTCACCCTTCTCCATGCGCACTTCGACCTGCCCCTCCAGCGTGCGCAACCCGCCGATCCCGGTGGCGAAGATCGTCCCGAAGCGACCCGGATCGACCCCGATCTCACCGGCCTGCTCGAGCGCCTCGGTCGCCGCCGCGATGGCGAATTGCTCGACCCGGTCGGCGCGCCGCGCCTCCTTCGGCGTCGTGTACCACGGCGTCGGATCCCAGGTCTCGATCTCGGTCGAGCGACTCCACGTCACGCCCGGGCCGAGGAGGCCCTTCCAGAACCCGTCCGCGCCGATGCCACAGGGAGCGACGACGCCCAGTCCGGTCACCGCTACCCGGCGGCTGCGTGGTTCCACCGGCCCTCAGAGCTTGGCCGCGACCAGGTCGTAGGCCTGGCCGACGGTCTCGATCCCTTCGAGCTCCTCCTCGGGGACCGAGATGTCGAACTCCTCCTCGAGCGCCATCACCAGCTCGACCAGATCGAGACTGTCGGCGTCGAGGTCGTCACCGAACCGGGCCTCGGGGACGACCTGGTCCTCCGAGACGGAGAGCACCTCGACGGCGCATTTTCGGAAACGAGCGAACAGTTCCTGATCCACAAATGGCTCCTTGTTGTGGTTGGTCTGGAGAGTGTGTCACAGCGGGCTCGTGGGCCTTCAGTGCCCCATTCCCATCCCCCCATCGACGGGGATGACGGCCCCGGTGATGAAGGCGGCGTCCGGGGAAGCGAGGAAGGCGACGACACCGGCGACCTCGTCGGCCGTTGCCATCCGGCCGAGCGGAACGGCGGCGGTGAGCTCGGCGATGCGCTTGTCGCCGAGCACCGCGGTCATGTCCGTCTCGACCGGTCCGGGGGCCACGACGTTGACGGTGATCGACCGCGAGCCGAGCTCGCGGGCGAGCGAGCGGGCGAAGCCGACCAGGCCTGCCTTCGCCGCGGCGTAGTTCGCCTGGCCCGGCGAGCCGAGCAGCCCGACGACTGAGGAGATGAGGATGATCCGGCCCCGGCGAGCCCGCAGCATCCCCTGGGCGGCCCGCTTCACGACCCGGTAGGCGGCGACGAGGTTGGTGTCGAGCACGCTGGTGAAGTCGTCCTCGCTCATCCGCAGCAGCAGCCCGTCGTGGGTGACGCCGGCGTTGGAGACCAGCACTTCGACCGGACCGCCGAACCGCTCCTCCACCGCCGCGAACGCCGACTCCACATCGCCCATCGACGTCACGTCGCACTTGACCCCGAAGAGCCCGTCGGGCGGATCCGACGAGCGGTAGGTCACCGCCACCTTGTCGCCCTGGGCGGCGAAGCGCTGGGCGCACGCCAGACCGATGCCCCGCGCTCCGCCGGTGACGAGCACGACCCGTCCGTCGGTCATCCGAGCGCACCGCCCCAGCGGATCAGCGCGCTCGCCGCGGTCATCCCCGCACCGAACCCGACGAGCAGCACCAGGTCGCCGTCGTGGACCCGACCGGCGTCGATGGCGTCGACGAGGGCGAGCGGGATCGACGCCGAGGACGTGTTGCCGACGCGGTCGAGCACGACCGCCGCCCGGTCGATCCCGATGCCGAGCCGGTCGCAGGCCGCCTGGATGATGCGGACGTTCGCCTGATGGGGGACAAGGAGGGCGATCTCGTCCGCGGTCACTCCCGCGTGCTCGATCGTCTTGCGCGCCGAGTCGACCATGATCCGCACCGCCTTGCGGAACACCTCCTTGCCGTCCATCTTCATCACGCTGCCGACCTCGGCGTAGAACAGCGGTTCGAGGCTCCCATCCGAGTCGAGGTCCCATGCCAGTAGCTGCCCGCCGCCGTCGACGGCCTCGAGCACGACCGCGCCGGACCCGTCGCCGAACAGCACCGCCGTGTTGCGATCGTCCCAGTCGGTGATGCGGGCGAGTGTGTCGGTGCCGATCACGAGGACCCGTTCGGCGCCCATCGCGATCAGCCCGTGGGCCGTGACGAGGGCGTAGGTGAAGCCGGAGCAGGCGGCGTTGATGTCGAAGGCCCCGCAGCGCAGGCCGAGCTCGTTCTGCACCGTGGCCGACGTCGCGGGGACCGTGCGGTCGGGGGTGGTGGTGGCGAGGACGAGGGCGTCGATCGACTCCGCGTCGAGCCCGGACATCGCCAGCGCCGCCCGTCCGGCCTCGGCGGAGAGCCCGGCGGTGGTCCCGCCGACGTGACGCTCGCGGATGCCGGTGCGCTCGACGATCCACTCATCGCTCGTGTCCAGCCCCATGTCGGCGAGGTCCTGGTTGGTGAGCACTTTCGGCGGCAGGGCCGTCCCCCACCCGCTGATGACGGCACCGCGGGTGGTCGGGCGGGTCACGGGCATGTCGGGCTCCTCGTTCGGTCTCGGTTGGCGCGTCGCTCGCTCACAGCGTGCGGAGCCAGGCGATCGGTTGGCGGACCGTCACGCGCTCGGTGGCGACGGCGATGTAGCTCTGTAGCGCGCCCGCGAACGGCGAGCGCACCTCGTGCTCGCCGACGTGACCGAGCACGGTGCCGACCTGGATGATCGCGCCATCGGTGAGCCCGGGCGCCGGGGTGAACACGCCGGCGGCGGGGCTGACGACGAGGCGCTCGCTGGCGAAGAGGTGCTCGCCTTCGAGCTGGGTGGGCGAGGGCGGTGCGTCGGCGCCGACCCACTCGATGAGCTTGTCGAGATCCTCGGGGGTGGCCACGGAGATCGTGCGGGCGTCGGCCACCGTCCGCTTGGCCATCCCGCTGAGCACCCCTCCGGGCCCGAGCTCGGCGAACTCGGTGACGCCGCGGTCCTCCAGCTCGAGCAGGCAGTGCCTCCAGCGCACGGGTGAGGACAGCTGCGCCGACAGCAGGCTCGACCACTCCTTGCCCTCGTGGTGGGGGAGGGCGTCGACGTTGGAGACGACCGGCACTTCGGTGTCACGGGGGTCGGCCGCGGCGATGGCGGCGCGCAGCGGGACGCGTGCGGACATCATGTACGGCGTGTGGAACGCGCCCGACACCGGCAGGCCCATGACCTTCTTGGCGCCGAGCTCGCGGGCGTGCTCGGACGCCAGTTGAACTCCGGTCGGTGACCCGGCGATGACGACCTGGCCGGGCGCGTTGTAGTTGGCGACCCACACGTCCTCGTCGGCGCGACGGCAGGCCACGTCGACCTGGTCGTCGTCGAGACCGAGGACGGCGGCCATCGTCCCGGGTTGGGCGAGGCCGGCCTCGTACATCGCCTCGGCCCGGGCGGTGACGAGGCGGACGCCGTCATCGAACCCGAGCGCGCCGGTGGCGGTCAGGGCGGTGTATTCGCCGAGGCTGTGCCCGGCGCAGAAGCTCGGCTCGATGCCCAGCCGCTCGACGGCGTCGAGCACCATCAAGCTCGTCACGAACGTCGTGAGCTGGGCGTTCCGGGTGTCGCGCAGTTCGTCGGCGTCGGCGTCGAGGAGCAGCTTGCCGACCGGCCGTTCGGCGATCTCGCTCGCTTCCTCGACCAGCTCCCAGCTCTCGTGGTCGACCCATGGCCGCCCCATGCCGGGGCGCTGCGACCCCTGGCCGGGGAAGGTGAAAGCGAGCATTTGGTGAAGGGTAGACCGTCACACCGTGGTCACCGTCGGCTACCCATGAGTAACTATTGTCGGGCAGGTAGGCTCCCTGCGCCGCCGCCCGGGTGGCGAAATTTGGCATACGCGATGGACTCAAAATCCATTGTCCGAAAGGACGTGCGGGTTCGAGTCCCGCCCCGGGCACGGCGCTCACGATCTCGGTCCGTTCTTATTCCGGCTTCTGGGTGCAGATCTTGTCAACAGTTGAGAATGACTGCGCCCAGATCGGCTGGTGTGGCGGACGCTCTCAGTCCTCGTCCTCGCGGCAGATGCAGAACTCGTTGCCCTCGACGTCGGCCATCACGCAGTACCAGTCGTCGGCGTCGTCGTTCAGCCGCAGCCGGGTGGCGCCGAGCTCCTCGCTGCGGTCGATCCATTCCTCCGGGTCGTCGACGAACACGTCGAGGTGCAGCCGGTTCTTGATCTCTTTCCACTCCGGGACCCGCTGAAGGTTGAGCGCGGGCAGGCCCGTCCCAGCCGGCGGCTCGAGATGGACCCAGCGGGCGTCGACGTCGCCGTCGACCTCGTAGCCGAGCAGCCCGCACCAGAACGCGGCGACGTGCCGCGGGTCGATGACGTCGATGCAGACCTCGACGCTGCGTACCGGAAGCACGGCACGGAGCCTACGCACCGGTTCCGTGGGACGAATCCCGCCCAGACGAACCCGCCCAGACGCGGAGCGTCAGACGAGTTGGGCGATCACGTCGGCGAGCTGGCGCACGGTGCGGACCTCGAACACGCCGTCACAGTGGGGGCGGTACACCTCGATCAGGGAGTCGTCCTCGCCCCAGTCCACACGGGGTTCGGGGTTGAGCCAGAACACGCGGCGGGCCCTTCGGGCGAGGCGGGCGAAGGCGGCGACGTTGTCGTCGCGGTAGTTCCCCCGGGCGTCGCCGGTGAGGATCACGGTCGTCCGGTGGGTGACGGCTTCCGCCAGGTAGCGGCGCTCGAACTGGCCGAACACCTGGCCGTAGTCGCTGTGCCCGTCGAGACGAACGACGCCCCGCCGCTCGACGACCCGCGCCACCTGGAGGTCGTAGCGGGCCTCGGTGAACAGGTCGGTGACCTCGGCGACGCCGTCGACGAAGGCGAAGCTGCGGACGCTGGCCAGCTCGGCGTGCACCGCGTTGACGAGGTCGAACGTGAACTGGGCGAAGTCGGCCACCGAGCCCGACACGTCGCACAACAGCGCAACGTCGGGGCGGTGGGGGTGGCGGCGCCGGTTGACGACGTCGAGCGGCACCCCGCCCGACTGGATCGACCGGCGCACGGTCCGCCGGACGTCGAGCCGGCCGGTCGGCCGCGGCTTCCGCCGCCGCCCAACCCTCGCCGCCAGCTGACGGGCCAGCGGCCGGACGATCCGCCGCAGCTCCGCCAGCTGCGCGGGCGCGAGACGGCCGAGCTCGACGTCCTCCACCGCGAGCGGTTGGTCCCGCCCTTCGAGCGCTTCCCCGCCGAGTGGTCGCCGGCCGGCGATCTCGGCGGCGAGGGCGCGGCGGAACTCCTCGAGCAACCGGCGCAGCTCGTTGCGGGCAAGCAGGAGGGCGAACTCGTCGAGCTCCCGCTCGCGGCGCAGCTGCTGCATCGCCGCCACCATCATCTGTGACAGGTCGACGGCGCGGAGCACCCGCTGCAGCAGGTAGCGCTCGCTCCCGGCCTGCGGGTCGCCGGCGTAGAGCTCGACGGCGCGGGCGGCGAGCAGTCGCAGTTGCTCGGCGTCGCCCGCGTGCAGCGCGGCGAGGATGGCAGCGGACGTGTCCCCGCCGGGCACCCGCCCGGCGGCGAGCTCTGACGCCGCCGGTGACTGCCTCGCGACCTGGCCGGCGTCGGGGACCGGTCCGAACACCCGCTCGAAAGCCCGGTCGAAGCGGTCGCTGGCGACCGGATCCTTGGCCATCGTCGCCCGGAGCACCGCCCGGACAGTCGCCCGGTCGAGGAGATCGACGTACCCGAGTGCCCGCCCGGCATCGATGACGTCGCCGGTGGACACCGAGACGCCCGCCCGACGCAGCTCCGATGCCAGGCGCTGGAGGTGGTGCAGCAGCGGCGCCGGATCAGGCATCATCGGCGACATGATCGCCGCCGCGCCCGAACCACGCGCTGGCCGGCTCGTCCGCCTCGGCCTCGTGCTGACGGCGTCCGACCCGGCGGAGCGGGCCCGCCTGGCGGTGATGGCCGAACGGGTCGGCGTCGACGCGCTCTGGACTCGCGGCGCCGACGAGCCGCCGGTGTCCTCGCTGCCGGTGCAGCGCCTGCCCGACGTGGACGAGCCGTGGGCCCGCACCGTTCCGGTCGTCGTCGGCCGGACGCGGGCCGAGTCCGTCGCGCTGGTCGAACTCGCCCCGGGCTTCGGCGGCTACGGCGATCCTCGCACCGACGGCCTGTTCGGCACCCTCGAGGACTGCCAGGCGCAGGTCGCCCGGCTGGCGCACGAGGGGGTGCGCGAGCTGCGTTGCGTCCTGCCCGACCTTCCGGACATCCTCGACGTCCTCGCCCAGCTCCCGGCGATCGTCGTCGGCGATCCGTCGACCCATCACCCGGGCGCGGCGCGCAGCGCGGACCCGGCCCCGCCGCCGTGGGCCGGCCGCCGCGACCGTTGATTGACAATCGTTGCTGCCAACGGCCATGATTTTCTCAGAACGCACAGTCGTACGCAATGCGAACACAGGGAACACGAGGGATGACCGAGTACGTCACCAAGTTCGGGTCGCTGGAGCACTACGAAAAGGGGACCGTCGAGGTGATCGACGACGACCCGAAGCACTACGCGTTCTCCAACATCTTCGAGGTCGCCTCCAACGCCAAGCCGTGGGAGAAGATCGCCGTCGGCAAGAACATGCAGTACGTGCTCGAGGTGATCCGCGCCGAGGGCACGAGCGAGTGGCGCACGTGCTCGCACGACGAGTTTCCGACGTGCATGGACGGTGAGGTGACGGTCGAACTGGTGAAGCTCGACACGCCGCTGGCCGACCCGGCCAAGGACGGCTCCGTGCGCATCGACGGCGAGCCGGCGGGCCGGCCGATGGGACGGATCGTGCTGCGCCGCGGCCACATGGCGCTGCTCCCGGCCCACTCGGCGTACCGCTTCTCGGCGCAGCGCCCGAGCGTGATCCTGCTGCAGACGATCTTCGGAGACGACACGATCGAGCGATGGGCCGAGATCTGTCTGTCGTGACGGAAGGAAGCTGATGACCGACACCGCCATTCCCGCCGTCCACGCGTCGGAGCCGAACGCGGAGGGTTACAAGGAGTTCACGTTGGGCGGGTTCCTGTTCCGTCGGGATGAGTTCTTCGCTCATGTGTCGTGGCCGACGGGCACGCATGTGATGAGCGTCGATGCGTTCCTGCGGGCGCTGCAGCGCGACGTGGCGTGGGACTTCTTCTACGGCACGGTGAACTTCGACGGGGTGTTCGGCACGGTCAACCACTACGGCACCGTCGACATGTTCGCCGGGCGGTACAACGACTCGTACCGCAAGGCCGAGTTGGATCACGTGGAGAACTTCCCGACTCCGGAGATCCGGGCGACGTTCGAGGCGATGCTGGACGATTGGACGATCAACGGGTTCGATCCGTTTGCCTCACCGGCGGAGACGGCCAAGCCGTTCGGGGTGAAGACCGGTTCGAACACGGCCGCGGTGACCCGCCGCCGGGTGACCGCGTCGCGCATGGTGGGGGTGCCCGGTGACGAGGCGATCCGCACGGACGCCACCCATCCGATCAATCGGATGTTCGCCGACGTGGCTCAGGATGAGCCCGAGGTGCACGCGGAGGCGGGGTTCGAAGATGAGGTGTGCGCGTTCAACCTCTTCGCCTACCTGTCGCGGTCCGACGTGACGTGGAACCCGTCGGTGGTGTCGCAGTGCAAGGCGAGCTTGTACTGCCCGACGACCGAGGAGTACATCCTGCCGATCATCCACGGCAACGATCGGGTGGAGTGGTTCGTGCAGATGTCGGATCAGATCATCTGGGACGTGCAGGATCGTGATACCGGGGCGGTGCGGGCGAAGGTGACGATGAAGGCCGGGGATGTGGCGGCGATGCCCGGCGACATCCGCCACCAGGGGTACAGCCCGAAGCGGTCGATGCTGCTGGTGTGGGAGAACGCCTCGCCCGAACTGCCCGAGCTGATCCGCACCGGCAAGGCCAGCGTCTACCCAGTTGATTTCTGAGTTCACCTACGACGCCCGACCCCAGCGGGTGACGTTCGGCCCCGGCCGTCGCCGCGAGGTCGCCGCCGAGGTCGACCGCCTCGGCGCCCGACGGGCGGTGCTGATCTCGGGCGCCACGCCGGAGATCGGTGACGAGCTGGCGACCGTGCTCGGCGACCGGCTCGCCGGGCGGTGGGACGAGTTCGTCCAGCATGTCCCGGTCGAGCTCGCTGCGCTAGCCCGCGAGTTCGTCGACGAGCGGCGAGCCGACGTCGTCGTCACCGTCGGGGGTGGCTCGGCCACCGGGCTGGCCAAAGCGATCGCCCTCACCCACCGGCTGCCGATCGTCGCCGTGCCGACGACGTACGCCGGAAGCGAGCAGACGCCCATCTACGGCCTCACCGGCGGTCGCGACAAGCAGACCGGACGGGACCCGATCGTGCAACCGGTCAGCGTCGTCTACGACACCGAGCTGACCCTCGTCCTGCCGCCGGAGGTCACTGGTCCGTCGGCGTTCAACGCCCTCGCCCACTCGGTCGAGGGGATGTACGCCGAGGGTCACAACCCGGTGACGACCGCGCTCGCCCTCGAGGCCATCGGCGCGATCGCCCGCTCGCTGCCCGTCGTTATGGAGCGGCCCGCCGACCTCGAGTCGCGCGGCGAGCTGCTCTACGGGGCGTACCTCTCCGGGGTCGTGCTCGGCGCGACGTCGGCCGGGCTGCACCACAAGATCGCCCACGTCCTCGGCGGCACCTACGACCTCGTCCACGCCGACGCCCACTCCGTGCTCCTGCCCCATGTCGTCGCGTTCAACGCACCCGCGCTGCCCGACGAGTTCGGGCGCCTCGCCGCCGCGCTCGGCGACCCGGGTGGCGATCCGGCCCTCGCCCTGTGGGAGCTGGCGACCGCCAGCCACGTCCCGACCGCCCTCTCCGAGCTCAAGTCACAGCACGACGGCGTCGTCCTCGCCCCGGACGACCTCTCTGCAGTGGCTCGACGGGTCGCCTCCGAGGCACCGCCGAACCCGCGGCCGGTCGACGCCGACAGCCTGCTCGTCCTCCTTCAGGCCGCGTTCACCGGCCGTCGCCCGCCGGCCTGATCAAGGCGCGGACCGGAGGTTCGCGGCGACCTCGCGACGCCGGCGGGCGAGACGGGGCGAGGACGTGCAGCGGTAGACACCTTTGAGCAGCCGGCGCGCCCGGTCCTTGTCGGCGGCTCGACCGGTGCGGCTGAGCGCCTCGGCCAGCTCCACCGTGGCGTGACCCCGCCACAGGCTGGCCCCGTTCTCGGTCGCCAACCGGGCGGCGGCCTCGAGATCGCGGGCCGCCCCGTCGACGTCCCCGGTGGCGAGACGGGCCAGCCCGACGAAGTACCGGGCGAAGCCGATCACGATCGTGCCCAGTCCGAGGACGATCGTCCGGTCGCCGCGGGGCTCGAGCTGTTCGACGCACCAGGCGCCCAACTCGGCGTCGCCGGAGCGGGCGGCTACTTCGGCGGCCACCGCCGAGAACACGGCGTGCGAGTCGTCCGCGTGGCGGATCTCTCGGGCGACCTCGAGCAGCCGCGGGGCTTCGGGGCTGCCGATCAGCGCGAGCACGGCCTGCCAGGAATTGGCCGAAGATCGGGCGGCCAGTGGCTGGACGAGCTTCGCCACCTCGTCGCGCCGATCCAGCTCGAGGAGCAGCATGGTCTCCTGGGCGAGCGCGGCGCCCTCGGCGGCGAACGTGCGCAGCCGGCGCCCCTCCGCCCGGCTGGTCTCGATCAGCTCCTGGATGCCCTCGAGCTCGCCGCGCGCCAGGGCGTTGGTCGCCTGGCACAGCGTCACCCGCACGATCCCGAACGGTAGGGCGGCCTCGCGGGCCGCGGCGTCGAGCTCGGCCAGCAACCCGTCGACGGTGTCGAGGTCGCCGGCGGTGTACAGGGCGCGGAGTCGCGCCTGGATCGCCACGACGACGAGATCGGCGTGACCGGTCGCTCTCGCCAGCTCGAGCGCCGAAGCCGCCCACGCGTCGACCGACTCCGGGTCCGCGCCGCGCACGGATCCGACGATGCTGTGGGCCGTGAGCGACACGATCTCGCTGCGCTCGGTCGGCGCAGCCTGGTGCAGCCGGTCGGCTGCGGCCAGCAGCCGGTCGGCGGCGTCGGAGGCGTCGATGAACAGCACCACTACGGCAGCCGCGCAGAGCAGGTCGATCTGCTCGGGAGCGGTGGCCGGGAGGAGGTCGAGCGGCTCCATCAGGTCGACCAGCGCCTGGCTCTTGTCCGTGGGTGTGCCGCTCCCGAAGCGCACCAGCGCGCACCGGGCCAGCAGATGCCCGTCCCCGAGCTCGCGCCCGATCAGCCGGGCCTCGTCGATCAGCGGGTGGGGATCGGCGAGGCCGGACAGCAGCGAAGTCTGCGCCGCGGCGAGCAGCGCCCGGGCGAGCGGGAGCCGGTCACGCTCTCGTCGCGCCGTGGCGATCGCCCCCTCAAGGATCGCGTGGGCCTCCTCGAAGGCGCCGACCTTCGTGAGCGTCGCGGCCGTCCGAAGGCGGCTGTCCGTGTCGAAGGAGGTGCGGTCGTGCTGATCGGGTGCCGGTCCGAGCAGCTGGTCGTCGTGGCGCAGTATGCGCAGCTCGAGTTCGCGCAGGGCCGGCCCCGGGTCGAGGCCGAGGTTCTCGCGCAACGCCTCTCGCGTCCGTTCGATCGTCGCCAGCGCGTCCGCCTGCCGGCCCGCTCGGTACAGGGCGATCGCCAGTAGCTCGGCCCGTCGCTCGCGAGTCGGGTCGCGGCCGAGCTCGGATCGGAGGTCGGGGATCAGGCGGGACGGGTCGTCCACGCGCAACAGCAGCGCGAACCGTTCGTCGATCGCCTGGTCGCGAAGCTCCTCGAGGCGGATCGTCTCCGCTTCCACCCACGGAAGTCGGTCGAGCCCGTCGAAGGGCGCGCCGCGCCACATCGCCAGCGCCTCCTCGACGGCTGCCAAGCGCTGGCGTGGCTCGGCCGGGTCGCCGGTCGCGCGGAGCAGCCGCTGGAACCGGTCGGCGTCGACGCGCACCGGCGACGTGAGGCGGTAGCCGCCGTCCCGGCGGCCCACGGCGTCGACGCCGAGCGCGGCGCGCAACCGGGTGAGGGCAACGCGCACGGCGCCGTCGGTTCCGGTCTCGTCCGGCCAGACGTCGGCGAGCATGCGGTGCCGCGCGAGCGGGAGCGGGTAGGCCATGGCGAGACGCGTGGCGAGCAGCAGTGACCGCCCGACGAGGGGCACGACGTTGCCGTCAACCGCCACCTGGGGTCGCCCGAGTACCCGCACTTCGATATCCGCCACGCGATGGCGAGAATACACTTTGTACCGCGCGCGTAACCGGTTGGTAACAGCGCCCGTCCAGACTCGCCGCGACAGGTCGGGAGGGAAGCGACCTGGCCCTTCGGCGCGCGGGGGTCCGTGGGCGGGGCACGACCGCCGCGCGTCCGGCGGGGCCGGTCGTCGCGGCCGTCAGCGGGGAATGACCCTCGGCCGCGACGTCGGCGGCGCACGCGATGAGCGGTTCCGGGCGGTCCTAACCTGGGGTGATGGGTTCGTGGTTGATCCAGCGGCGGTTGAGCCACGTCTCCTCGCGCCTGCGGACCCTACGTGGCGAACTGGCGACGGTCGACGAGCAACTGCTCCACCTCGCCGACGACGCCGACGACATGGCGATCCGGGCGCTGGTGTCGGAGACGCCTGGGGCGGTGTCCCGCGAGTCGAATGATGCTCGCAAGCACGCCGACGCGATGCGCCGCCACCGGGACCACGTGGTGGCCGAGATCGCCGAGCTGGAGGCCCGCCAGGATCGCCTGCTCGACGAGCTCGCCGAACGGGCACGCTGAGGGCGCGCACCGATCGGCTTGAATGGGACTGACGCCGGGCGACCCTCGCCGCCGGCCGGAAAGGACAGCAGTACGTGACGATCCGGGTCGTCATCGCCGAAGACGAGGCCATCATCCGGATGGACCTCCGCGAGACCCTCGAAGAAGAGGGCTACGAGGTCGTGGGGGAGACCGGACGCGGCGACACTGCGGTCGATCTCGTGCGCGACCTGCTCCCCGACCTCGCCATCCTCGACATCAAGATGCCGGGCATGGACGGGCTCGCCGCGGCGCGGATCATCAACCAGGAGAAGCTGTGCGGGGTGCTCGTGCTGACCGCGTTCAGCCAGCGCGAGGTGGTCGAGGACGCCCGCGACGCCGGTGCGCTCGCCTATCTGGTGAAGCCGTTCCAGAAGAGCGATCTGGTACCGGCGATCGAGGTCGCCATCGGGCGGTTCCGTGAGCTGCGTGCGCTCACGGGTGAGATCGACGCCCTCGGTGAACAGCTCGCCGCCCGTAAGGCGATCGAGCGGGCCAAGGGGATCCTGATGGACGAGCGGAAGATGAGCGAGCAGGACGCCTTCACCTTCATCCAGCGCACGGCGATGAGCGAACGCTCGAAGATGCGCCAGATCGCCGAGCGGATCATCGACGGCACGCTGAGGCCCTCATGACCACCCGAGGGTTTGCTGCATCCGAGGGTTTGCAGCGCGACAGTCCCGCGGGAAACCCTCGGTTGGCACGAAACCCTCGGATCGGGGGACGTCGGTGAGCAAGCTGCTCCTCCTCGACGGCAACTCGCTGACCTACCGCGCGTTCTTCGCCCTGCCGGCCGACATGGCCACGGCTAGCGGCCAGATCACCAACGCGGTGTTCGGGTTCACGTCGATGTTCATCAACGTGCTCAAGGAGCAGCGACCCGACGACGTGTTGGTGGCGTTCGACCGGCCTGAGCCGACGTTCCGCCACGAGGCCGACGCCGACTACAAGGCCAATCGCGACGCCGCGCCCGACATCCTGCGCCAGCAGATGGGGCTGGTTCGCGAAGTCCTCGACGCGCTGGGTGTCGCCACGTGCGAGCTCGCCGGTTGGGAGGCTGACGACCTCATCGCCACGGCCACCGAGCAGGCGGTGGCGCGGGGCGACGATGTCGTCATCGTCACCGGCGACCGTGACGTGTACCAGCTCGTCAAGGACCCCCACGTGAAGGTGCTGTACAACCGCCGGGGGGTCAGCGACTACGTCCTCTACGACGAAGCGGGCATCGTCGAGCGCACCGGCGTGACGTCGGCGCAGTACCCGGAGTACGCCGCGCTGCGCGGTGACCCGAGCGACAACCTGCCGGGCGTGCCCGGGGTGGGGGAGAAGACGGCGGCCCGGCTGATCAACAACTACGGCGGGCTCGACGGGATCTTCGCCCACGTCGACGAGCAGACGCCGAAGCTGCGGGCGTCGCTCGCCGAGAGCGAGGAGCGGGTGCGGAAGAACCACGAGGTGATGGTGCTGCGCCGGGACGCACCGGTCGAGCTGCCCGAGCGGCTGGTGATGGAGCCGAACTCCGCCGAGATCAAGCGGCTGTTCGACTTCCTCGAGTTCCGCACGCTCGTCGATCGGCTGACCGAGGCGCTCGGGCCGGCGGCGGCGGTGATCTCGGCGGACGAGCGCGAGCAGCTCGTCGCCGAGCTCACCACCAGCGAGTCACCGGCGGCCAGCGCGGCGCTGCTCTCGTCGCTCGACGCCCTCGACCTCGCCGCGGCCTGGGACGGCGAGCCAGGCCGCGGCGAGCTGCTCGGCCTGGCGATCGTCACCGACGGCGAAGCGGCCGCGGTCACGTGGGTGCCGGCTGAGCATCTCGCCGACGAGGCGGTGGGGACGGCGCTCGCAACCGCGTCGGTGCGCGGTCACGACCTCAAGCCGTTGATGCGATCGTTGCTGGCGCGGGGGCTCGACCTCGCCAGGCTCGAGCTCGACACCGCGATCGCCGCCTACCTGCTCGACCCGGCGGAAGCCCGCTACGAGCTCGCCCTGCTCGTCGAGCGATACACCCGGTTCGCCGCGCCGGCCGACGATCCGGCGACGACTGGACAGCTCGACCTCGACGGTACCCAGGCCGACGCGCCGGCCCGGGCCGGGCGCAACGCCCTCGCCGTCCACCACCTCGTCGAGCCGATCCGGGCCAGCCTCGCCGACCAGGGGATGGCCGACCTGTACCGCACGATCGAGAACCCACTCGTGCGCGTCCTGGCGCGAATGGAGCACGCCGGCGTCGCCGTCGACCGGGCCAACCTCGAGGAGCTCCACCGACGCCTCGGCGCGGAAGTGGTGCGGTTGGGGGCGGTGCTGCGCGAGGTCGTCGGGCGGGAGGATCTCAACATCAACTCGCCGATCCAGCTGCGCGAGCTGTTGTACGCGGCGCCTCCGGCCGGTCGGGGCATCACCCCGATCAAGCGGACCAAGACCGGCGCGTCCACCGACGCTCAGACGCTGGAGAAGCTGCGCGACCAGTGGCCCGAGTTCATCGGTCCGCTGCTCCAGTACCGGGAGGTCGAGAAGCTGCGGGGCACGTACGGCGAGGGCTTGCTCGCCGAGGTGGCGCCCGACGGCCGGATCCACGCCACGTTCAATCAGACCGTCGCCCGCACCGGGCGGCTCAGCTCCGACCGCCCCAACCTGCAGAACATCCCGGTGCGGCGGGACGAGGGCCGGTTGTTCCGGGCGGCGTTCATCGCCGCTCCGGGCGGCAAGCTGCTCGTCGCCGATTACAACCAGATCGAGCTGCGGTGCATCGCCCACCTCGCCGCCGACCCGGGCCTGATCGCCGCCTTCACCAGCGGCGAGGACATCCACAACGCGACCGCGGCGCGGGTGTTCGACGTGGCGCCGGCCGACGTCACTCTCGACCAGCGGTCGAAGGCGAAGATGGTGTCGTACGGGCTGGCGTACGGAATGGAGTCGTACGGCCTCGGCCAGCGGTTGAACATCGCGACCGAGGAGGCGGCGAAGATCCTCGAGGCCTACTTCGAGGCGTTCCCGAAGGTCAAGGCGTACATGGACAAGACGGTCGTCGAGGCGCGCAAGCGGGGCTACACCGAGACCCTGTTCGGGCGCCGGCGGCCGATCCCCGAACTGCTCAACGGCAACTGGCGGATCCGCCAGGCCGGCGAGCGCCAGGCGATGAACGCCGGCATCCAGGGCCTGGCCGCCGACATCTTCAAGGTCGCCCTGGTCCGGGTCGATCAGGCCCTGGAGGAGCAGGGACATGAGAGCCGGCTGGTCCTCCAGGTCCACGACGAGGTGATCGTCGAGGTGCCCGAAGCCGAGCGGGAGGTGGTCGGCCCCCTTGTCGTCGACATCATGCGCCACGCCGCCGACCTCGACGTCCCGCTCGAGGTCAACGTGGCGTGGGGCACCACGTGGGCCGACGCCAAGTCGTGAAGATCCGGTTCTGAGCCGCCGCAGGATCGCACGACGATCCGAATTCACCGCAGAACGCGCATGGAGCACGACCACGACCACTGGTTCGAACCGATCGCCGAGCACCTCGGCGCCGCATATCTCCGCTACTCGTTCACCAAGGGAACCCGGCAGGAGGTCGACTATGTCGTCGGCGCGCTGGGACTGATGCCGGGGGAGCGGCTGCTCGACGTCGGGTGTGGACCGGGCCGCCACGCCCACGAGCTCGCCCGGCGGGGCATCCGCGTCCACGGCGTCGACATCTCGGCCCGGTTCATCGAGCTGGCCCAGGCCGACGCGCCCGAGGGCGCCACGTTCGAACGGCTCGACGCTCGCGCCCTGCCGTTCGATCGAGCGTTCGACGCCGCGATCTGCCTGTGTCAGGGCGCCTTCGGGTTGATGACCGCGGAGGGCGAGGACGAGGCGGTCCTGGCCGGGATCGCCCGGGCGCTGCGGCCGGGCGGCCGGCTGGCGTTGACCGCGTTCAATGCCTACTTCGCGGTGAAGTACCACACCGACGCCGCGTTCGACGCCGACCGCGGAGTGGCGCACGAGCGGACCGAGGTCCGTGACCCGGACGGTCGGCCTCAGGCTGTCGATCTGTGGACCGGGTGCTACACGCCCCGCGAACTACGCCTGCTGCTGGGCGGCCATGGGTTCAGGGTGGAGCGCTTATCCAGCGTGGCGCCGGGCGAGTACGGCGGTGAACCACCATCGACTGAACGCCCCGAGCTACTCGTGATTGCGCGACACCCAGATTTTTGGGTTCGCGGCACGTGACTGGCCCATAGCGATTGACCTGGGCCCGCTGCTACCCTCATAGCCCGCGTCGGGGGCCTCACCGGTCCGCCGCCGCATCGTGAACACTCCCGTCCGTTTCGAAAGTAGCCCGCTCCTTGTCCGACACCACCGCCACCTCCTCCGCCGCCCCGGCCAACTCGGCCATGGGGACCTTCGACGAGGAGGGCAACTACACCCCCCGCGAGGTCGCAATCGACGACCTCGGCATGTCCTTCGCCGACGCCATCGACGGCACGATGGTCGAGGTCGAGGATGGTCAACTCGTCAACGGCACGATCGTCAAGATCGACAAAGACGAGGTGCTGCTCGACATCGGCTACAAGAGCGAGGGAGTCATCCCCGCTCGCGAGCTGAGCATCCGCAACGACGTCGATCCCAACGAGATCGTCTCCCTCGGCGAGAAGGTCGAAGCGCTCGTGCTCCAGAAGGAGGACAAGGAGGGTCGCCTCCTCCTCTCCAAGAAGCGGGCGCAGTACGAACGGGCGTGGGGCAACATCGAGCGGCTCAAGGAGGAGGACGGCGTCGTCGAGGGCCCGGTGATCGAGGTCGTCAAGGGCGGTCTCATCGTCGACATCGGGCTGCGTGGCTTCCTGCCCGCGTCGCTCGTCGAGCTGCGCCGGGTGCGCGACCTCCAGCCGTACGTCGGCCAGCGGATCCAGGCGAAGATCATCGAGCTCGACAAGAACCGCAACAACGTCGTGCTCAGCCGACGGGCGTACCTCGAGGAGACGCAAAAGGAGTCCCGCGACCAGTTCCTCGCCAACCTCAAGGTGGGGGAGGTCCGCACCGGCACCGTGTCGTCGGTGGTGAGCTTCGGCGCGTTCGTCGACCTCGGGGGGATGGACGGTCTGATCCACGTCAGCGAGCTGTCGTGGAAGCACGTCGACCATCCCGGCTCAGTGGTCGCGGTGGGCGACGAGGTCACCGTGCAGGTTCTCGACGTCGACCTCAGCCGCGAGCGGATCAGCCTGTCGCTGAAGGCCACCCAGCAGGACCCGTGGCAGGAGTTCGCATCCACTCACGAGGTGGGTCAGCTCGTCTACGGGCGGGTCACCAAGCTCGTCCAGTTCGGGGCCTTCGTCCAGGTCGGCGACGGCATCGAGGGGCTCGTCCACATCTCCGAGATGTCGACCCACCACGTCGACTCGCCCGACCAGGTCGTCACCCCCGGCGAGGAGCTGTGGGTCAAGATCATCGACCTCGACCTCGCCCGCCGGCGGATCAGCCTGTCGATCAAGCAGGCGGCCGAGGGTGGTGAGCTCGCCGAGGAGTACCGCGAGCACTTCGAGGTCGACGAGCACGGCAACTGGACCGCCGGCGACACCGACGCCGAACGGGAGGCCGCCTGGTCGGAGTACTACGGCGACGAGGGGTCGGAGAACGCCGAGAACGCGGACGTCGACGAGGTGCCCGCCGCTCCGGCCGACACCGGCGAGTCCGAGGCGGTGCACGCTCACCAGTCGTCGGAGTGACCTTCGCCGGATGATCCTGGTCGCCCTCACGGGGGGCATCGGGTCAGGAAAGTCCACCGTCGCCCGACGCCTCGCCGCTCGCGGCGCGGTCATCATCGACGCCGACGCGATCGTGCGGGAGCTGCAACGGGCCGGCAGCCCGTTGCTCGACCGGCTCGCCGAGCGCTTCGGCGCCGGCATCATCCGGGAGGACGGCGAGCTCGATCGCCCGGCGCTGGCGGCGATCGCGTTCACCGACGATCAGGCCTTGGCCGATCTCAATGCGATCGTCCATCCCGACGTGCGCGCCGAGATCGCCCGGCGCATCGCCGCCGAGGCCGACACGGACCATGTCGTCGTCGTCGACACCCCGCTCTTCGCCGTCACCTCGGACATCGAGTTCGCCGCGGTCGTCGTTGTCGACGTCCCGCCCGACGTGGCCGTCGAGCGGCTCGTCGGTCAACGTGGTCTCACCGAGACCGACGCCCGGGCCCGCATCGCCAAGCAGATCGGTCGCGAGGAACGGCTCGCCAAGGCCGACCGGGTGATCGACAACTCGGGCGACCTCACCGCACTTGACGCCGCGGTCGACGAGTTGTGGGAGTGGCTGCACGCCCAGCCGGCGCCCGCCTCGTCACGAGGGTGACGAACTCGTCGAGCAGCTCGTCCCGCGACGGCCCGTCACCGCGGGCGAGGGCGAGCGTGGCCTCGGTCAACGCGCCGAACATGAGGACGGTGAGCGCAGGCGACGGGGTCCAGCCGAGGAGCCCGTCGCGGTGCAGCGCGGCGAGCCCGCCGTCCATGCTGGCGAGGCCGATCGCGGCGTCGATGGCGTGCCACTCGGCGACGCCGAGGACGGCCGGGGCGTCGACGACCACGATCCGCTGGTAGTCCGGCCGGACGGCGAAGTCGAGCACCGCGCCGCAGCCGGCGACGAACGCGCTCAGGCTGTCCGTCTCGGCGAGGGCGGCGCGCAGGACCGTCTCGTTCAGCTCGTGCTCGATCTCGACGAACACGGCGCGGAACAGCTCGGTCTTGTCGGCGAAGTGGTGGTAGAGCGCGCCGCGTGTCACGCCGGCCGCGCCGGCGATCGCCGTAGTCGATGCGGTCACGAAGCCGTGCTCGGCGAAGGCGTCGCGGGCCGCCTTGACGATGGCCTGGCGCGTCCGCTCGGCCTCGGCGGCAGTGCGTCTCACCGGCCGGTCCCCGGCGCCGACAAACCGCTTGACACCTCATCCATCGCTCGACACTCTATACGTGCTATCTGTACGTAAACCAGGGGCATGCGAGGGAGGTGTCCCGGTGCGCGGACACGACGTGATCGTCATCGGCGGCGGAATTGGCGGCCTCTCGACGGCGATGTTGCTCGCCCGCGACGGGCACGAGGTGACGATCGTCGAGCGGGACCCCGAACCCCCACCGGATCCCCTCGAGGCGTGGGCGGCGTGGGAGCGGCGCGGCGTGACCCAGTTCCGCTTGCCGCATCTGTTCCTTTCCCGCTTCCGCGAGCTGCTCGACACCGAGCTTCCCGACGTCGTCGCCGAGCTCACCGCAGTCGGAGCGCTCCGCTTCAACCCGATGTCGTTCCTCCCGACGGCGATCACCGGTGGGTACCGCCCCGGCGACGAGCGCTTCGAGCAGATCACGGGCCGCCGGCCGATGGTCGAAGCGGCGTTCGCCCGTCTCGCCGCGCGTGAGCCCGGCGTGCGGATCCGTCGTGGCGTGGCCGTGCGCGGGCTCCTCCGTGCCGACGCCCGCAACGGGGATGTTCCCCATGTAGCCGGCATCGTCACCGGTGACGGGGAGCAGCTCTCCGCCGACCTCGTCGTCGACTGCGGCGGACGGCGGTCGGCGCTGCCCGAATGGCTCACCGCCATCGGGGCCCGCCGACCCCCCGAGGAGGTCGCCGACTGCGGGTTCGTGTACTACGGGCGGCACTACCGGTCGGCGGACGGGGCGCTGCCGGCGATGTTCGGCCCGCCCCTGCAGGCGTACGACTCGGTGACGACGCTGACGCTCGTCGCCGACAACGGCCACTGGTCCGTCGTCGTCACGACGAGCGCCAAGGACCAGGTTCTGCGGCGGGCCCGGGACGTCGACGTGTGGGAGCGCATCGTCCGCAGCTACCCGCTGATCGCCCATTGGATCGACGCCGCGGCCGCGATCCCGATCACCGGCATCGACATCATGGCCGGGATCCCCGACCGCGTCCGGCACTTCGACGTCGACGGTGATCCGATCGCGGCCGGTGTCGTGGCGGTCGGAGACGCGTCGGCGTGCACCAACCCGTCGGTCGGCCGGGGCGCGTCGATCGCATTGCTCCACGCGGTCTGCTTGCGCGACGTGCTGCGCAAGGCGGATCTGGCCGACCCCGTCGACTTCGCCAGGCAGTGGAACGACGTGACGGCCGAATCCGTCGACCCGCTCGTCGGCGAGACCCTCCACTACGACCGCCATCGCCTCGCCCAGATCGACGCCCAGATCGCCGGCGTGCCGTACGAGACCGAGGACCCGGCCTGGAACCACGGCCAGGCGCTGCGCGGCGCCGGGGCGGGCGACCCCGAGTTGCTCCGCGCCGGGATCAGCGTGGCCTCGTTGCTGACACGGGGCGTCGACGTGTTCGCCCGACCGGACCTGCTGGACAGGCTGCGCGCCCTCGGTCCACCGGCACCGCCGCCCGGACCGAGCCGCGCCGAGCTCGTCGGCATCGTCGAGGCGGCGCGATGAAGGTCGTCGTCATCGGCGGCGGTCTCGTCGGGCTGTCGACCGCGATGCTGCTCGCCCGCGATGGTCACCGCGTCACGGTGCTGGAGCGCGACCCGGCCCCTCCGCCGGCGCCCACCGACGCCTGGCAGCAGTGGCAACGCCGGGGAGTCAACCAGTTCCGTCTGCCCCATGGTTTCCTGCCCCGTTTCCGGCAGCTCCTCGACGCCGAGCTGCCGGACGTTCCCTCGGCCCTGGATGCCGCCGGCGCCCTCCGCACCAACCGGATGGCCGAGATGCCCGCCGCGCTCACCGGGGGCTTCCGGCCCGACGACACCCGGTTCGAGCAGGTGACCGGCCGCCGCCCGATGGTGGAGGCAACGTTCGCCCGGCTGGCCGCGCGAGAGCCTGGCGTGCACATCCGCCGCGGGGTCGCCGTGCGGGGGCTGATCGCAACCGGACCCAACGGCGACGTTCCGCATGTCCATGGGGTCGTGACGGACGACGGCGAGCAGCACCCCGCCGACCTCGTCGTCGACTGCGGCGGACGGCGGTCGGCTCTTCCGGACTGGCTCGCCGCGGTCGGTGCGCGGCGTCCCCACGAGGAGGTTGCCGACTCCGGGTTCGTGTACTACGCCCGGCACTACCGCGCGCCCGATGGCGCGATGCCGCCGATGTTCGGACCGCCGCTGCAGCCGTATCAATCGGTGTCCTGGTTCACCGGCCCCGCCGACAACGGCCACTGGTCCGTGGTCCTGCTCGGCAGCGCCGACGACCGCGCCTTGCGCCCGCTCCGCGACGTCGCCACGTGGGAGCGGATCGCCCGCAGCTTTCCGCTGATCGCCCACTGGATCGACGCCGAACCGGTCACCGACGTGGACGTGATCGCGAAGATCGAGGACCGGGTGCGACACCTCGACGGACCGGCCGGACCGGTCGCCACCGGCATCGTCGCCATCGGAGACGCGTCCGCCTGCACCAACCCGTCGGTCGGCCGCGGGGCCTCGATCGGGCTGCTCCAGGCGACGTGCCTCCGCGACGTGCTCCACGAGGCGAGGCCGTCGGAGCCGGTCGAGCTGATCCGCTCGTGGTACGCCACCACCGGGTCCGTGGTCACGCCGTTCGTCCGGGACACCCTGGACTTCGATCGTCACCGGCTGGCCGAGATCGACGCCCAGATCGCCGGCGTGCCGTACGAGCCCGACGACCCCGGCTGGACACTGGGCCAGAAGCTCCGGGCGGGGGCGGCCGCGGACCCCGAGTTGCTGCGGGCGGGCATGAGCGTGATGTCGCTGCTCGAACGCGGGGTGGACGTGGTCCGCCAGGACGGGGTGCTCGACAAGTTGCGCGCCATCGAGTCGCCGGGACATCTTCCCGGCCCCGATCGGGGCGAACTGCTGGACATCATCGGTGCTCGCCGAGAGGAGGCTCTATGCGCGTCGACGTGAACGGAATCGGGCTCGAGGTGGACGAGCGCGGCAGCGGGCCGCCCGTGCTGCTGCTGCACGGCTGGCCCGACTCCCGACACCTCTGGCGACACCAGGTCGAGGCGCTGACGGCCGCGGGGTTCCGCACGATCGCCCCTGACCTCCGCGGCTTCGGCGAGTCGGACCGGCCGGCGGAGGTCGAGGCCTACGCGCTGCCCACCCTTGCCGGCGACGTCCTCGGCCTGCTCGACCACTTCGGGGTCGAACGGGCCCACGTCGTGGGCCACGACTGGGGCGCGGCGCTGGCGTGGGCCGTGGCCGCCTTCGCTCCCGATCGGGTCGATCACCTGGTTGCGCTCTCGGTCGGCCACCCCGCCTCGTTCCGCGACGCCGGCTTCGAGCAGCGGGAGAAGTCCTGGTACATGCTGCTGTTCCAGTTCGAGGGAATCGCCGAGGAGTGGCTGTCGGCGAACGACTTCGCCAACTTCCGGGCGTGGTCCCAGCACCCCGAGCCCGACGCCGTGGTCGCCGATCTCGTCCGGCCGGGCGCGCTGACGGCGAGCCTGAACTGGTACCGGGCGAACGTCGCCCCCCAGACGCTGGTCGAGGGGACCGTCGAGATCCCGCCGGTTGGGGCGCCGACGCTGGGCATCTGGAGCACCGGTGACATCGCCCTCACCGAGAACCAGATGTCCGGCTCGGCGCCGTTCGTCGCCGGTCCCTGGCGCTACGAGCGGCTGGAGGGGGTCGGACACTGGATGCAGCTCGAGCAGCCGGACGTCGTGTCCAAGCTGCTGCTCGACTTCCTCCCCAGGCCCTGACCTGGCGCGCGCGATACCCACGGACAGAACGATTGTTCGCCGCGGTAGCATGGCCGAGTGCCCGAGACCCTCACCGAGCTCGCCCCCACCGCGCGACCGTTCGAGGTCGTCTCACCGTTCGCTCCGGCCGGCGACCAGCCCACCGCGATCGCCGCGCTGAGCGAGGGGATCAAGCGCGGCGACCGGTTCCAGACGCTGCTCGGCATCACCGGATCGGGCAAGTCGGCGACGATCGCCTGGACGATCGAGCAGGTCCAGAAGCCGACGCTCATCCTCGCCCCGAACAAGAGCCTCGCCGCCCAGCTCGCCCAGGAGATGCGGGAGTTCTTCCCGAACAACCGGGTCGAGTACTTCGTCAGCTACTACGACTACTACCAACCCGAGGCGTACATCCCGTCGAGCGACACGTACATCGAGAAGGACTCCTCGATCAACGACGAGATCGACCGGCTCCGCCACTCGGCGACCGCCGCCCTGCTGACCCGCAAGGACGTGATCGTCGTCGCCTCGGTCAGCTGCATCTACGGCATGGGCAGTCCCGAGGAGTACCGGGGCAGCATGATCGACCTCAGCGTCGGGGTCGACTACGACATGCGGAGCATCCTGCGCCGCCTCGTCGACCTGCAGTTCGACCGCAACGACGCCACGCTCGGCCGTGGCCGGTTCCGCGTGCGGGGCGACACGATCGAGGTGCACCCGTCGTACGAGGAGACGGTGCTGCGGATCGAGATGTTCGGCGACACCATCGAACGGCTCACCGTCATCGACCCGATCACCGGCGAGACCCTGCGCGAGCTGCCCCGGACGCAAATCTTCCCGGCCACCCAGTACGTGGCCAGCGCCGAGCGGATGGCCCGGGCGATGAAGAAGATCGAGGCCGAGTTGCAGCAGCGGCTGGCCTGGTTCGAGGCCGAGGGCAAGTTGCTGGAGGCCCAGCGGCTCCGCATGCGCACCCAGTACGACCTCGAGATGATGAGCGAGGTCGGCTACTGCAGTGGCATCGAGAACTACTCGATGCACATCGACGGGCGCGACTTCGACGAGCCGCCGTTCACCCTGCTCGACTACTTCCCCGACGACTTCCTGATGGTCATCGACGAGAGCCACGTCGCGGTGCCCCAGCTGCACGGGCAGTTCGAGGGCGACCGCAGCCGCAAGGACGTGCTCGTCGAGCACGGCTTCCGCCTCCCGTCGGCGCGGGACAACCGCCCGCTCCGGTTCGAGGAGGTGCTCGAGCGGATCAACCAGGCCGTGTTCATGTCGGCGACGCCGAGCGCGTACGAGCTCCGGGTCTCCGAACAGGTGGTCGAGCAGATCGTCCGGCCCACTGGCCTCGTCGACCCCGAGGTGATCGTCAAGCCGACCAAGGGCCAGATCGACGACCTGATCGAGAGCGTCAACCAGCGGGTCACCAAGGGCGACCGGGTGCTCGTCACCACGCTCACCAAGAAGATGGCCGAGGACCTCACCGACTACCTGCTCGAGCAGGGACTGCGGGTCCGCTACCTGCACTCCAACGTCGACACGATCCAGCGCATCGAGATCATCCGGGCGCTGCGGCTGGGGGAGTTCGACGTGCTCGTCGGCATCAACCTGCTGCGGGAGGGTCTCGACCTGCCCGAGGTCTCGCTGGTGTCGATCCTCGACGCCGACAAAGAGGGGTTCCTGCGGTCGGAGACGTCACTGATCCAGACGATCGGCCGGGCCGCCCGCAACGTCGACGGCCAGGTCGTGATGTACGCCGACCGGATCACCGACTCGATGCAGCGGGCGATCGGCGAGACGCAGCGGCGGCGCGGGCTGCAGCTGGCCTACAACGCCGAGCACGGGATCAACCCGCAGACGATCCGCAAGGCGGTGGGAGACATCCTCTCGATGCTGCGGCCCGACGAGACCGCCCCGGTGCCCGGCCGCGACCGGCGCCGCCAGCGCGAGCGGGACAAGGTCCAGCGCGACCTCAAGACGCTGCCGCAGCAGGAGCTCGCCCGGCTGATCCAGACCCTGGAGGAGGAGATGCACGAGGCGGCCGCTGACCTGCGCTTCGAGTACGCGGCGCGGCTGCGCGACGAGATCGCCGATCTGCGCCGCGAGCTCCGCGACGCCGGCTGAAAATCGGTTCTGACGAGTTCCAGGATCGCTCAACGATCCCAGAACTCGTCAGAACGGAACCGGGAATGCCACCGTTGTTGTTTCTCGGTAAGGTGACCCGCTGATGCCTCCCCGCACTCCGCAGCCGGTCATCAGTGTCCGCGGGGCCCGCGAGCACAACCTTCAGAACATCAACGTCGAGCTGCCGCGCGACCGGCTGATCGTGTTCACGGGGTTATCGGGATCGGGCAAGTCGAGCCTCGCCTTCGACACGATCTACGCCGAGGGGCAACGCCGGTACGTCGAGTCGCTCTCGTCGTACGCCCGCCAGTTCCTCGGACAGATGGAAAAGCCCGACGTCGACGTCATCGAGGGCCTCTCGCCGGCGATCTCGATCGACCAGAAGTCGGCGAGCCGCAACCCCCGCTCGACCGTCGGCACGATCACCGAGATCTACGACTACCTGCGCCTGCTCTACGCCCGCATCGGCGCGCAGCACTGCCCGCACGACGGCACCCGGCTCGAGCGGCAGACGCCTCAACAGATCGTCGACCGGGTCATGCTGCTGCCGGACGGCACCCGCTTCCAGGTGCTGGCGCCGGTAGTTCGAGGGCGTAAGGGCGAGTACGACACGCTGCTCGAGGACCTCGCCGGGCAGGGCTACGTGCGGGCCCGCATCGATGGCGAGGTCATCGACATCGACGAGTTCTTGAAGCGGGACCATCGCCTCGCCCGCTACGAGCAGCACAAGATCGAGATCGTCGTCGACCGGCTGGTGCGGAGGGACGGCATCGCCCGCCGGCTCACCGACTCGCTGGAGACGGCACTCCGGCTGGCCGACGGTGTCGCCGAGGTCGAGCTGGTCGCCCGCCCCGGCGACGAGACCCCGAGCGAGACGCTGACGTTCAGCCAGCACCTCGCCTGCCCGAAGTGCGGGCGCAGCTACGAGGAGCTGGCGCCCCGCAACTTCTCGTTCAACTCCCCGTACGGCGCGTGCGAGACGTGCGACGGCCTCGGGACGACGTTCGAGATCGACCCCGAGCTGGTGATCCCGGACCCCGACCAGTCGCTCAACAACGGAGCGATCGCGCCGTGGCGCACGGCGCACACCCAGTACTTCACCCGCATGCTCGACGCCGTCGCCGAGGAGAACGGCATCGACATGGACGCCCCGTGGTCGACGCTGACGGCGAAGCAGCAGAAGGTGGTCCTCCAGGGAACGTCCGGCTCGGTCACCGTCAAGTACAAGAACCGCTACGGACGCTCGCGTCAGTACACGACGACGTACGAGGGCGTGATCCCGTGGATCAAGCGGCGGCACCAGGACGCCGAGAGCGACTGGGCGCGGGAGCAGTACGAGGGCTACATGCGCGAGGTGCCGTGCACGGCGTGCGGCGGCGCCCGCCTGAAGCCGCTGAGCCTCGCCGTCACGATCAACGAGCGCAACATCGCCGCGATCTGCGAGCTGTCGATCGGCGAGGCGGCGAAGTTCCTCGCCGGGCTCGAGCTGTCCGAGCGGGAGCGGCTGATCGCCGAGCGGGTCACCAAAGAGGTGAACGCCCGCCTCGGGTTCCTGCTCGACGTCGGGCTCGACTACCTCACCCTGTCCCGCTCGGCGGGCACCCTGGCCGGCGGGGAGGCCCAGCGGATCCGGCTCGCCAGCCAGATCGGTTCGGGCCTGGTCGGGACGCTGTACGTGCTCGACGAGCCGTCGATCGGGCTGCACCAGCGGGACAACCGCCGGCTGATCGACACCCTCACCCGGTTGCGGGACCTCGGCAACACGGTGATCGTCGTCGAGCACGACGAGGAGACGATCCGCTCGAGCGACTGGATCGTCGACATCGGTCCAGGCGCCGGCGAGCACGGCGGGGGCGTCGTGTACAGCGGTCCGGTGGCCGGGCTCACCAAGGTCAAGGCGTCGATCACCGGCCAGTACCTCTCGGGGCGCAAGACGATCCCGGTGCCGGCGAGCCGCCGGCCGCCGGGGATGGCCCGGTTGGAGGTGCAGGGGGCGCGCCAGCACAACCTCAAGGACCTCAACGTCGAGATCCCGCTCGGCAACTTCGTCGCCGTAACCGGGGTGTCGGGGTCCGGGAAGTCGACGCTCGTGCGCGACATCCTGCTGCCGGTGCTGATGCAGCGGATCTACAAGTCCAAGATGTCGGCGGGCAAGCACCGCCGGATCACCGGGATCGAGCACCTCGACAAGGTCATCGACATGGACCAGTCGCCGATCGGGCGCACGCCGCGCTCGAACCCGGCCACCTACACCGGGGTGTTCGACCACATCCGCCGGCTGTTCGCCTCGACCAACGAGGCCAAGGTGCGGGGCTACCTGCCGGGGCGGTTCAGCTTCAACGTCAAGGGCGGGCGCTGTGAGGCGTGCGCGGGCGACGGCACGATCAAGATCGAGATGCACTTCCTCCCCGACGTGTACGTGCCGTGCGAGGTGTGCAAGGGGGCGAGGTACAACCGGGACACCCTCGACATCGAGTTCAAGGGCAAGAACATCGCCGACGTCCTCGACATGCCGGTGTCCGAGGCGTGCGACTTCTTCGCCAACCAGCCGGCGATCGGGCGCTACATGCAGACCCTGAGCGACGTCGGGCTGGGGTACGTCCGGCTCGGCCAGCCCGCCCCGACCCTGTCGGGCGGTGAGGCCCAGCGGGTGAAGCTGGCGACCGAGCTCGCCAAGCGGGGGACGGGGCACACGATCTACCTGCTCGACGAACCCACCACCGGGCTCCACTTCGACGACGTGCGCCGGCTGCTCACCGTGCTGTCCCGGCTCGTCGATCAGGGCAACACCGTGCTCGTGATCGAGCACAACCTGGACATCATCAAGACCGCGGACTGGATCATCGATCTCGGCCCGGAGGGCGGTAGCGGGGGCGGCAGCGTCGTGGCGACCGGTTCTCCGGAGGACGTGGCGCGAGTGGAACACAGCCACACGGGGAGGTATCTGCGCGATGTGCTGTCGGTGTCGTGAGTTGTCAACTGTTGACTGAGAGCGACACTTTTTGACGCTCTCGGCCAATAGTTGGCCAGAGGCGACAGCTACTTGCGGTTGCGCATCCGCTTGGAGAGCTCGTTGAGGCGGCGCTTCTCGTCGCCGGTGAGCCCGTCCATTCCCCGTTCGGAGATCTTGTCGAGCAGGGAGTCGAGCTCGGCCTGATCGGCGAGGTACTCGGCCGAGGCCGGCGGCTGGGGCAGGCGGGTGCTCGACGACGGGCCGGCACGCGACGACGGCCACGGCCCGGCGACGACCTCGCCACCACCGCCGCGCTTCTTCGACGACCGCCCCGAGCGTCCCCGGGAATGCCGCTTCCCCGAGCTCCGCCCGATCGGGATCGCCGGGATCCACGGCAGGCTCGACAGCAGCCCCATGCTGCGGGTGGTGATCGCGGCGGCGGCGATCGTCACGAACAGGAAGATGATCCCTTCCTCGTTGCGGTCGCCGAGGAGCTGGAGCACCTCGATCCCCAGGAACACCGCCCCGATCGCCCAGGCCGGGATGCCGAAGAAGAACCGGGCGTACGGGTACTCGGCCACGAAGATCAGGAACACCGCCAGCTCGATCGGCCGGAGGCCGGCTTGGGGA
Organism: Actinomycetota bacterium; assembly: GCA_046723555.1. Classification (GTDB taxonomy): domain Bacteria; phylum Actinomycetota; class Acidimicrobiia; order Acidimicrobiales; family Ilumatobacteraceae; genus JALZMG01. The sequence goes on along the minus strand of JBKOUV010000104.1, from coordinate 10,353 downwards.
AGGTTGACCAGCGTGCCCACGATTCCGGGGACGACGGCGAGGATCAGCAGGAGCACGCCGAAGCGGACGCGGCCGAGGAGCCCTTCGATCTCCCGCCCGAAGTACCAGAAGATCGCCAGCGTGATGACCGGCCAGAGCCCGGCCTCGTTGGCGACCGGCCAGGTCACGATGCGCCAGATCTCGTAGTCGTCGCGGACCAGGGTGGGGAACAGGACCAGCTTCAGCCACGCGTCCAGGCTGACCGCCCGGATGAACATGCCGGCGACGCACAGGATCACGACGAGGACCGTGGTGGTGACCTCGAGCGTGCCGATCCGGAACCACGGATCTCCGACGTTGCGGCGCTCCGGGACCGAGAACGAGAAGCGGCCGGCCATGGCCCTCAACCGTATCCTCGACACTGATGATCCAGCGTCCGCCGACCGGAACGATTCCCGACGCCCCGGGCTCGTACCAGTTCAAGGACGCCCAGGGTCGGGTCATCTATGTCGGCAAGGCGGCGAGCCTCAGGCACCGCCTCGCCAACTACTTCGGCGACCCCCGCAACATGCCGTCGCGCACGGCCCAGATGGTCGAGATGGCCGAGTCGGTCGAGTGGACGACCGTGCGCAACGAGGTCGAGGCGCTGATGCTGGAGTGGTCGCTGATCAAGGAGCATCGGCCCCGGTTCAACGTCCGGCTGCGCGACGACAAGAGCTACCCGTTCCTGGCCGTGACGGTCGACGAGGACTGGCCGCGGGCGATGGTGATGCGGGGCCGCAAGCGCAAGGGCGTCCGGTACTTCGGGCCGTACGGGCACGCCTACGCGATCCGGGACACGCTCGATGAGCTGCTCCGCTCGTTCCCGATCCGGACCTGCAGCCCGGCGAAGTTCCGGCAGCACGAACGGCTCGGGCGGCCGTGCCTGCTGTACCACATCGAGAAGTGCTCGGGGCCGTGCGTCCGGAACATCGAGTCCGAGCCGTACCGCCAGCTCGTTGACGAGCTGTGCGACTTCCTCGACGGGGACACGGAAACGATCGTCCGCCGGCTGGTGTCCGAGATGGGGGAGGCGGCCGGCGCGCTGGAGTTCGAGAAGGCCGCTCGGGTCCGTGACCGGCTGGCTGCGGTCCGCCGGGCGATCGAGCGCCAGCAGATGGTCGCCGACCGCCGTGAGGACCTCGACGTCATCGGGATCGCCGACGACGAGTTGGAGGCGTCGGTACAGGTGTTCTTCGTGCGCAAGGGCCGAGTGGTCGGGCGCAAGGGGTTCATGCTCGACAAGGTCGAGGAGCTCACCCCGGGCGGGCTGGTCAACCGGATCCTGGAGGCGCTGTACGGCGAGGATCCCCCGCAAGGCGTCCCCAAGCAGGTACTCGTCCCGGTGGCGCCCGACGACCTGTCCACGTACGAGGAGTGGCTGGCCATGCTGCGCGGGTCGCGGGTGCAGGTGCGGGTGCCGCGGCGGGGCGACAAGCGGGCGCTGCTGGAGACGGTCACCCGCAACGCCAAGGAGGAGCTGACTCGCCACCGGCTGCGCCGGGCGAGCGACCACAACACCCGCAGCCGGGCGCTCACCGAGTTGCAGGAACACCTGGGACTGCCCGAGGCGCCGCTGCGCATCGAGTGCTACGACATGGCGCACCTGCAGGGGACCGACTACGTCGGCTCGATGGTCGTGGTCGAGGACGGGCTGCCGAACAAGCGGGAGTACCGGCGGTTCAAGGTCCACGTGCCCGGGAACGACGACTACGCGGCGATGGAGGAGGTGCTCACCCGCCGGCTCGCCGCGTATCTGGCCGAGCAGGAGCGTCCGCCGTCGCAGCGCGGCGAGCGCCCGCGCAAGTTCGCCTATCCGCCGCAGCTGCTCGTCGTCGACGGGGGCAAGGGACAGCTGGCGGTGGCGGAGCGAGTCGTGCGGGATCTCGGCCTCGACGGCGAGATCCCCGTGGCCGCCCTGGCGAAGCGGTTCGAGGAGGTGTACGTGCCCGGCCGCGCCGACCCGGTGGAGATCCCGCGGGGGAGCGAGGCGCTGTTCATGCTCCAGCGGATCCGGGACGAGGCCCACCGCTTCGCCAACACGTTTCATCGCGAGCGGCGGAGCAAGCGGATGACGGCGAGCTCACTCGACGGCATCCCCGGGCTGGGCGAGACCCGCAAGAAGCGCCTGGTCAAGGCGCTCGGCGGGGTCAACGCAGTGAAGCGGGCCGACCTCGAGGAGCTGCAGGCGCTGACGTGGCTGCCCGACGACGTCGCCGTCGCCGTGCACTCCAAATTCCACTCGTGACCGCATGGGAGGACCACGCCCGGTGGTGGATCGACGGGTTCACCGAGGGCGCTGACCCCGAGTACGAGGAGCAGATCCTGCCCCTGGCGGCGGCGGAGTTGGCCGGCGCTCGCCGGATCCTCGACATCGGGTGCGGGGAGGGCCAGATCACGCGGCTCGCCGCAGGACTCGACGGCGTCGAGCGGGCCGTCGGCGTCGATCCGACGTGGAACCAGATCAGAGTCGCCGCCGGCCGCGGCGGGGCGGGGGCCTACGTTCGGTCGGCGGCCGAGCGACTGCCGTTCGCCGACGGGGCGTTCGACGCGGTGGTGGCGTGTCTGGTGTTCGAGCACATCGACGGGGTCGACGAGGCGATCGCCGAGGTCGCCCGGGTGCTCGGCGTGGGCGGGCGGTTCTGCTTCTTCCTCAACCATCCTCTGCTGCAGACGCCGGCGAGCGGGTGGGTCGACGATCAGGTGGTCGATCCGCCGGAGCAGTACTGGCGCATCGGGCCGTACCTCCCCGAGGCCGAGACCGTCGAGGAGGTCGAGCAGGGCGTCCACATCCGCTTCCTCCATCGCCCGCTGTCGCGATACGTGAACGCCCTCGCCGGCCACGGGCTGCTCGTCGAGCAGATGATCGAGCCGGCGCCGCCGCCCGGTTTCCTGCTCCTCGCCCCGGAGTACGGTCTCGCCGCCACGGTGCCGCGACTCCTCTATCTCCGCGCTCGAAAGTTCCAGCGTGGGTAGCCTTCGCCGCTGGTGACCCAGATCGTCCTCATCACCGGGATGTCCGGAGCGGGACGATCCGCCACGGCAGACGTGCTCGAGGATCTCAGCTGGTACGTCGTGGACAACCTGCCGACGTCGCTGGTCGAGAAGGTCGTCGACCTGGCGTCGCTACCGGGAAGCGGGATCGACCGGCTGGCGCTGGTCGCCGGGCGCAACTACGGCGAGGTGCTCGACAACGTCGCCTCGCTGCGGGCCGCCGGGCACCGGGTGACGGTGCTGTTCCTCGACGCCCAGACGCCGGAGCTGGTGCGCCGCTACGACGCCACCCGGCGCAAGCACCCGCTGGCCGCCGAGGCCGATGGCCTCGTCGAGTCGATCGAGCTCGAGCGGTCGTTGCTGGCGGGGACGCGGGACGCAGCCGATCTCGTCGTCGACACGTCGGACCTCAACGTCCACCAGCTCAAGGAGCGCATCGTCGCCGCGTTCGACGTGTCCAGCTCGTCGAAGCTGCAGGTGGCGGTGGAGAGCTTCGGGTTCAAGCACGGGTTGCCGCTCGACGCCGACATCGTGATGGACGTGCGGTTCCTGCCCAACCCGCACTGGGAGGACGACCTCCGCCCGCTCACCGGCCACGACCAGGCAGTGCGCCAGTTCGTGTTGGAACGGCCGGACACGGTGGCGTTCCTCGACCGCCTCGACGACCTCCTCCGCACCATCCTCCCCGCCTATCAGTCCGAGGGCCGCAGCTACCTCACCGTCGCGATCGGTTGCACCGGCGGCCGCCACCGCTCCGTCGCGATCGCCGAGGACCTGGCGTCCCGCCTCCGCAGCCGCGGCACCGCCGTCCGCACCACCCACCGCGACGTGAGTCGCTGAAATCGGGTTCTGACGAACCTGGGGATCAACGAGCGATCCTAGATCTCCAGAGAATTCGCCCTTCCCTTTCGGGTGCTTGGCCGCGCCCAGGCCGGTGGGATGAACCATGCCGAACTCCTGAAGTTTCTGGCCGAACATCACTGGGTCGCGAGCACCGCGCAGCTCCGTGAGCTCCATGTCACCAAGGCGGCCTTGCAGCACGCCCGTCGCACCGGGCTGCTCGCGACGCCGACTCGCGGTGTCGTCAGCCTTGCCGCGGCGAAGCTCACGTTCGAAGGCCGTGCCTTGCTGGCCCAGCTCGCTGCCGGCGGTGAGGCGTTCGTGAGCGGACCCTCCGCTGGCAGCCTGTACGAGCTCCGTGCGATGCCGACCAAACGCGTCGAGATCTCGATCAAACAGTGGCGTCGCGTTGTCGTCCCGCCGGGGTGCCGCGTCTTCCACACGAGCTGGATCGACGAGGAGCGGGATGTCGTCACACGGCCGGATGGGCTGCGGGTCGCATCGCCACTGAGGATGCTGTTTGGGCTGGCTGCCCAGTTCAACCAGCATCGCTTCGAGCGGGCAGCCGAAGACGTTTGGCACAAGCAACTCGCGTCGCCCGCGGAGGCCGCCGACTACCTGGCCGAGATTCGCCGCTCGGGGCGCACTGGCGTGCGTCGATTCGAGATCTGGCTCGAGAAGACCTCGTTCAGCACGCGCCCCAGCCACACCGGGCTTGAGCTGAAGTTCGTGGACATGATCGAGCGGGTCGGGTTGCCCACCCCGACGCGGCAGTACCCGCTGGTCCTCGCAACGGGCGAGTTGATCCATCTGGACCTCGCCTGGCCGCAGGCTCGGTTGGCCGTGGAGCCCGGTCACTCTTGGTGGCACGGCGGTGACCTTCGTCAGCGCCTTGATCAGGCGCGCGACCGCGCGTGCAACGTGATGGGGTGGCAGGTGGAGCGGTACGACGAGAGCGCCCAACGTGATCCGCGGGGCACCGCGCAGGAACTTCTCGCGATCTACCGTCGTCGGATCGCCGACTTGCGCCCTTCTCTGGAGGCGAAGGATCGTTGAGTGATCCCCGGACTCGTCAGAACCATTATTGGATAGGGTCGGCGGCATGACAGTTCGCGTCGGTATCAACGGGTTTGGGCGGATCGGGCGGAACTTCTTCCGGGCGGCGATCCAGCGGAACGCCGACATCGACTTCGTCGCCGTCAACGATGTAGGGGCGCGGGAGACGATGGCGCACCTGCTCAAGTACGACTCCCTCCTCGGCATCCTCCCGCAGGACGTCAAGCCCACCAAGAACGGGATCAAGGTCGGCACCGACGAGCTCCTCGTCCTGTCCGAACGCGACCCGAAAGAGCTGCCCTGGGACGAGCTCGGGGTCGACCTCGTCATCGAGTCGACGGGCATCTTCAACTCGAGAGAGAAGGCGGCGACCCACCTCGACGCCGGCGCCCCCGTCGTGCTCGTCTCGGCGCCGAGCGACGGCGCCGACGCCACGTTCGTCTACGGCGTCAACCACCAGGACTTCGACGCCAAGAGCCACCAGGTCATCTCCGCCGCCAGCTGCACGACCAACTGCTTCGTGCCGATGGTGAAGGTGCTCGACGACACCTTCGGGATCGAACAGGGCCTGATGACCACGGTCCACGCCTACACCGGCGATCAGATGCTCGTCGACGGTCCGCACAAGGACCTTCGCCGGGCCCGCGGCGCGGCGATCAACATCGTGCCCACAAGCACCGGCGCCGCGCGGTCAACCAGCATCGTCCTCGCCGCGATGAAGGGTCGCCTCGACGGCACCTCGCTGCGGGTGCCCGTGCCGACCGGCTCGATCACGGACTTCAACGCGATCCTGAAGACCGAGGCGAGCACTTCGGACATCAACGCGGCGTTCGCCAAGGCGGCCAAGTCCGGCCCGTTGAAAGGCATCATCCGCTACACCGAGGACCCGATCGTCTCCAGCGACATCGTGACGGACCCGCACTCGTGCATCTTCGACTCCGAGCTCACGATGAGCATGGGCCGGCTGGTCAAGGTGCTCGGCTGGTACGACAACGAGTGGGGCTACTCCAACCGGCTCGTCGACCTGACGATCCACGTCGCCAAGAAGGCGAGCTCCCGCCGCCGCTCCCGGTGAGCGAGCGCAGCGAGCGCGCCGCCGGCGGGATCCCGACCCTCGAAGACCTCGAGTCCGGGCTCGGGTCGCTCGAGGGCCGGCGGGTCCTCGTCCGCACCGACTTCAACGTCCCGCTCGACGGCGACCGGATCACCGACGACCTCCGCATCCGCGCCTCGCTGCCCACGCTGGAGTGGCTGACCGAGCACGGCGCCCACGTGGTCGCGGCCAGCCACCTCGGCCGGCCGAAGGGGAACCCTGACCCGCGCTACTCCATGGACCCGGTGCGGGCGCGGCTCGCCGAGCTGGCCCCGGGCGTGGAGCTGATGGAGAACCTCCGCTTCGATCCCGGCGAGGAAGCGAACGACGAGCGCTTCGTCGCCCAGCTCGTCGACGGCATCGACGCCTACGTCAACGACGCGTTCGGCGCGTCGCACCGCGCCCACGCGTCGATCGTCGGGCCGCCCCGCTTCGTACCGTCGGCGATGGGACGACTCCTCGAGCGGGAGGTCACGATCCTGCTGCGGATCCGCAACGACCCGGCCCGGCCCTTCGTCGCCGTCCTCGGTGGAGCCAAGGTCAGCGACAAGCTCGGCGTGATCGAGGCGCTCCTCGACACCGTCGACGCCCTCGCCATCGGCGGTGCGATGTGCTTCACGTTCCTCGCCGCCCGAGGTCGTCCGATCGGCGATTCGCTGTTCGAGCCGGATCAGGTCGACACGTGCCGCAACCTCCTCGCCAAGGCGACCAAGCCGATCCACCTGCCGGCGGACATCGTTGGTCTCGATGCCCGCGGCGAGGTGGCGATGTTCGGCGCCCGGTTGCCCGACGGCGCCAAAGGGCTCGACATCGGCCCGGGCACGGCGGCCGAGTTCGGCGACGTCGTGATGGACGCCCGCACCGTCTTTTGGAACGGGCCGATGGGGGTGTTCGAGGACGACCGCTTCGCGGCCGGCACCCGTACGGTCGCCCAGGCGGTCGCCGACACGAAGGCGTTCACCGTCGTCGGCGGCGGCGACTCCGCGGCCGCGCTCGCCGAGTTCGGGCTCGATGATCGGGTCGACCACGTCTCGACCGGCGGCGGGGCGTCGCTCGAGCTGCTCGAGCTCGGCGACCTCCCGGGCCTCGAGGCGCTGCGTGAAGGCGTCGGGCCCGATGGCTGAACCGCCCCGCCGGCCGCTCATCTCCGGAAACTGGAAGATGAACCTCAACCACTTCGAGGCGATCCAGACGGTACAGAAGCTCGCCTACCTCGTCCCGTCGGACGTCACGGATGATGTTGACGTGAGCATCCACCCGCCGTTCACCGACCTGCGCAGTGTGCAGACCGTCATCGCCGCCGACGACCTGCCGTTCGCCCTCGGCGCGCAGCATTGCCACTGGGAGGACAAGGGGGCGTTCACCGGCGAGGTGTCGCCGGCTTTCCTCGCCAAGCTCGAGGTGCGGTTCGTGATCTGCGGTCACAGCGAGCGGCGGGAGCTGTTCGGCGAGACCGACGAGATGGTGAATGCCAAGGTGAAGGCGATCCATCGTCACGGGATGACGCCGATCATGTGCATCGGCGAGACGCTCGCCGAACGGGAGGCCGGAGAGACCGAGGGCAAGTGTCTCGGCCAGCTGGCCGCCGGGCTCACCGATCTCACCAACGACCAGGTCGCGAACACGGTCATCGCCTACGAGCCGATCTGGGCGATCGGCACCGGCCGGACGGCGACCGCAGAGGACGCCCAGGCTGTCTGCGCGGCCATCCGGGCGAAGGTCGCCGAGCTGGCCGACCGAGCCGCCGCCGACACGGTGCGCATCCAGTACGGGGGCTCGGTGAAGGGCGCCAACATCGACGAGCTGATGGCGGAGGCGGACATCGACGGCGTGCTCGTCGGCGGCGCCAGCCTCGACCCGGACGAGTTCGCCCGCATCGCGCAGTTCCGCTGACGAGCGGGCGAGCGAGGCGCCATTGCGCCGAGCGAGCCCGACAATCGCGTCATGAAACCGAAAGCACGCGCCAAGCGCTCCGTTGCGTAGCGACGATATGGTTGCCCACCTCCGGGCGGACCCCGACAGCGTGAACAGACAGCGAGGAGGACGATGACGTGAGTCGTCGAAGGAACATCAAGGTTCTTGCCGTACTCGCCGCTGCATCATTCGTCGCCGCGGCATGTGCCGGTGACGACGACGACAGCGGCGGGGTGGCAGGAGGAACGGGCGCAACCGCTGGCCCGACGACCGCAGGCACCGAAGGAACCGGTGGCACTGGCGGCACCGGCGGGACAGCCAGCACCGCACCCCAGACGACGACCGGTGAGACGGGCGGCGGAACGACCCAGCCCCCTGGCAGCACCCTGCCAGGTGCGGGCGACGTCGGCACCGTGGGAGGCAGCGGCTGCGGCATTCCGCACGGGCCCTACGAGGACGACGGCACGGAACCGTCCGGCGAGGTGCGCGTGGCGTGGAACCAGGCTCCGTACTCGTTCAACCAGAACACCAACCGGGGCAACGCCGTGGCGAACGCCAACCCGCGCTATCTGATGATCGGGGGCGCCGGCGGCTCAGGTTTCAACTACTACGACAAAGACCTCAACTTGGTCAACAACGATCAGTTCGGCACCTGCACGGTCGAGTCGCTCGACCCGCTGAAGGTCACCTACACGATCAATGACGGCGTCACGTGGTCGGACGGCACGCCGGTCGACGCCGCCGACCTGATCATCGAGTGGGCCGCCCAGAGCGGCGTCTTCAACGACGCCAACTCGGTGGTCACCTCCGATACCGGCGAGACGGCCCAGGCCGACGAGAACGGTGCGCCCATCGTCATCGCTCCGAATGGGGATGAGATCACGTCGGCCCAGGAGGCCGCGTACGCCAAGGCCTTCGATCCCGAGACGGGCGCGATCAAAAAGGGCTACACCTACAAGGCGTCGACCGGCATCTCCTTCGACACGTCGAGTGAGTCGCTCAAACTCGTGACTCAGATGCCGGAGATCTCCGACGACGGGCGCACGGCGACGGCGACGTGGGATTCGTTCTACGTGGACTACCAGACTGCGGGTCTGGTCACCGGCGTCCCAGCGCACGTGGTGGGTCAGCACGCCCTGGGCATCCAAGATCCGATGGAGGCCAAGGCGGCGGTGATCGACGCGTTCAAGAACGACGACACCGCGGCGATCAAGAAGATCTCGGAGACCTACAACACCTACTTCGACGCCACGTCACTGCCGGACGACCCGGGCGTTTACGCCGGGTACGGCCCGTACAACCTGGTCGACTTCACCGACGACGGCACGATGACGTTCGAGGCTCGCGACGACTACACCTGGGGCCCCCAGCCGCACGTGAAGACGATCGTGTACTCGATCATCGGCGACCCGGTTGCTGCCGTGCAGGCGATGGAGAACGAGGAGATCGACATCATCCAGCCGCAGGCGACTTCCGACTTGCTCAACCAGCTGGAAGGGATCGCCGATCGTGGAGTCGAGGTGATCCAGGACGACGGCGCCACGTACGAGCACATCGACCTGGCCGTGGACAACGGTGGCCCGTTCGACCCGAAGACATACGGCGGCGACGCCGACAAGGCCCTGGCAGTACGGCGAGCCTTCCTGCACGCCGTCCCTCGGCAGGACATCGTCGACCGGTTGATCAAGCCGCTCAACGAGAACGCCGTCGTGCGCGATGCCCAGGTCGCGGTGCCGGGTGAAGAGTTCTACGACCGGCTGGTGGCCGAGAACGGCTCCGACGAGTACGCCGAGACCGACGTCGACCTGTCGAAGCAGATCCTCAGCGACGCCGGCATCGACACGAGCTCGCCGATCAAGGTCCGGCTGCTGTACGACATCAACAACCCTCGTCGGGTGAGTGAGTACGAGCTGATCCGCGATTCCGTCGCCAAGGCGGGCTTCGACCTGATCGACGGTGGTGACCCCGACTGGGGTTCGAACCTTGCGAACGACTCGCTCTACGACGCGGCCCTGTTCGGCTGGCAGACCACGGCCATCGCCGTTGCCGACTCGATGCCCAACTACGTCAAGGGTGGGTTGAACAACTTCTACGGCTACAACAACCCCGAGGTGAACCAGCTGGCGAAGGAGCTCAACCAGACATCCGACCCGGAGCGTCAGGACGAGATCCTGATCGAGGTCGAGAAGCACCTCTTTGCCGACGCCTTCGGCCTGCCCATCTTCCAACACCCGTCGATCACGGCGTACAACAGCACCTACGTCGATGGCGTGAGCAACATCGCCCTGTCTCCGACGGTGTTCTGGAACGTGTGGGACTGGGAAGCTGTGTCGTGAACGGCCGAGCGGTCACCGCCATGGTGACCGCTTTGTGAGACGTAACGTGACGGGGTGCCGGACCCCCCGGTCCGGCACCCCCTGCCCAACGGAGCGTCACAC
>JBKOUV010000282.1:0-8995 GCA_046723555.1 Actinomycetota bacterium | reverse complement strand
CGCGGCGACGTGCGCAACCCGGTCCTCGGCGTGTTCAGCACCCGCTCGCCCGACCGGCCGAACCCGATCGGGCTCCACCGGGTGCAGGTCGTCGCCGTCGACGGCACCCGGATTCGGGTCCGCGACCTGGAGGCCATCGACGGTACGCCGGTGATCGACGTCAAGCCGGTGCTGGAGCCGATCGGCGAGCGCTGAGCGGGCGGTCGCGCCGTCAGGCGCGGCGGGCGACGACGATGACTTCCGGCGACCGGTCGTTCACCGACCCACCGGCCCAGTCACCGAGCCACTGCTCGACGGCAAAACCGGTCGCGCGCAGGTGCTCGGCGAGCCGGTCGGGGTCGATGAGGCGGAGCCTGCTGTCGCTGCGCATCGGTCGGGCCCAGTCCGCGCACTCGAACGTGGCGTGGAACCGCACCAGATCAGGCTCGTCGAGCCCGTCCACGGTCCACCGCACGAACACCGGCGCGCCGTCGCCGACGGTGACCACTTCGGGCTCCTGCGCTGCCCATTGCTCCCACGCCCTGGCGGCGGGGTTGCGGGTCTCGAAGGCGAAGCGCCCGCGCCCCGGCTCGACGTGGTCGCCGATGCCGACGAGGGCGGTGAGCACGTCCTCGTCGGTGAGCAGGACCTGGAACGCGTGGCCCGTCATCATCACCAGCTCGAAGCGGCGCCCGACGTCGAGGCGGCGGACGTCGCCGAGCACCCACTCGACGTCGGGTTCGCCGTCGCGGGCGACGTCGAGCATCGCCCGGGCGGGGTCGACGCCGCACAGGTCGCCGCGGTGGCCTCGGCGGCGGAGCTCGCGCAGGAAGCTGCCGGTCCCGCAACCGACGTCGAGCACGGAGCTGGCATCGGCAGCGAGGCGGGCGTAGAACTCGTCGTCCGCACCCCACGGACACATCGCGTCGTACAGCGCGGCGAGCACCGGTTCGCGGTAGTGCGCGTCGACGGGAGCGGCGTCAGGACCGGACATCGCCTGCCGCCGCCTCGACTTCGGCGACCAGCCGTCGCTTCTCGGCCGCCGGCAGGAACGAGGCCTGGATGCCGTTGACGACGAGGGCGGCGAGCTCGTCGACTCCGAAGCTGAACGTCTCGGCGAGGCGCCGGTACTCCGTGGAGACGTCGGTGTCGAACATGTGGGGATCGTCGGTGTTGACCGTGACGATGATCCCCGCCTCGATGAGCTGCCGGATCGGATGGTCGGACAGCCGCGGGTAGACCCGGGTGCAGACGTTCGACGACGGGCACACCTCGAGCGGGATGCCGCGCTCAGCGATGGTCGCGACGAGGTCCGGGTCCTCGATCGCCCGCACCCCGTGGCCGATCCGCTCGGCGTGAAGGTCCTCGATCGCCGCCCGGACGCTCGCCGGGCCGTCGCCCTCGCCGGCGTGGGGTACGGAGTGCAGTCCCGTCGACCGGGCCCGGTCGAACGCCCAGGCGTAGTCGGACCTGGTCACCCCGGCTTCCGCTCCGGCGAGCCCGAAGCCGACGAGGCCGGCGGGAGGCTGCTCGACGGCGAGCTCCACCGTGCGCCGGGCTCCCGGCTGGCCATGCTCGCCGGGGATGTCGTAGATCCACGCCAGGTCGACGCCGAGCCGGCCGGCCGCTCGCCGCCCGTCGTCCAGGCCCTCGACCACACCCTCCGCCGGCAGCCCGCGCACCTCGTGCATGAACGGCGTCACCGTGATCTCGGCGTAGCGGACGTTGTGGGAGGCGAGGTCGGCCGCCGCGCCCCGCACCAGCGTCGCCACGTCGGCCGGGCTGCGGACGAGGTCGTTGACCGTCGAGTACACCTCGATGAAGTGGGGGAAGTCGCGGAACTCGAAGAACCTCCGCAGCCGGTCGGGATCGGCCGGGACGCCCGCCTCGGGATGGGCGCCGGCGAGCTCGCTCAGCGTGGCGACCGACGCCGAACCGACCAGGTGCAGGTGCAGCTCGACCTTCGGGACGCGGGCGATGAAGGCGTCGACCTCGGTTGCCATCGGCGCGATTGTCCCGGACCGCGGCCTGGGACGCCCCTTCGATTTCTGGGTCACCGAATCTGTCGTCGAACGCGGATGCGGTGACACAGAAGCAGTGCCGAGGCGTCAGGGCTGGTACGAGCCGGGCTCCCAGGCCCGCGTCGTCACGCCGAGCGTGTTCCAGGCGTTGATCACCAGGATCAGCCCGAGCAGGGCGGCGATCTCGGGCGGGGAGAACTCGGCGGCCACCTCGCCGTAGGCGTGCGTCGGCACATGGGTGTCGGTGAGCCGGGTGACGGTCTCGGTGAAGCTCAGCGCGGCGCGCTCGCGTGCGGAGAAGAACGGCGTCTCCCACCACGCCGGAAGGGCGTAGATCCGTTGCTCGGTCTCACCCACGGCGCGGGCGTCCTTGGTGTGCATGTCGATGCAGTAGGCGCAGCCGTTGAGTTGGGAGGCCCGGATCCGGATCAGCTCGCGGAGGCGGTGGTCGATACCGGCCTCGTCGAGTTGCTTGGTCACCATCTGGTCGAGGTGCGAGACCGCCCGGTACACACCGGGGGCGAGCGACTCGAAGTCGAGTCGGGGGGAAATGGTGGTCACGGTCGTGTTGGTCATGGTTCGCACCGTACGAGCCATACGGCCCGCGTGTATGGTCCACTTCGATGCCACGATCGCGGGCCACTTCCGGCGGCGTCGACCTCGCCGTCGCGCTGACCGACCGGAACGTGCGGATGGGCCTCGAACACGAACTGCGCGAGGCGGTCCGCACCGGCCGGCTGCAGCCGGGGGTCCGGCTGCCGTCGTCGCGCACCTTCGCCAGGGAGCTCGGCATCGGGCGCAACACCGTCGCCGACGCCTTCGCCCAGCTCGTCGCCGAGGGGTGGCTCGTCGCCCGCCACGGCGCGGGGACGTGGGTCGCCGACCGACCGGACTCGGGTGCCGCCAGCTCGCCGGCGACCCCGGGCGACGAACCGGTGGCCCGCTTCGACCTGCGGCCGGGCGCTCCCGATCTCGCCGCGTTCCCGCGGTCCCAGTGGCTGGCGGCGGCCCGCCGCGCCCTCGCCGTGGCGTCGGATCGGTCGCTCGGCTACGGCGATCCGCGAGGCGTCCCAGGACTACGCGACGCGCTGGCCGGCTACCTCGCCCGGGCCCGCCGGGTCGCGGTCGACCCGGCCCGGATCGTCGTCTGCGCCGGGTTCACCGAGGGTCTCGAGCTGGTGGGCACGCGCCTGCGACGCGACGGCGCGACGACCGTCGCGGTCGAGGCGTTCGGACACCACCTCCATCGCGGGATCATCGAGAACTGCGGCCTCGCCGTGCGCACCGTCCCCGTCGACGGCCGCGGCGCCGTCGTGGACGACTGCGGCGATGCCGCCGCGGCGCTACTGACCCCGGCTCACCAGTTCCCGACCGGCGTCGTCCTCGATCCGGTCCGCCGGCGGCGCGCGGTCCGGTGGGCGGCGGACACCGGGGCGCTCGTGCTCGAGGACGACTACGACGGCGAGTTCCGCTACGACCGTCAGGCCGTCGGAGCGATGCAGTCCCTCGCCCCCGACCAGATCGTCTACGCCGGGACCGCGTCGAAGAGCCTCGCCCCCGGTCTGCGGCTCGGCTGGCTGGTGCTGCCACCGGCCCTGGTCGACGAGGTCGTCGAGATCAAGCGATCGAAGGGCTCCTTCCCGAGCGCCGTCGATCAGCTCACCCTCGCCGAGTTCATCACCGGCGGGGCCTACGACCGGCAGGTCCGACGGGCGCGCCTGGCGTACCGGCGCCGGCGAGACCGTCTGGTGCAGGTGCTCGCCGACCAGGTACCGGCCGTCGCGGTGAGCGGCATCGCGGCCGGGCTGCACGTCGTCGCCCGGCTTCCGCACGGCACCGAGGAGGCGGCGATCGCGGCCGCCGCCGAGCACGGCGTCGCGGTGCAAGGGCTCGGCACCTTCACCCAACCCGGCCACGACCATCCGCCCGCTCTCGTCATCGGGTACGCCACCCCGCCGGACCACGCCTACACCGCCGCCCTCGCCCGACTCGCCGCCGCGCTCAGGTCGGCTACTGCCTGACCGGACCACTCGGTTTGTGTCACCGTTCTCGCCGGCAACCGGCGACGTCGGTGACACAAACGGGGGGATCAGGGTCGATACACCCCGAAGACGTCGCGTAGGGCGTCGCTGACCTCGCCCAGGGTGGCGTTGGCCCGCAGCGCGTCCTTCATCGGGTAGAGCAGGTTCTGGGTGCCGCGGGCGGCGGCCCGAACGTCATCGAGGCGAGCCTGGACAGCGGCTTGATCGCGATCGGACTTGAACGCGGTGACCCGCTCGCGCTGGCCGACCTCGAGGGCGGGATCGATCGGGAACGGCGCCGGCTCGGGCTCGTCCTCGAGCCGGAAGCGGTTGAGCCCGACGATCACCCGCTCGCCGTCGTCGATCGACTTGGTGTACTCGTACGCTGCCTGGTCGATCTCGTCCATCTGGTAGCCGGCCTCGATCGCCGCCACCGCCCCACCGATCGCGTCAATGCGCTCGATGTAGTCCCACGCCCGCCGCTCGACCTCGTCGGTGAGCGACTCGACGAAGTACGAGCCGGCCAGCGGATCGGGCGTGTCGACGACGCCGGACTCGTAGCCGATGACCTGCTGGGTGCGCAGGGCGATGCGCGCCGCCTCCTCGGTGGGCAGCCCGATCGCCTCGTCGTAGCCGTTCGTGTGCAGGCTCTGAGTGCCACCCAGCACCGCGGCGAGCGCTTGCACGGAGACCCGGACGACGTTGTTCAGCGGCTGTTGGGCGGTGAGGGTCGAACCGCCGGTCTGGGTGTGGAAACGGAGCAGCTTGCTCGCCTCGCGCTCGGCACCGAAGCGCTCGGTCATGATGCGGTGCCACATCCGGCGGGCGGCGCGGAACTTGGCGACCTCCTCGAAGAAGTTGTTGTGGCCGTTCCAGAAGAACGACAACCGCGGCGCGAAGTCATCGACAGCCAGCCCGACGTCCACCGCGGCCTGCACGTACGCGATCGCGTTGGAGAGCGTGAAGGCGATCTCCTGCACCGCGGTGGACCCGGCCTCGCGGATGTGGTAGCCGGAGATCGAGATCGTGTTCCACTTCGGCACGTTCACCGCGCAGTAGGCGAAGACGTCCGTGATGATCCGCATCGACGGGCGGGGCGGGTAGACGTACGTGCCGCGGGCGATGTACTCCTTCAACAGGTCGTTCTGGATCGTCCCGCTGATCGCCGTCGACGGAACGCCCTGCTCCTCGGCGACGAGCTCGTACAGCAGGAGCAGGATCGACGCCGTCGAGTTGATCGTCATCGACGTCGTCACCTGGTCGAGCGGGATGCCGTCGAGCAGCTGGCGCATGTCGGCGATCGAGTCGATCGCCACGCCGACCTTGCCGACCTCGCCCTCCGCCCGGGGGTGATCGGAGTCGAAGCCCATCTGGGTGGGGAGGTCGAAGGCGCACGAGAGCCCGGTCTGGCCGTGGTCGAGGAGGAACTTGAACCGGGCGTTGGTCGCCTGCGCGGTGCCGAACCCGGCGTACTGGCGCATCGTCCACAGCCGGCCCCGGTACATCGACGGGTAGATCCCCCGCGTGTACGGGGGCCGGCCGGGGGCACCGAGCTGGGTCTCGGGATCCCAGTCGGCGAGGTCGTCGGGCGAATAGAGCGGCTTCACCTCGATTCCCGAGTCGGTCTGCCGATGATTCTCCTGGTCGACCACAGTCTCAGCGTATGCATGAGCGACGTTGGGCTAGCATCTGACGATGTATTCCTAAACGGAATAGGGGTTGCAACTAGGGAGGAACGATGAGTGCACAGGCACTGCTCGCGGTCGGGACCCGCAAGGGACTCTTCCTCGCCCGCAGCGACGACGACCGCGAGACCTGGACGGTCAGCCCACCCCAGCTGCCGATGAGCGAGGTCTCGGCGATCGGCATCGATACGCGCGACGGCGGATGCCGGGTGCTCGCCGGGTCGATGAGCTGGCACTGGGGTCCGACCGTCGTCCACTCCGACGACCTCGGGGAGACGTGGAGCGAGCCCGAGGAGGGCGCGATCCGGTTCCCCGAGGCGACCGGGGCCGCGCTCGCCCGGGTGTGGCAGCTCCGTCCGGGTCCGGCGGCGCAACCCGGCGTGGTGTGGGCCGGCACCGAGCCGGCGGCGCTGTTCCGGTCCGACGACCGCGGGGCGAGCTTCAGCCTCGTCGAGGGCCTCTGGGACCATCCGCACCGCCCGAGCTGGGAGCCGGGCGGCGGCGGTCAGTGCCTGCACACGGTCGTCCCGCACCCGGACGATCCCGACGAGGTGCTCGTCGCGATCTCGGCCGCCGGTGTCTACCGCACGACCGACGGCGGCAAGAGCTGGGAGGCGTCGAACAGCGGCATCTGTGCCCGCTTCCTCCCCGAGGGGGAGCAGTACCCGGAGTACGGCCACTGCGTGCACAAGGTGTCCGGCCATCCCAGCCGGCCCGAGCAGTTGTTCCTCCAGAACCACGGCGGGGTCTACCGCAGCGACGACGGCGGAGCATCGTGGCACGACATCGCCGACGGCCTGCCCTCCGACTTCGGGTTCGCCATGGTCACCCACCCGCACCGCGCCGGCGTCGCCTACGTGGTCCCGCTCGTCGCCGACGTGCACCGCAACCCGCCCGACGACCACCTCCAGGTGTGGCGCACCGACGACGCCGGCGAGTCGTGGCACAACACCTCGGCGGGCTTGCCGGACGAGCCGGTGTACAGCTCGGTCCTGCGCGACGCGGTGTGCGTCGACGATGCCGAGTCGGCCGGCGTGTACGTGGGCACGCGTACGGGCGAGGTGTTCGCCAGCCGGGACGAGGGCGAGTCGTGGAAGTCGGTCGTCCGCCACCTGCCCGACGTCCTCTGCGTCCGGGCCGCCGTCATTTCCTGAACGTGAAGGTCATCGTCCGCATCCCGACCCCACTGCGCGACGTCGTCGAGGGCGCGGCCCAGCTCGACGCCGAGGTCGGCGACGCGGCCACCATCGGCGACCTCCTCGACCGGCTCGGCGAGGACTGGCCGGCGCTCGAGCGACGGATCCGCGACGAACAGCGCCGCGTGCGCCAGCACGTCAACCTCTTCCTCGGCGCCGAGAACATCCGCGACCTCGAGGAGCAGGCCACGAAGCTCAGCGACGGTGACGAGGTCAGCGTCATCGGCGCCATCTCCGGCGGCTGACTGTCGCTTTTCGACAACTGTTGTCAGAAAACGACAATTTTCGTCGCTCTGTGGCAAGAGTTGGCGAGGGGCGACGTCAGCGAGCCGCGATGACGGCGATCTCGACCCGCCACTCCGGCCGAGCGAGGGCCGGGACGGTGACCAACGTCGACGCAGCGAGGGTGCCGGCGAGGAACCGGTCGCGGGCGGCCATCACCGGACCGAGTGACTGACCGGCGACGGCGTAGGTCGTCACCGACACGATGTCGGCCGGCTCCATGCCGGCTTCGCCGAGGATCGCGGCGATGTTGGACCACACGACCTCGGCCTGCTCGGCGAGGTCTTCGGGAACGCTGCCGTCGGGTCGCGTCGGCACGACGCCCGCGGTGTGCAGCAGCCGCGAGGGCCCTTCGCTCAGCACGGCGTGGGCGTAGTTGGCGACCGGTGGGGCGATGTGCGTGGGGGTCACAATGGCATTCACGCTTCCACACTACGTGCGACGCTGGATATGATGGACCCATGCCCACCATGAAGATCACCACGAGCGGGCAGATCTCGTTGCCGGCCGAGGTGCGCCGTCGGTGGGGAGTCAGCCGTGTTCGGCTCATCGACCACGGCGACCACATCACGCTCGAGCCGATCCCGGATGACGTCTTCATGGCCGCGTTCGGAGCATTCCCGGCCAAGGACGGAATGACGAGCGACGAGTTCCGTGCGATGGAGCGGGAAGAGGAAGCCGAACGCGAGGAGCGGAAGTATGGCGATCTTCGACGCCGAGCCACTGGTCGCCATACTTCTCGGTGAGCCCGGTGGACTCGTCAGCGCGCCGATGCTCGCTGATCGGGGTACGCAGCACGCGATCTGCGCGCTGAACGCTGCGGAGGTCGTCAACATCGTGGCCCGAAGAAGTGCTTCGAGCCCCAGGAGCGTCATCGACCTCTTCGAAGGATGGATCGAAGCGGGGCTGCGGGTGGTTCCGCTCGGCTGGGACCGTGCCCGACGCGCCGCGGAGCTGCGGTCCGTCCACTATCACCGCACGCGCCGCGCGGTGTCGCTTGCTGACTGTGGCGCGATCGCACTCGCCGAACGGCTCGGTCAGGAGCTCGTCACATCGGACCCGGCGATGATCCATGTCGCACGGGCCGAGGGCGTCGCGGTGCTTCCCGTGCCTGACTCCTCCGGACGGACCCCGAAGTAGCCTTCGCACCATGGTGATGACCGAAACCGGCACTCCCACGATCGACGGGGTCGAGCTGACCGCCAAGGATGTTTCGCTCACCGGCCCGCCGACCTTCGAGACAGTCGAGGAGGAGCGCCTGCACCGCAAGCAGAAGCTCGCCGGGGCTCTGCGCATCTTCGGCCGCTTCGGGTTCGGCGAAGGCGTCGCCGGTCACATCACGGTCCGCGATCCGGAATTCCCCGACCACTTCTGGGTCAACCCGTTCGGCAAGAGCTTCCGCCACATGCGGGTCAGCGACCTGATCCTGGTCAACCACGCCGGCGAGGTCGTGTACGGCACCCAGCCGGTGAACCGGGCGGCGTTCGTGATCCACTCCTCGATCCACCAGGCCCGGCCCGACGTCACCGCCGCGGCCCACGCCCACTCACTCCACGGCAAGGCGTTCGCCTCGCTGGGGATCCCGCTCGACCCGATCACCCAGGACGCGTGCATCTTCTACGAGGATCACACCGTCATCGCCGCCCAAGGCGGGGCGGTGGTGTTCGAGCTGGAGGCGGGCAAGGAGCTCGCCGCCGCGTTCCCCAGCGGCAAGGCCGCGATCCACCAGAACCACGGCCTGTTCACGGTCGGCGAGACCGTCGACGAGGCGGTGTTCTGGTTCGTCTCGATGGAGCGTTCGTGCCACGCCC
>JBKOUV010000185.1:0-22935 GCA_046723555.1 Actinomycetota bacterium | reverse complement strand
TTCACGTACAGCTCGTTCGGCTGCCCCCCGACCTCGGGAACGCCCTCGAAGTTGCCGGCGGCGAGGTAGAGGTCCTCCCACCCGTCGAGGTTGAGGTCGTGGAACCCCGCGCCCCACGTGATCGACTCAATGCCGTCCTGTTGCAGCGGGCGGGTGATGCCGGACTCAGGGTCCTCAGTGAACACGCCGCCGTCGTTCCGCAGCAGCTTGTTGGCGGTGATGTTGGTGAGCGCGAGGTCTGGGTCGCCGTCCCGCTCGACGTCGCCGACGGCGATGCCCATCGTGTTCATCCAGAACGCGGTCCCGGAATCGTCGGACACGTCGGTGAACGTCCACCCGCCGGCGCCCGGCCCGTCGTTGCGCCACAGGTGGTTGTGGTCCGGAGACACCCCGACGAAGTCGTTCGCCAGGTACAGGTCGAGCCGGTTGTCACCGTTGTAGTCGAACCAGGTCGCCGTGAACCCGGCCCCGTTGGTGTCCGGCTCGCCCAGCCACGAGCTCACGTCGCGGAACGTCCCGTCACCGTTGTTGTGGTACAGCCGGTCCGGGAAGTAGGCGACGTTGGCGATGATCTCCTCCTCGGTGTCCCACTTGCCCGTGCAGCGCATGTAGTTGGTGACGTAGAGGTCGACGAACCCGTCAGCGTCGAAGTCGCCCCACGCGGCGCTGATGCCGCGGTAGTCCGGGTCGGCGATCCCCGCCTGCTCCGACACGTCGGCGAAGCGGCCTCGCCCGTCGTTGTCCAGCAGCACGTCCGGTCCGTCGCCCACGAGCACGAGGTCGGCGTCGCCGTCGTTGTCGTAGTCGGCGAACGACGCCCCGTTCGCCCCGCTCACCGACACGCCCCGCGCCGAGGACTCGTCGGCGAAGTGGCCGGCGCCGTCGTTGACGAACAGCTGCACCGGCTCGCCGAGGCGGGTGACGGCGAGGTCCAGGTCGCCGTCACCCTCGACGTCGCCCCACGCCGCCCCGTTGGCGAACTGCCCGCACTGCGCCTTTGGCACCGTCGTCGTCAGCCCGGCCGCGGCGGTCACGTCCGCGAACTCAGGCACGCCGACGGCCGGCTCGGTCACCTCGAAGGTCAGCGACGCCCCCGCGGGTGGCGGCTCGGCGATCGACGCCGTCAGCTCGTACCGCCCGCGCTCGGCGAACCACTGCGCCGGGGTGACGGAGATGTCCTGGCTCACCTCGCCCTCGTGGGGGACGAACAGCGCAGCGGTGTTGAACGGCACCGCCGTCCCATCCGGCGCAGTGAGCGCCAAGACCGCGTCGACGCTCACGCTGCGCGCGCCGGAGTTGTGGGCGACGACCCTGAAGTCGAACGCCTCCCCGAGCGCCGCCGGCCCGGACTCCGGGGCGACCAGTTCGAGCTGGACGGTACCGGCGGCGGGCGCGGTCGAGGCGGGCGGCGCGCCAGCCTCACCGCTGCACGCCGCCACCGTGACCCCCAGCGCGAGCGTCAAGCGGAAGCCTCGGTGGCGGTGTCGCATTTTGACAACTGTTGCCACCAGGCGACAGTTTTTGTCGCTCTGGGCCAAGAGTTGCCAGTTTCGTCGGGGCGGCGGCCGCTCAATCGGGGAACATCTTCGATTGGAGTTCGGCCGGAACGAGGCTCGACGGCGAGCCGTCGGGTGGGATGTCGGTGCGGCAGGAGTCCATCGTGACCGGCTTGAGCTGGACGCCGAAGATGATCTGCGGCGGGACGTCATAGCCGGCGATCTTCATCATCGCCGCCGTCACGCCGGCCCGCCCTTCGAGGAGCAGGGCGACGTAGGTGTAGGACTCCATCACCCCGCCGGCGTCTTTCCACGCGCAGAGGAACGGGTTGTCGTCGGACTGGTGCATCGTGACCAGGCCGTCCATCGAGATCCCGGCCGCCTCGAACGCCCGCATCGCCCCGACGAAAGCGTCGGCGTAGCTGCCGACGATGCCGTCGAGGTCGGGATGCTCGGCGAGGATCGCCGAAGTCGCCTCGAGGTACGCCTGCCGGCTCCACTCCGTGCCCTGCTTGGCGACGATGTGGATGCTCGGGTCCAGCGTCTCCTTCAGGCACCGCTCGTGCACCGGGTCGATCGGGTTGCCGGGGGCGCCGGTGATGATGGCGATGTCGCCACCGTCGGGGAGCGACTTGTTGAACTGCTCACCCCATGCGTGGCCGAGGGCGCAGATGTCGCTTCCGCTGTACGTGAGGTAGTCCTTGCCGGGTTCGCCCACCTTGCCCGACGACCACGTCACGACCTGGGCGCCCTGGTCGGTGGCGGCACGGTAGGCGGGGACGAGCGCCTCGCCGGCATCGGGGAACGACAGGATCACGTCGTAGCCCTGGGCGGCGAAGCTGCGGACGTCGGAGATCGCCTTCTGGGTGTCGAGGTTGGCGTCGGTGTAGCCGATGTGGCCGATCTCCGGGTACGTCAACGCCTGGAGGATGAACTCCATCTTGAAGATCTGGCGGGCGATGTTGCCGCCGAAGCCGTCGGCGAGGCCGACCTTGAGGTCGCCGCCCGTGCCGGTGTCGCAGCCGTTCTCCTGCCAGCACTTGAGGGCGAGATCCTCGTCGACGGGGATGCCCGCCCGGGTGATCGTGGCGAGGGCGATGTTGCGCGCCCGCTCCTCCTCGGGCAGCGACCCGGCGCCGCCGAGGCCCTGGGCGAGGATGTCGGGATCGGGAGTGTAGTTCTCCCCGTACTCGCCGTCGGTCAGCGTGGCGCCGTACTTGTTGTTGCCGGCCGGAGCCCCGGTGCTACCCGGAGCCTCCGTGCCGGCCGGAGCCTCGGTGCCCGCCGGGGCCTCCGTGGCCGCGGGGGCCTCGGTACCCGCCGGCGCCTCGGTGCCGGCGCCGGTCTCGGCGGGAGCGGCGCCGCCGTCATCGTCGTCGTCGCCGCCACAGGCCGCGGCGATGAACCCGAAGACGGCGATCGTCGCCAAGAGCCGCGTCGCCTTCGATCGATTGTGTCGTTTCACGGGTACTCCCCCTTTGGTTCGGTTCCGACGCTTGCGAGCTCGACGGCCCCCGGCTGCTCCTCGGTGACCAGATCCCGGATGCGCGGCCGCAGCAGGAGGCGGCCGACGACATCGGCGATCCGGTCGCCAGAGATGAGCATCCCGAGGATGATCGCGACGCCGAAGACGACTCCCTGGGACGCCGTCGACAGGCCGAGGACCTTGAGCATCTGGTTGAGGATGGTGACGAAGAAGGCAGCGATCCAGGTCGACGTCGGGCTCGCCACCCCGCCGGACAGCGCGGCGCCGCCGAGCACGACCGCGGCGACCGGGCCGAGGAGGTACGGCGCACCGGGATTGACGCCCGGGTTGACGACGATCCCGCCGATGAAGATCCCGGCCAGGCCGGCGGCGATGGCCGCGGCGACGTAGGCGAACACGACGTAGGTCCGCACACGGATCCCCGCCATCCACGCCGCCCGGCGGTTGGCGCCGACGGACTGGAAGCGGCGGCCGACCGCCGTCGACCGCAATGCCAGGCTGACGATCAGCATCAGCACCAGGACCAGCCAGAACAGGCGGCTGATGCCGAGGAACTTGTCGACGAGGGCGAAGTCGGAGAGCGACTCCGGCACCGACGCGTTGTTGGCGATGCCGACCCGGTACTCGTCGGTGATCCCGAGCAGGATCAGGCCGGTCGACAGGGTGACGATGATCGGGTTGAGGTCGAAGACGGCCACGAGCAGCCCGTTGGCCAGGCCGATGACGACCGCCCAGATCAGCACGACGACCACGGCATAGGCGAGGCGGTCGTTCTGACCCTGGGACACGCCGACGAGGATGTTGGCGAGCAGGGAGATCGCGGCCGCCATCGAGAGGTCGATCCCGCCGACCATCACCACGAGCATCTGGCCGAGGGCGGCGAGGGCGACGACGCTGCCGAGGGGGAGCAAGCTGCTGAACGACGTCTCGGAGAGGGTCGAGGGGGCGACGATCTGGCAGACGATCAGCAGCACGATGGTGGCGAGCCAGATCGTCACGAACCGGGAGCTGAACAGCAGGCTGCTCATCAGCGAGCCGAAGCGGAGCCGCCGGGCGGTCCTTGTGATTCGGCCGACTCGCGGCGTCCCGACGTCGTCCGACAACTGTTCCCCCTCGTCCCCTGGACCGCACCTGCCGGTGCTGGACGGCGGCCAAATCGTATAGGATCTGACTCGAGCCCGTCAAGGCGAGTGCCGGCGGCGGCTTCACCCCCCGGAGCCGGCGACGGCCGAATCGTATATCTTCAATCTCCATGGGGGGCCGACGATGACGACAGCGCTCCGCCGCGCACCGGTCGACCCACCATTGCCCCACGCCGCGCCGCCGCGCACCGTGCGTTTCCGCGGGCGCGAGATCGGTGTCGTCCTCCCCACCATCCACGACCCACGGCTGCACCTCGCCACGATCACGATGACGCTGTTCGTGATCGGCATCGGCTGGCTCGGCTTCGACTTGTCGATTCCCCAGATCGGGCTGACGATGCTGACCTGCGCGGTGATCGAGGTGGCGTGGGTCTACCGGCAGAAGGCCGCCCTGGTCTGGCCGGCGAGCGCAATGCAGACGGCGACGAGCGTCGCCCTGATCTTCCGGGTCCTCGGCACCGAGAACGGTGACTACTGGAGCTTCCACGGCTGGTACCTGTTCGTCGCCGTCGGGGCGTTCTCGCTGCTCACCAAGTACATCGTCAAGTTCCGGGGCGGCGGGCACGTCTTCAACCCGTCGAACATCGGACTGGTCGTCGCCTTCCTCGTCCTGGGCAGCGACCGGGTGGAGCCGCTCGACCTCTGGTGGGCGCCGTTCGGACCAGCGATGGCGCTGGCGTACGTCGTGATCTTCGCCGGCGGGTTCTGGATCTGCGGCCGGCTGCGGCTGCTCGGGCTCAGCGCCGCGCTGTGGCTGTCCCTGGCGGCCGGGCTGGCCGTCCTCGCCGTGACTGGTCACAGCATCACCACGCAGTGGGCGTTCACGCCCGTCAGCGGCTGGCACTTCTGGTGGGTCGTGATGACCTCGCCCGAGATCTTCATCTTCCTGTTCTTCATGATCACCGACCCTCGGACGGTGCCGTCGGGCCGTACGGCCCGGATCGTGTTCGGCGCCCTCCTCGGTGTCGTCTGCACGCTGCTCATCGCCCCGTGGGACACCGAGTACGGCGCCAAGGTCGGGCTGCTCGCCGGGCTCGCGGTGCTGTGCGCGGTGCGCCCGCTGATCCCCAATTCGTTGCGCCCGTCCCGGACGGTCGCGGTGCTCGGCGCGGTCCCGGTGGTGGCGGCCGTCGTCACCGT
Source organism: Actinomycetota bacterium (assembly GCA_046723555.1). Lineage (GTDB taxonomy): Bacteria > Actinomycetota > Acidimicrobiia > Acidimicrobiales > Ilumatobacteraceae > JALZMG01. The sequence goes on along the minus strand of JBKOUV010000185.1, from coordinate 17,671 downwards.
CGGACTGCTCACGTCCGGATCGATCGATCCCGCGCCGCCGGCGGAAGCCGCGGCCTCGGTGCGGGAGATCGACCCGGCGTCGCTGCCCGCGGTCTCGATCGATCCGGACGTCGCCGGGCTCAGCGCCAGCCTGGCGACGCCCGACGGCGCCCAACAACTCGCGGCGACGCTGGCCTGGAATCTCCAGGTCGAGGCCGAGGCGCTGACGACCGGCGACGCGTCGCTGCTCACGGCGGTGGACCACGGCCAGCGGCTCCTGGACCTCCAGAGCGAGATCGCCGGCAACGAGCGGGTGGTGCCGACGTACCAGTTCGACACGCTGCACCTGGAGGTCGTGTTCCCCGGTGGTGTGCAGGACGGCCCGAACGCCGGCCTCGCGGCCACGGGGACGGTGACCGAGCTCGTGCTCGGTGCGGGCGGCGGGCAGGAGACCCGGCCGGCCCGCCCGTTCGCGACCACGTTCTCGCTGCGCCAGATGACCGACGGACGCTGGCTCACGAGCGACATGCTTCCCCCCGACTCCTGAGAGACGAGGCACGATGACCGACGACCGCTACCAACGAGGCCTCCGGATCCGGCGGGAGGTCCTGGGCGACGAGTACGTCGACGCCGCCCTGGAGCGAGCGGCGAACTCCCCGTTCGGGTCCGACTGGCAGCGGTTCGTCACCGAGCACTGCTGGGACGCCACGTGGAGCGACGACACCCTGCCCCGGGCGACCCGGAGCCTGATCACCGTGGCGATGCTCGCCGCCCTCGGCCGGTCCAACGAGCTGGCCGCCCACATCCGCGGCGCCCAGCGCAACGGCTGCACGCGGGAGGAGGTGCGGGCGGCCCTGATCCAGGCGGCCACCTACGCCGGCGCGCCGGCCGGCGTGGAAGGTTTCCGCGTCGCCAACGAGGTGTGGGAATGAGGGTTGTCTTCGCCGGTCTCGGCCGGATGGGGTTCCACCTCGTCCGTCACGTCGCCGGCGCGACGACCACCCCCGTCAACGCCTACGACGTCGACCCGGCGGCCCGAGCGCGGCTGGCCGACGCGAGCCCGGACATCACCGTCATCGACGCGATGCCGACCGACCTCGGCGAAGGTGACGTGCTGTGCCTGAGCGTGCCCGACGGCCGGGCGACTCGGGCAGCCGTCGCGTCGCTCGGCCCGCTCGACCGGGCGAGTGGCCTGGCGATCCTCGACTTCTCCAGCGTCGCCCCGGCCGACGCCAAGGCGATCGCCGCCGACCTGGCACCGTCCGGCGTGACCTACATCGACGCGCCGGTCACCGGCGGCGTGCTCGGCGCCGAGAAGGGCACGCTGACCACGATCGTCGGCGCCGAGGCCGAGACGATGGAACCGCTGGGCTGGATCCCGGAATCCTTCTCCGCCCGGGTCGTGCTCGCCGGGGTGGTCGGCGCCGGAGCGTTGCTGAAGACGCTCAACAACATGATCTTCAACGTCTCCTCGATCGCCTGCATGGAGGGGATCGTGGTCGCCCGACGGGCCGGGGTACCCGATGACGTCCTGCTCGACGTGCTCAACCACGGCACCGCGGCGAACTACTTCTCCCAGGTGCGCTACCCGCAGTACGTCAAGACGCGCACGTTCGACGCCGGGATGCGGGTCGGGCTCGTCGACAAGGACCTGCAGATCGCCCTCGACGCGGCGGCGGGAGCCGGGTGCGACCTTCGCCTCTGCGGCACCGGTCGGGAGATGTGGGCGGCCGCGCTCGAAGCGCTCGGCCCCGACGCCGACACGACGATGATGATGGACGTGGTCGCCAGGGCGACCACCGGCGCCGGCATCGTCGACCTGCTCGAGGACGAATCATGACGAGGCTCGGGTTCATCGGTCTCGGCATCATGGGGACGCCGATGGCCGGCCACCTCGTCGCCGCCGGGTACCCGCTGAGCGTGCACGACATCGATCCCGGCGCGGCCGAACGCTTCGCCAAGGCCCACACTGCGGTGGGCGTCGACACCGACGCGGCATCCGTCGGCCAGCACGCCGACGTCGTGATCACGATGCTGCCCGACGGCGAGCAGGTGCAGCAGGTGGCGCTGGGGGCGAACGGGCTCGTCGAGACGATGGCCGCCGGATCGCTGCTCGTCGACTGCTCGTCGGCGCAGCCGTGGCTCACCCGGGAGACGGCTGCCGCGCTGGCCGAGCGGGGCATCACGATGATCGATGCCCCGGTGTCGGGCGCCCAGTGGGGTGCCGAGCGGGCCGAGCTGGTGTTCATGGTGGGAGGACCGAGCGCGGCGGTCGAACGGGCGCGCCCGATCCTCGACGTCCTCGGACGGGCGGTGTTCCACCTCGGAGCGTTGGGCAGCGGCCACGTGATGAAGTGCATCAACAACACGATCACCGCGATGACGTTGCTGGCCACGGCCGAAGGGCTGGTGCTCGGCACCAAGGCCGGCCTCGACCCATCGGCGCTCAATGCCGTGCTCAACGAGTCGACCGGTGAGTCGTGGATCACGCGCAACCACATCGAGCCGCGCATCCTGTCCCGGACGTTCGACGATCCGTTCAAGCTCGAGCTGATGCTCAAGGACGTGCACATCGCCACCCAGCTCGCCCAGGACCTCGGGCTGGCCCTGCCGTACGCCGCCCTCGCCGAGAGCCTCTACCAGGCCGCCCACGTGCACGCCGGACCGGGACAGAGCCTCAGCGAGCTGGTCCGCTGGGTCGAGCTGATCAACGGCGTCGAGATCGTATATGATCCTCCATCTCCTGGAGCGAAGGGACCTGATGGATGAAGGCGGCAAGGAACCAGCGCGGTGAGGTGGTCGCCGGCCCCGGCGCCCCGCAGTCGAAAGCCGACCACGCCTACGCAGTGATCCGCCAGAGCATCATCGACGGCGAGCGCGGGCCCGGCGAACGGCTCGCCATCGAGCACCTCGCCCGCCAGATCAACGTCAGCGTCGTACCGGTGCGGGAGGCGATCCGCCGGCTCGAGGCCGAGGGATTCGTCACGTTCACCCGCAACGTCGGAGCCACCGTCGCCAGCATCGACCTCGAGCGGTACCCGGAGACGATCGAGACCGTCGCCGTGCTCGAAGGCGTCGCCACCGGGCTCGCCGCCCCGCACCTCACGGCCACGGACCTGAAGAAGGCCCGGGCGCTGAACGAGGAACTGCGGCGCAGCATCGACCGGCTCGATCCGGTGCGCTTCACTCGCACCAACGCCCAGTTCCACAAGACGCTGTACGTCCGCTGCCCCAACCGCCACCTCCTCGGCATGGTCGAGCGGGAGTGGGCGCTGCTGGAGACCACCCGGCGCTCCGGCTTCTCGCTGGCCCCCGAGCGGGCGTCGCGCAGCGTCGAGGAGCACGAGGAGCTGGTGCGGATGATCGAGGAGGGCCGGCCCGGCGACGACATCGAGGTGTTCGCCCGGCGCCACCGGATGCGCACCGCCCGCTCCGTGCTCCAGCACCTCGGCGACAACATGGAAGCCGCGGAGCGCTGGTCGTGAGGTACCGGTCCGACCCCGCGTCGATCCGGGGCTCGATCGCCCCGGTCGTCACCCCGTTCACCGCCGACGGCCAGGTCGACCACGAGAGCCTGCTCGGGCTGATCCGGTGGCAGATCGACTCCGGATCACACGGGATCTCCCTCGGTGGGTCCACCGGAGAGCCGAGCGCCCAGACGATCGCCGAGCGACGGGCGGCGATGGAAGTGGCGGCCGGCGAGATCGCCGACCGGGTGCCGTTCCTGCCCGGGACGGGCTCGGCGAAGCTCGACGAGACGCTCGAGCTCACCCAGGCCGCCGTCGACCTCGGCGCCGACGCCGCGCTCGTGATCACCCCGTACTACTCGCGGCCGACCCAGGAGGGGCTGTACCAGTGGTACTCGGCCGTCGCGTCGACGTTCCCCGACATGCCGATCGTGCTCTACAACGTGCCGATCCGCACCGCTGTCGACGTGGCGCCGGAGACCGTCGCCCGGCTCCGCCGGGACCACGCCAACGTCGTTGGGGTCAAGGAGACGACCAAGGACTTCGAGCACTTCTCTCGGATCCTCCAGGTGTGCGGGCGGGACACGCTGGTGTGGTCGGGCATCGAGCTGCTGTGCCTGCCGCTGCTGACGCTCGGCGGGATCGGCTTCGTCAGCGCCGTCACCAACCTGGCGCCGAGTGCGGTGGCGAGCATGTATGACCTCTACGTCGGCGGCGATACCGAGAAGGCGCTCGACATCCACTACGGCCTGCATCCGCTCGTCGACCTGATGTTCGTCGAGACCAACCCGGCCCCGATCAAGGACGTGCTCAGCCGGGCCGGCCAGATCGCCTCGGGTCACGTCCGCCCGCCACTGGTGACGCCGACGCCCTCCGGCCGCACTCGCATCGATGCCCTGCTCGTCGAGGGCGCGCCGATGCTCGAAGGTCCGCTCGCCGACCTCGCTGCCTCGCTGTCCCGTGGCTGAGGCAAGACTTCTCCCGCGGCGCGCCGACCACGTCGGCAGCCTGCTGCGGCCATCACGGCTGTCGGCGGCTCGGCAGGCGTGGAAGGACGGTTCCCTGCCGGCCGACGAACTGAGGGCGATCGAGGACGAGTGCATATCCGACCTCGCCGCGCGGGAGGCCGCGGTGGGCCTGCGCTCGATCACCGACGGCGAGTTCCGCCGCGACTGGTGGCACCTCGACTTCCTGAGCGGGTTCGACGGCATCGGGTTGGCCCAGCGCGAACGCCCGGCCGACTTCTCCGGCGAGGGTGAGAGCCCGCCGATCCCCACCGTCGTCGGCAAGGTCCGCCACTCACGGCCGATCTTCGTCGACGCCTTCGCCTACCTCGCCTCGGTCACCGATCGCACGGCAAAGACCACGATCCCCGGTCCCGGCATGGCCAACTTCATGGGTGGTCGGGCGGTCGTCGATCAGGACGTGTACCCGGACCTCGACGAGTACTGGATCGATCTCATCGCCGCGTACCGGGACGAGGTCGACGCGCTGTACGCCGCCGGCTGCCGCTACCTGCAGCTCGACGACGTGAGCTTCGCCTACCTGTGCGACCCGCACTTCCGGGACCAGATGGCGGCCCGCGGCGACGACCCGGACAAGCTCGTCCTTCGCCACCGCGACGCGATGAACAAGGTGATCGGTGACCGCCCCGCCGACCTGCTCGTCACCACCCACATGTGCCGGGGCAACTTCCGCAGCCGGTGGGTCGCCAGCGGCGGCTACGAGCCGATCGCCGAGCCGGTGTTCGGCGGGCTCGAGGTCGACGCCTTCTTCCTCGAGTTCGACAGCGACCGCGCCGGCGGGTTCGAGCCCCTCCGCCACCTCGCCGCGGACAAGACAGCGGTGCTCGGGCTGGTCACGACGAAGACGCCGGAGCTCGAGGACGCCGACGTGATCAAGCGCCGGATCGACGAAGCCACCGAGTTCGTGCCGCTCGACCGCCTCGCCGTCAGCCCACAGTGCGGGTTCTCCAGCTCCCACCACGGCAACGAGCTCACCGCGGACGATCAGTGGCGCAAGCTCGAGCTCGTCGTCAGCGTTGCCGAGCAGGTGTGGGCCGAGTAGCGGCCCCAGGTTCGAATGCGACCTCATCGAGCATGCGCCGGAACCAGGTGCGGTAGGCGTCGACAGACCAGCCGTCGCGGTGGGTCATGCGGATGAAGGTGTCGATGCTGGCGACGACGGCCGGCCCCCCATCTGGGCGGGATTCGTCCCACACCGCCTTCTGGGCGGGATTTGTCGCACCTGTCGCGACGATTCCCGCCCAGATTGCCGAGTGCTCAGGTGTAGTCGCCGAGGTCGGAGTCGACGTCCTCGTAGGCGAGCTGGTCCGGAGGATCGCTCGGTTGGTCGAAGCTCGCGGCGTCGTCGTACGTGGGCGCCGCGTCGTAGGCCGACGCCTGGCCGCCACTACCCGGCGTGTTGATCATCGGCCGATCGGGGAGCGGCTCGGTGATGTTGATCTCAATGTCCGGGTGGGCCCGGCGGAAGTCGTCGACCGGCGAGCGCGGCGACCCACCGCCGGTTAACTCGAAGTAGTCGTCGACGCCATCGAAGTCCGAGTCGGCCTCGTTCGGCTTGGTGCCGAGCCAGCGCTCCTCGAGATCGTCCAGATGGTCGCGGTCGGCGTCGTTGTACTCGAGCCAGTCCGGCGTGCCGTCCCGGTCGGTGTCAGGCGGGGTCGCGGTGTTCCGGAGTATCTCGGTGCGATCGTCGATCCCGTCCCGGTCGGTGTCCTTGTCCTGGGGATTGGTGCCGACGATCACCTCGCGGTAGTCGTCCACTCCGTCCGCGTCGGAGTCGCGCTGCAACGGGTTGCTGCCGAAGTCCCGCTCGCGAAGATCACTGAGCCCGTCCCCGTCGGTGTCGCGTGCCTTCGGATTGGTGCGGAGCACGCGCTCCTCGAACTCGTCGGACAGCCCGTCCTTGTCGCTGTCGAGGCCGCCCTGATCAGCCCAATACCTGTTGGCCACGGGACGCGCAGCCTACGGGAGCGAGGTGGAGTCGAACGGCTCCGATTCGGGGTAGCAGACCGCAGGCTCGGGCTCCGGTTCGGGGGCGTAGCAGACCTCTGGTTCCGGCTCGGGGGCGACGCAGACCTGCGGATCCTCCTCCCACGGTGTGGTCGGCTCCGGATCCGTCGGGGTGCCGTCGGCGTCCGGGTTGATCGACGGCCCGACTGCGGGGGACAGCACGGGGGCGCCGCCCTGCACCGCGTGTGGTTCCGGCTGGCCATCGGCCGTCCGCGGGTTGATCCCGATGATCACGTCGTCCAGGTCGGCGGTCGGACCGGCGGTGTAGACCTCGTTCGGGTTCGTGCGGAGCCAGCGCTCCTCGGTGTCGGTGAGCCCGTCGCCGTCAGTGTCCCGTCCGCTGTTCACATCCTCGACCCAGTTGGGCTGCCCGTCGCGGTCGTCGTCCGGGATGTAGACGGGCTGGCCGCTGCGGAGGTTGACGTCGTCCCGCTTGCCGTCGCCGTCCGTGTCCACGTTGCGGGGGTCGAGACCGACGATCACCTCGCGCAGGTCGCCGACCGTGTCGCCGTCGCTGTCGGGGCTGAGCGGGTTGGTTCCGAAGTCGCGCTCTCGCGCGTCGTTGAGACCGTCCGCATCGGTGTCCGGCTTGTACGGGTCGGTGCCGAGCACCCTGCGCTCGAACTCGTCGGTCAACCCGTCGCCGTCGGAATCTCGACCTGGGTTGTCGTAGCGGTACTGAGTGGCCATTTGCCGTTCCTTCGCCGTCGGTGTGGGACGGGCGACCGTACCGACGGGTTCGTCCCCGAACCTTCCCCAGCTTGCTGGCCGAGGGCAGACGCGGGGAAGAGCACCGCGATTCCGGTGATCCGGTCAGCTCACGATCGTGCCGGGGTCGCAGTTGCTCCCACAGATCGCCACCGCGGCGCGTTCGCCTCGTGCCGGCCGGTAGGCCCCGGTGCGGATCGCGGCGAGCGCGGCGGCGCCGCCGGGCTCGCTGATCAGGCGGAGCTCGTCCCAGATGGCCCGCTGGGTCGCCCGGATGTCGTCATCGGCGACGACGACCGCTTCGTCGACGTAGCGTCGCACGACCTCCCACGGCACCTGGCCGATGCGCACGGCACCGAGCGAGTCGGCGGCGACGCCGGCGACCTCGACGTCGACCGGTGCACCGGCGGCGAGGGCGGCGCGCACGCACTGCGATGTCTCGGGTTCCACGCTGACCACCCGCACGCGGTCGCGGAACCAGGCCGCCTGGCCGGCCGTGAAGCCGCCACCACCGCTCGCCACCACGAGCGTGTCGATGTCACCGACCTGCGCTTCGAGCTCGCGGGCCATCGTGCCTTGCCCGGCGACGGTGGCCGGATGGTCGAACGGATGCAACATCAGCGCACCGGTGTGCTGCTGGCGCTCGTCGGCGGCCCGCTGGGCGTCGTTGTAGTAGCCATCGACGACCACGGCTCGCGCCCCGTATCGCTCGATCAGCCGGCGTTTCAGCGACGGTGAGGTCGACGGGATCACCACCTCCGCGGCGACTCCGAGCTGAGACGCCGCGTACGCCACCGCGGCCCCGTGGTTGCCACCGCTGGCGGCGATCACACCCGCCGCCGGAAGCTGCTCCGAGAGCATCCGATTGAACGCACCGCGAGGTTTGAACGACCCGGCGTGCTGGAGCAACTCGAGCTTCAACCAGAGGCCGCGGTGCTCGATCACGGGTGTGCGCCGCACGTAACCCTCGACCCGGGTCGCCGCCCTCACGATGTCGTCCGGGGTGACCGGGACGTCAACGACGTCTCGCCCTGCGGTCATCGCTGCCCGGCTGCCATTCACCGCTTGATCAGTAGGCCGGCATCGACCGGTAACGCGACACCGGTCATGCAGCGGGACTCGTCGCAGGCGAGGAAGAGCACCGCGTTGGCGACGTCGTCGGACTCGACCCACGGCACCGGCAGCAGGTGGGACTGCTGCATCAGCGCGGCGAACTCGTCGAGCGTCGGATTGGCGGAGTCGGGGAGGAACAGCTTCATCGTCGGATCGTTGAGCACCATCGGCGTCGCCACGGTGGTCGGGTTGACGCTGTTGACGCGAATGCCGTGCTCGCCGAGCTCGAGGGCCAGACACTGCATCAACCCGACAACCCCGTACTTCGACGCGACGTAGTGGGCGGTGTTGCGGAACGGCGTCAGCCCGGCCGCGGAGCTGGTGAGGATCACCGAGCCGCCGTTGCCGGCCGCGATCATCGCCGGGATCGCGGCGACGCACGTGCGCCACACCCCGGTCAGATTGACGTCGATCACGTCCCGCCACGCCTCCTCGGACAACTCCAGCACCGGGGCGAAGCTGAAGATGCCGGCGTTGGCCACGATGATGTCGAGCCGGCCGAGTTCGGCGACCCCCTCGTCGACCACGGAGCGCAGCGCCCCGGTGTCTCGAACATCGGCGCTGGCGGTTATCACGCGCCGCCCCCGGGCCTCGATCTGCTCCTTCGTCTCGAGGAGGTCAGCCTCCGTGGGCATGTCGTAGTGCACCGTGCCGATCTGGTCGCACAGGTCGATCGCGATGATGTCGGCACCCTCCTGGGCGAGCCGCACCGCATGGCACCGACCCTGGCCCCGGGCCGCACCCGTGATCAACGCCACCTTGCCGTCGACTCGCCCCATCCACACCCTCCTCACTTCGCGCGCTCGCCGACACTATTGGCCGCAGCAACGATCCGGACTTCCTACCGCGAGGTTCGATCCGCGGCGTCGACCGCCAGCTGCAGTGTCGTGACGATGCGGTCGGCGAGGGCGTCGACGTCGACGTCTTCGGTGCTCTTCTGGCCGTGCAGGTAGCGCGCGTACACGCCCTGCACGATGCACACCGTCTTCCAGTAGTTGAAGCAGCGGTAGTAGTCCAGACGACTGAGGTCCACTCCGGTCTGGTCGGCGTAGCGATCGATCAGCGCCTGACGCCCACAAAACCCCGGCAGCACCGTGGGCGGATCGTGGCCGCCGGCGTCGTCGGCGCCCTCCGCCCACGCGTTGATGCAGTAGGCCAGGTCGGCCAGCGGATCACCGAGCGTGGAGATCTCCCAGTCGATGACAGCGGCGATGTGCCCGTCGGCCGCCACCCGACAGTTGTGCAGGCCGTAGTCGCCGTGCACCACTGTCACGGTGGTCTGCTCGGGCAGGTTGTCCACGAGGTGCGTGTAGAGGCGATCGACATCGGGCAGTTCCCGGGTCTTGGAGGCGTTCCACGACTCGTACCACCGGTGCAACTGCCGGCCGACGTACGAGGTGCGCTTGCCCAGTCCACCGAGCCCGACGTCGTCGGGGTCGAGGCGGTGCAGCGCGGCGAGCGTGTCGATGAACGACGGCCCGGTGCGAGCACGGGCCGCCTCGTCGGGAAGGTGCTCGGCGGTCTCGGCTGCGTTGTACAGCGAGCGCCCCTCGACCCAACCCATGGCGTAGAACTGGGCGCCGGTCACCGTGTCGTCGTCGGCGTACGCCAACGGTTCGGGTACCGGCACCGGGGTCGGCCACAGCGCCGAGATCACCGTGAACTCCCGACGCATGTCGTGGGCCGTCGGAAGCAGTTCGCCCAGCGGCGGCCGGCGCACGACGAGGACGCGACCGTCCGAGTCGTCCACCCGGTACGTGAAGTTGGAGTGCCCGCCCGGCAGCTTCGTCCATCGCAACGGCGGCTGCAGACCGGTGATGCGCTCGGCGAGCCACGCCGTGACCCGCTCGGTGTCGAAGCCGATCGGTGCGTCCGTAGTGGTGTCGATGCGGCCGGATGCTACGTCGACGCCTTCGCCCCGTCGCGACGCGGAGACGCGGGGCTGTCGGCGCCGGTTCTCGGGTAACAGGCATCGCCATGGACGAGGACTTCGTCTTCGACGTCGGCGCTGGCCAGATGGTGTGGACCGCCGTGCACGCAGGACACGAGCTGCGAGCAGGTCTTGTCGACGTGGTCGCGCTTGATCCATCGACACGCTTGCGGGAAGAGGACCCGTTCACCGATCGGATGCTCGGTGAATGCGGCACCCGCGTCGTCGTCCGCAGGTCACGTTTCGAGGTTGACCTCAACCGGCCGCGCGAGCAGGCGGTGTACCGCGTACCCGACGAGGCGTTCGGGTTGGACGTGTGGAAGCGCGAGCTGCGGCCCGAAGAGCTCGAGGAGTCACGGCGCATCCATGACGCCTTCTACACCTGTCTGTCGACTCACTTGGACCGTCTCGCGGCCAACGGTCGGTTCCTCGTCCTCGACGTGCACTCCTACAACCATCGACGGGGCGGACCGAACGCGCTCGCGGAACCTGCTGCTGGCAATCCGGAGGTCAACGTCGGAACCGGAGCCTTCGACGGGCACCGATGGGAGCGTACGGTGGCGACGTTCGTGGAGTCGTTGAGCGATCAACGGGTGCGCGATCACCGCTTGGACGTTCGCGTCAACGTGCGCTTCCGAGGCGGCTACCTGTGTCGCTGGGTGGTCGAGCGCTACGCGGACATCGCGTGCCCATTGGCGATCGAGCTCAAGAAGGTGTTCATGGACGAGTGGACCGGTCGGTGCGACGACGCTCACGTGAGTGAGCTGCGGGAGGCGCTCGGCGTCGCCGCACGGGTCACCCTGGATGAATTGACGGACGTCGTGTGACCGCGCCCATTGAGCTGCGACCGAGCGACTTGGCGATCGACCGCGAGCTGGCGGACACCGCGTCGAGCATCCGCTTCCTCCTCGATGTCACCCCCGTCAACCTCATCGAGGCCCGGCGGAGCTTCCAGTCGGACGGGTGCGCCCCCGAGTTCGTGTACGGGCCGTTGGAGGACGACCCGGAGGTGATCGAGAGCCGCCTGCAGGCGATCGCGATCGACTCGGTCGAGGACGCCGAGCTGGTGCGGATCCTGACGTCGAAGCGTCGCGAGCTCGAGCTGCAACTGCAGATGCTGCGGTGCCGGGACAGCGATCAGTTCCTCCAGCTGAGCCTGCAGCTGTACGGTCCGGTCAGCCCCGCGCTCCTGGGCGAGGCCGAAGCACTGCTGGCTCAGGTGGCTCCGCCGGCGCGCGAAGCCGGGGAGCGTCTCGACGCCACGGCGTTCGCACGCCTGGCCGAGGCTGAGCTCGACCTGTACCGAGCCGTGTATCCCGATCTGGCCGCGCGTGTCGAGGTGCGCGAGGACAGCAGCGGCGTCATGGTGTCCAACGGGCACCTACTCGTCGCGCCCACCGCGGTCGTCCCGTCGCATCGGGTTCACGCGTTGCTCCAGCACGAGATCGGTACGCACATCGTCACCCACGTCAACGGTTCGTGTCAGCCGCTGCGGCTGCTCGGCGCCGGCCTCGCCGGTTACGACGAGACGCAGGAAGGTCTGGCGGTGCTCGCCGAGCACCTCGCCGGCGGGCTGACGGCCCGCCGGCTGCGCCAGCTCGCGGCCCGAGTCGTCGCGGTGCATCAGATGTGTACCGGCGAGTCCTTCCCGACCGTGCACGGCAACCTCGTCGACAGCGGCGTCTCATGGCGAGAGGCATTCACGATCACGATGCGCGTGTTCCGGTCCGGCGGGCTCACCAAGGACGCGGTGTACCTGCGCGGGCTGCGTGACGTCGTCGCCCACGTCGGCGCCGGCGGTGATCTCGGCCTGCTCTGGCTCGGCAAGATGGCGCTCAGTGATGTTCCCCCCATTGCGGCGCTCCGCGAGCGGGGCGTGCTCGTTGACCCGATTCTGTTGCCGCGCTACCTGGCCGACCCGCTGGCGCAACGGCGGCTGGCGAGGATCACCGCGCAGACCGTCCCTCTCGACCTGATCGGAGCAGCACCATGAGGATCGGCTTCGTCGTCAACGACGTCCACACCGAGCATCCGCTGTACACCACCACGCGCCTGGCGATGGCGGCGAGCCGGCACGGTCACGAGGTCTGGCTCATGGGCGTAGGCGACTTCTCCCACCGTGCGGACGGATCGATCGGCGCGACCGCTCGGGGCGCGCCAGGCAGGCGGTACAGGTCGCTCGAGTCGTACCTGCGTGCCGTGCGAAGCCCGAAACGAGAGGCCGAACGCGTCTCGATCGACGAGTTCGACGTCCTCGTGATGCGCAACGACCCAGCGGAGGACACCACTGATCGGCCGTGGGCGGTGACATCCGGCATCCTCTTCGCCCAGGTCAGTGTCCTCCGCGACGTGCTCGTCGTGAACGATCCGGCGAACCTGGCCAACGCCGTCAACAAGACGTACTTCCAGCACTTCCCTGCGGCCGTGCGCCCACGGACCCTGATCTCCCGCGATCGCGGCGAGATCACCGAGTTCGTGCACGAACTCGGTGATGCCGCGGTGCTCAAGCCGCTGCAGGGATCCGGAGGCGCGAGCGTGTTCATGGTCACCGGGGACGAGGCTCCGAACCTCAACCAGATGATCGACGCCATCTCCCGCGACGGCTACGTCGTCGCCCAAGAAGCCCTGCCGGAAGCTGCCGGCGGCGACGTCCGCATGTTCGTGATGAACGGCGAGCCGTTGCGTGTCGACAAGGCCTACGCCGCCTTTCACCGCGTCAACACGGGTCCCGATCTGCGCTCGAACATGCACGTCGGCGGTCAGGCCCGCCGCGTCAAGGTCACCGATGCGATGCTGGCGGTGTGTGACGCGGCCCGTCCGAAGCTCGTCAGCGACGGGATGTTCCTCGTCGGCCTGGACATCGTCGGTGACAAGCTGATGGAGGTCAACGTCTTCAGCCCGGGCGGTCTGGGCACCTGCGAGAAGCTGTACGGCGTCAACTTCGCCGACGCCGTCGTCGCCGCGCTCGAACGCAAGATCGAGCTGCGGCCGCACTGCGGACCGCAACTCGACAACGCCCGTCTCGCCACGCTCTGACCTGTCGCGACCTCAGGGATCGACGAGGTCGAGGAACTGCCAGTGCTTGCCCTCGGCCAGCCCGGCAAGCTCGCGCCCGCAGTTCGCCCACACGGCGGGCGACGACGTGACGTGCTGCGTGCCGGCGTGCACGTCGCGAACCAGCCGCTGGATCGTCCCCCGGCGCAGTGCGGTCGTGCCGCCGGCGAGGTAGACGAAGTCCGCGACCTCGGCGAGTGCCTTTGTCGCGTTGGTGAGGGCGAGGCGGATGAGCGTGTGCTCGCGCACCGACATCCGCCCCCCGTCGCGCAGCGTGTCCCACGCCTCGCCCCACGCCTCGAACACGAGGGCCCGGGCCGCGCGCAGCGTCGCTTCGGCCTCGGCGTAGTCCTGCTGGAACGCGTCGCTGGCCGCCCGGGCACCCGCCCGCCCGGCCCCGTCGTGGACGAGCGCGCCGAGCTCGTCGAGCAGGCGGCGGCCGACGCCGACCGCCCAACCCGAGTGGCACATGCTGGCGAAGCCGATGATGCCGACGCGGTACAGCGGACCACCCCGGCGGGGTTCGTCGACGACGGCGAAGTGGCTGTACGAGTCGGGCACGTACACGTTGTCCAGCGAGTAGTCGATCGAGCCGGTGCCGCGCAGCCCGAGCACGTCCCAGTTGCCGAGCAGGCTGGCCTTCTCGACCGGTACGACGAAGATGCGCGGCTCGCCCGTCGTAGTGATCACGGCGAGCGTGTGGATGTGCGTGCCGTGCAGCAGTCCGGAGGCGAAGCTCCACGCGCCCGAGACGAGGAACCCGTCCTCGTGCGGTACCGCGGTGCCGGGCCGAGTGCCCTGCCCGGCGATCACCGGGCGCCGGCCGTCCGCCCACAGCTCGGCGACTGCGTCGTCGGCGAGGTACGACCCTGCAGTGCCGATCGCCAGGCACGACGCCATGAGGACCCAGCCCGCCGACGGGTCGCCGTACGAGACGATCTCGAGCGTCTCGAGCGAGTGGAGCGGATCGAGCTCAGAGCCGCCGACCACCTCGGGCACCCACATCTGGTACAGCCCCTCGCGATGGAACGCGTCGACCACCTCGTCGTGCAGGCGTCCTTCCCGGTCGGCGTACTCGGCGTGCTCGTCGAGGAGCGGCACGGTGGCGCGGGCCGCCTGGCCGAGCGGTGACGTGGCGATGAGTTGTGAGCCGAGATCCATGGACTGCCCCCTCCGAGATTGGCGAGGGGATCTTAAGGTCAACTCCGGTTGTCGACGCGCTCGCCACGCTGCAGCGCGAGTTCAGCGCGTCGGTGACACGTTTGTGGATCTGGGCGCGATTCGTCTCGACAGGTGAGACGAATCCGGCCCCGATCGCGCCGGGTCGTCCGGTTCACGTCATTGGCAACTCGGGACGGCAGGTCGTCGTGCTGACACCACCTGGCGGGTCACAGCGTGGGCGGCACGCCGAGGTGACGGTCGAGGAAGCGGCGCAGCGCCTCCCGCGTCACCTGTGTCGACCACGCTCCCCACGCGAGGTCGAAGGCGTGGTTCGCGCCCGGCAACCGGACGAGCTCGTGTTCGGCTCCAACCTGTCGGAGGGCGGCGGCGAGCGCATCGGACTGGCCGACGGGCACGAGCTGGTCACTGGTGCCGTGGACCAGGAAGGTGGGCGACACGGCACCGTCCACGTGGACGCGTGGCGACGCGACCCGGGCGGCGTCGGCGTGGTCGACGATCTGACCGCCGAGGAACGCGTCGATCTGCGAGCGGGCGTCGTGGACGGCCCAGGCCGGACGGCACCCCTGTGTCGCGGTGCGGAGATCGGTGATCGGGAAGAAGGCGGCGACGGCGGGCAGTCGGTGCTCGGTGCCCGCGGCCCGATAGGCCGTGAGCAGCGCGAGATGACCCCCGGCCGACCACCCGATCAGCCCGACGCGGCGCGGATCGATGCCGAAGCGAGCCGCATGCGCCCGCACCCAGGCGATGGCGTCGGCCACGTCGTCGGGGGCGTCCTTCCACCGTGGTGGAGGGGCGAGGCGGTAGCCGACGTCGAACACCACGTATCCCTCATCGGCCAGCCACTCGTTCCATCGCCCGACACCGCCCCGGCCGCCCGACATCCATCCCCCACCATGGATGAGCACGAGCGCCGCACGGGCCCTCGCGACCTCGGGCCCAGCGGGTCGCCACACGTCGAGGGCGAGACCGCCCGGCACGTCGGGTGGTTCGGCGAAGACGAACGTCTCGGTCGAGCGCGTCGCGGTCCACGTCGGCCGGGCGAAGTACGCCCGCACGGACAGGCGAACGCCGTGGGCGCGAGCCGCCCGCAGTCCATGCACAACTGGCAGCAGCGCGAGGGCGAGCGTCACGACCGCCAACCCCATCGCCAGCCCGCCGAGCCCGACGGCGCCCATGGCGATCGACACCGCCGCGAGCGCGACGAGCACGATCGCCGCGCCGGCGACGGCCAAGCTGTACCCCTCGCCCAGGACCCCCACGATCCACACCCGGCGGGTCGGTGCCGGCATCACGATCAACGACGCCGTTGCCAGCCCGATCATGCTCGCCGCGAGCACCGCCACCGCCAGCAGCGTCATGACCGGGGGCCGGTGGCCGTGGTCAGAGAGAGTCGGCGAAGCCCTTGATGTCGCGGATCGTGGCCTGGCGCACGTCGGGCATTGCGGCGGCGAAGATCATGTCGCCGGCGTGGCAAGTGCCGTTCACGGTCCGGCTGACCACCGGGACCCCGGCGGCGAGCAGCTTGCCGGCGTACGCCAGCCCCTCGTCGCGCAGCGGGTCGAGCTGGTTGACCGAGATGACGTGCGGGGGCAACCCGGCGAGGTCCGCGACGGTGGCGTGGAGCGGCCACGCCAGCGGATCGGTGGCGTGTTCGCCGGAGGGGTCATAGACCTTCGCCAGCACTCCCAGCATCGCCACCTCCAGGAAGTACCCGTCGTTCTCGAACAGCGAGGTCAGTTCGGGCGCCGGGGCGGCCCAAGCGTTCGAGATGTACGGGCACTGGGCGTACACGCCGTTGATCTGATCGATCAGTCCCTCCCGCTTGGCGCGCAACGTCGTGGCCAGCGTCAGGTTCCCGCCGCCGGACTCCCCCGAGACGATGAGCGTGCTGATCCCCAGCGCAGCGTGGTGGTCGACGACCCACCGCAGCGCCGCGGTGCAGTCGTTGAGGCCGGCCGGGAACGGGTGCGGACCGTGCTTGCCCCCGCCGTTGCGGAACTCCACACCGACCACGACGAGACCGGACTCGGCGAGGTCGTCGCGCCAGCGGACAGATGCCGGGCCGGCCGCTTCCAGCATCACCATCCCCCCGCCGTGGAGATGCAGCACGCCCGGCAGGCCGTCGCCGGCACCAGTGGGCCGGTGCACGTAGAGGGTGACGTCGTTGCCGTCGAGGCCGTCGATGACCTCGACGGTTCGGTCGACACCCGGCGTCGCTGGCATCCCGGCCTCCAACGCGGCGAACAACGCCTCGAATCCTTCCTCGGCGGCCGAGACGTAGTCGTGTAGCTCCTCGATCGAGGAGTCGGTGGTGACCGGCACCGGTGCCGGCGGATCGGCCAAACCGAACGGCTCCATCGCCGCGATCATTCGGGGGTCGGCACGCGGATCGTCGCGCAACGTCATCCCTGCTGACCCGAGACGACCTGGAAGTACCGGTGAACCTGTCGCTGCCACGGCGACCTCCCTGTGCTCGATCACCCGCTCCGGTCGACAGTAGCGCCGCGCTCGGGGGGCTGGTCACACGGTGATGACCACCCCCTCTGCACAACGGCCAGCATCGACGTCATCACTACCATGAGCTCCTCGCGAGCCCCGGCTGCGAGGAGGCACCTTGATCAAGCTCGTCTACGTGTTGCACGCGCGAGACGACGTCGCGCTCGAGGAGTTCCACCGGTACTGGCTGGAGGAGCACGGGCCGCTGGTGGCGTCGTTCGCCGAGGCCATCCGCGCCCGCAAGTACGTCCAGAGCCACACCCTCGACACGCCACTCAACCAGGCGCTCGTCGACAGTCGGGGGACCGAGCCGATCCGGCACGGAATCACCGAAGTGTGGTGGGACAACGTCGACGAGTTGCAGGCCGCGATGTCGAGTCCGGAAGGGATCGCGGCGGCGACACGGCTCCTCGCGGACGAGGCCACGTTCGTCGACTTCAGCCGCTCGACCATCTTCCTGACCGAGGAGCACACGATCTTCGAGCGATAGCCGGGCACCCCGTCGGCGACTGCGACCCTGTACTGCCGGCGACGCTACGGTGTGTACCGGTTGGACGGGAGAAGCGCGCGGCGAGAGGGGAAGCACATGGTGACCGTGCCTGATGAGTTGGCGGGAATGTTCAACGGTTCGTTCGTCAGTCCTGACGACGCCCACTACGACGAGGTCCGGGCGGTGCACAACGGCCTCGTTGACAAGCGCCCCGGGC
>JBKOUV010000221.1:0-4690 GCA_046723555.1 Actinomycetota bacterium | reverse complement strand
CTGGATGTAGTGCTCGTGCCCGGTGCCGGCGTCCTGGATCGAGTGGAACCCGGCGGCCTCGGCGACGGCCGGGTCGGACCACTGGCCCAGCCGGGTCACCGTGGTCGCGACGAGGTTCTCGGCGAACGCCTGCTGTTTGGGGGTCACGCCGGCCACACCGCCGAGATCGATCGGCTTGCTGGGGTCGTACGGGTGGGTGATCGCGGCGCCTTGTCTGTGCGCCGCGCCTCCGTGGCTGTGCCCCGCCGCGCACTGATCGGTGCGCTGACCCGGCGCGGCGTCGGCCTGCCCCGCGCCGTGCCCCTCGAGTGCGGCGAACGGCCCGCACGGGTGGGCCACCACCCAGACGTGCACCATCGGGTTCTCCCCGCCGGCGTTGAAGGTGCCTTCCGGGCACGTCCCGCCGTGATCGTCGGTGACCGCAACCACCGTCGGGACACCCTGGTCGTTGACCTTCCAGCAGAGGTTGAGGTGGACGTGCCACTGCATCAACCGGCCGCCGTAGTCGACGATTCGGGGATCGTCGAGCGGCATCTCGCTGGCGATGTACATCGCCGACGCCAGCGTGCGCTGGTCGCCGTCGACCCGGTAGACGAGCGACTCCGGGTAGTCGGGGTCGAGGAAGTGGTCGTCGCCGATGTAGCCGTAGTTGAGGTAGTGCTCGTATCCGGTGGCCGAGTCGCCGATCGAGTGGTACCCCAGTGCGGCCAGGTCGGCGACGTTGGAGAACTTCGCCGGCAGGACATCGAGTGTCCGGGCGACGAGCTGCTCGGCGCGTCGCTCCTGCCGCGCCGTGACGCCCGGCACACCGGAGAAGTCGATCGGCTGAGCCGGGTCCCACGGGCGGGGCCATGCCGACGAGTCGGCCGACTCGTGGCTGTGGCTGTCGCTGTGGCCGTCGGCCGGGGCGCCGGCGGAGTGGGAGTGTCCCTCGCCGTCGGCGCTCGCGTCGTCGCTGTGACTGTGGCCCTCTGCGGCTGCTGCGCCGTCGCTGTGGCTGTGGCCGTCGGCGGCTGCTTCGTCGCCGTGGGTGTGGCCCTCGCCGGCCGCGCTGGCGTCGATGTCGTGGTCGTGGCTGTGGACGTGGGTGCCGCCGTACATCATCGCCACGATGGTGAGGGCACCGATGGCGAACGCCGGACCGCCGAGACGGGCTCCCGCGGCGCGGGTTCGTCGGCTACGCAACGCGACGACCGCGGCGATCGCCGAGACGGCGCCGAGGGCGGCGCACGCCGTGTCGGCGAACTGCGGCTTCTCCGCTTCCTCGAGTCCCTCGATCCACGAGATGCCGGTGGTCCGGGTCAGCACCCAGGCGACGACGGCGCCGACGTTGATGATCACGAGCGCGCCCGCGGTGGCGCGGCCGCCGCGCACGAGCATGATCACGCCGGCCACCAGCTGGGCTGCGGCTACGAGGACGAACAGCCGCGAGAGCGTGGCGTGCTCGGCGTGGATGCCGATCGCGGCGGCGTGGACCGCGCCGGCCCCGATCGAGGTCAGTGCGGCAATTTGGGAAGCGTCGGTCCACTTGTTGGTGGTGCTCGGCGCTTCTCGGTCGTTCGACTCATTCGTCATCGGCCTATCCCCTGTCGTCGCCGCGCCTGCTCGCGGTCCCGGCGAGGTCCGAGCAGAGTCAGCCGTTCACCCTACGCCCCCGAGCTCGCTCTGGGCACGCGGGTCAACCCCACAGCGCGGACAGCACCGGCTCGGCCCACTCGGGCCGGCACACGAGGAAGTCCGGGAGCCACGGATCGCGGCCGTTGTACACGAGCGGCGACCCGTCGATCCGGCTGACGTGCAAGCCGGCCGCCAGGGCGACCGCGGCCGGCGCGGCCGAGTCCCACTGGTACATCCCGCCGTCGTGGACGTAGATGTCGGTCTCGCCGTTGACGACGGACATCGCCTTCGCGCCCGCCGACCCGAGCCGCACCGCCTCGGCGTCGAGCGCGCGGGCGACGACGGCCGCGGCGTACGGCGCGCGGGTGCGGGAGGTGACGAGGCGCGGCCGCTCCCGGTTCGTCGCTGGGATCGTCGGCGGGGGATCGGTGGAGAAGGTCACGCCGAGCGCCGGCAGGCTCACGGCGCCGGCGAGGAAGCCGTCGGGCGCCCACAGGGCGACGTGGACCGCCCAGTCCCAGCGACCCGGCTCACCGAACTCGCGGGTGCCGTCGAGGGGATCGATGATCCACACCCGCTCGCTGCGGAAGCGACGCGGATCTTCGAGCCCCTCCTCGGACAGCACCGCGTCGTCCGGACGGACCCGGGCCAGCTCGTCGGCGAGGAACCGCTGGCTGGACGTGTCGCCGCCGTCCATCACCTGCCAGGCGTGGGCTCCCCGCTCCTCCAAGTGCTCGCGCACGGCGACGAGGCCCCGGCCGGCCTCTTCGGCCAGCCGGGTGGCGAGCTCGGTGTCGGACTCCAGCGTGGTCTCCGTCATGCAGTCGGCGACGCTACAACCGAGGGTTTGCTGCGCCACGTCCGCGCGGGAAACCCTCCGGTGACGCGAAACCCTCGGATGAGGGTCAACTGGCGAGGCGCTTGTAACGGATGCGGTGCGGCTGGTCGGCGGCCGTGCCGAGCTCCTTGTGCCGCCACTCTTCGTAGTCGGAGAAGTTGCCCTCGAACCAGCGCACCTGGCTCTCGCCCTCGAAGGCGAGCACGTGGGTGGCGATGCGGTCGAGGAACCAGCGGTCGTGGCTGATCACCACGGCGCACCCGGGGAACGACTCCAACCCCGCCTCCAGCGCCCGCAGGGTGTCGACGTCGAGGTCGTTGGTGGGCTCGTCGAGGAGCAGCACGTTCCCGCCGCTCTTCAGCAACTTCGCCAGGTGAACCCGGTTGCGCTCACCGCCGGACAGGTCGCCGACCCGCTTCTGCTGGTCCGACCCCTTGAAGTTGAAGCTGGCGACGTACGCCCGCCCGTGGATCTCCCGGTTGCCGACCTTGAGACGGTCGACGCCTCCCGTGATCTCCTCGTACACCGTGTTGTCGGCGACGAGATCGTCACGGTTCTGGTCGACGTAGCTCAGCTGCACGGTGTCGCCGATCGTGATCGTGCCGGCGTCGGCGGAACGTGCCGGATCTGGCGAGCCTTCGGCCGCCCCCGTGATCATCCGGAACAGCGTGGTCTTGCCGGCTCCGTTGGGCCCGATGATCCCGACGATCCCGGCCCGGGGCAGGGAGAACGAGAGGTCCTCGATCAGCAGCCGGTCGCCGAACCCCTTGCGGAGGCCGTCGACCTCGATGACGGTGTCGCCGAGCCGCGGTCCGGGCGGGATGCTGATCTCGAGCCGGCTCTCGTCGCCCCGCGCCGCCTCGGCTTCGGCCTGCAGCTTCTCGTACGCGGTGAGGCGGGCCTTGCCCTTCGCTTGGCGGGCCGTCGGCGCCATCCGCACCCACTCGAGCTCCCGCTCGAGTGAGCGCCGCCGGGCCTCGTTCGACCGCTCCTCGCGCGCCAGTCGCTCCTGCTTCTGCTCGAGCCAGGACGAGTAGTTGCCCTCGAACGGGATGCCGCGCCCACGGTCGAGCTCGAGGATCCAGCGGGCGACGTTGTCGAGGAAGTAGCGATCGTGGGTGATCGCGACGACGGTGCCGTGGTACTCCTGCAGGAACTGCTCGAGCCAGTCGACGCTCTCGGCGTCGAGGTGGTTGGTGGGCTCGTCGAGCAGCAGCAGGTCGGGGCGGCTGAGCAGCAGTCGGCACAGCGCGACGCGCCGGCGCTCGCCGCCCGACAGCGTGCTCACGTCGGCGTCGTCAGGCGGACAGCGCAAGGCGTCCATCGCGATCTCGACGTTGCGCTCGAGGCTCCACGCGTCGGTGGCCGCGATCTTGTCCTCCAACTCGGCCTGGAGGGCGCCGATCTTCTCGTAGTCGGCGTCGGGCTCGGCCCACATCGCCATGACCTCGTTGTACCGATCGATCACCGACTGCACCGCGGCCACGCCGTCCATCACGTTGCCGCGCACGTCCTTGGTCGGGTCGAGCTGGGGCTCCTGCGGGAGGTGGCCGACGGTGAACCCCGGGGTCAGCCGGGCCTCACCCGTGTAGCCGTCGTCGAGGCCGGCCATGATCCGGAGCAGGCTCGACTTGCCCGAGCCGTTGGGGCCGATCACGCCGATCTTCGCGCCGGGGTAGAACGACAGCGAGATGTTCTCGAGCACCGTTCGGTCGGGCGGGTAGAACCGGGCGAGCTTGTAGCAGGTGTAGATGAACTCGTGGGCCATGTCGGTACCGCCGATCGAGGCTACCGGCGGGCGTCCGTGGCGATCTCCAGTGCATCTTCACGCCCTCTTCATGACTGCGCATCCCAGCGTTGGTTGAGTCGCGTGACCCGGCGGCGCGCGCAGGTTTGGAGAGGGACGCGCCGCGGGATTTCCGAGGAGGACGACCTGATGAGCTCCGACATGCCCCGGTACGACCACGCCGTCGTGCTCGGCGCCAGCATGGCCGGGTTGGTCACGGCGCCGACCTCGTCGTCGACGCGACCGGTCGGCGCTCCAAGGCGCCGGACTGGCTGGACGCGCTCGGCTACGCCCGCCCGGAGGAGACCCGGATCGACGCCGGCCTCGCCTACACCACTCGCGAGTATCGGCGCACCCACGGGGAGTTCGAGGACTTCGGCTGGAAGGCGGCCTTCGTCCAGGCTCGGCCCGGCGGCAACGGTCGCATGGGCATCGTCTTCCCGATCGAG
>JBKOUV010000036.1:0-7003 GCA_046723555.1 Actinomycetota bacterium | reverse complement strand
AGCCGACGTCGTGGTCCACGACGCCCTCGTCGGGGACCGCGTGCTGGCGCTCGTGCCACCGTCCACCGAGCTCATCGACGTCGGCAAGCGACCGGGGCGGCCGATCCCCCAGGAGCTGATCTCGACGCTGCTCGCGACCCTCGCTCACGACGGGAAGCGGGTGGTCCGCCTCAAGGGCGGCGACCCGTTCGTGTTCGGGCGCGGCGGGGAGGAGGCGCAGGCGTTGCGGGACGCCGGGATCCCGTTCGAGGTCGTCCCCGGCATCACGTCGGCGGTCGCCGCGCCGGCCGCCGCGGGCGTGCCGGTGACCCACCGCGGCGTGGCGGCGTCGTTCACGGTGGTGACCGGCCATCGACCGGCCGGCGAGCCGGACATCGACTGGCGCGCCCTCGCCCGTGTCGGCGGGACGGTGGTCGTGCTGATGGGGGTGTCGCAGCGGGCGACGATCGCCTCCGAGCTGATCGCCGGTGGGCTCGACCCGGCCACCCCGGTCGCGGCCGTCCAGTCGGCGACGACGGGTGACCAGGTCGCGGTGCGCTGCCGCCTCGACGAACTGGCGGACGCACCGGTACGATCACCCGCCGTGCTCGTGATCGGGGCGGTCGCCGAGATGGAGCTCTACGCGGTGAGTGCCCGCGCCTCCGCCGGCGTCCTCGCTCCGACGATCGGGTAGGCGGTCGCCGACGCCCAGGCGAGGGCGTGCTCCAGCACCGAAAGTCCCGCCGCGGCCGCCTCGGCTCGCACCTCCTCCAGCCGCCGTGCCCCGTCGCCCGACGCCCACGGGAGACGCCGGCGCAGATCGCCGGGCGCCGTCGTCGCGGGATCGAAGCCATCGACGAGGAACCCCGACGCCAGTGGCGACCAGGCGAGGAACGCGGCCCGCACCTCCGCACACCACAGCCGCACGGCGTCGGTCTCTGCAGGGTGATGGAGGATCGACCACTGGTGTTGCACGACGCCGATCGGCGCCACCTCGTGACCCCGCCGCAGCAGCTCGACGTCGTGGTTGGACAGGCCAATCGCCCCGACCTTGCCCTCGGCCACCAGCTCGGCCAGCGCCCCGACGGTCTCCTCTACCGGCACCCCCGGATCGGGATCATGGAGCTGTAGGGCGTCGACGTGATCGGTGCGGAGGCGGGTCAGGCTGGCCTCGAGATCGGCCCGGACGGCGGCGGGAGACCCGTCGTCGACCCACGACCCGTCGGGCCGGCGAATCGTCCCGCACTTGGTGAGCACCGTGACCTCGTCCCGGCGCCCCCGGATCGCCTCGCCGACGATCTCCTCGGCCCTCCCCCACCCGTAGAACGGGGCGGTGTCGATCCAGTCGACGCCGGCGTCGAGCGCCGCCCGCACCGTTGCCACCGCGGTCGCGCGGTCCTGCGGACCCCACCACAACGGCCCGCCTTCGTACGACCCGAGTGGCGCGGTGCCGAGACCGCAACGGTTCCTCAGCCGCATCCGCCCATCGTGGCGCGGTCAGCCGGCGACCGAGCGAGCGAGCCCGCGGTAGCGCAACGGACGCTCGGCCAGCTCCTCGCTGAGGTGGGCGGCGAAGCCGGCGATCCGGGCGATGGCGAACAGCGGGACGTCACGGGGCAGGTCGGCGACGAGGGCGAGGCCGCCGAGCCCGAAATCGATGTTCGGCGGGCGGGTCATCCGGACGCCGGCTTCGCCGATCAGGTCGTCGAGGACTGCGGCTCGCCCGAGGGGGTCGGGCAGCAGGGCGATGGCCTCGAGCAACGGGGCGAGGCGGGGATCGGCAGCCTTGTAGATCTTGTGGCCGAACCCGGGGAGCCGCTCGCCCGCGCGCAGCCGGCGGGCGATTGCCGTCGCCGCGCCGAGGCGCACGGCCTCGACGAGCAGGTCGTAGGCGAGGTGGGCGGCGAGACCGTGCAGCGGACCCTGGACCACGGCGAGCCCGGCGGCGAACGCCTGGTACGCGGGCGCCCACGTCGAGCCGGCGATTCGCACTGCGAGCGTGCTCGTGGCCAGCTCGTGGTCGGCCAACAAGACCAACGCCCGATCGATGACCGGGGCCAGCGTCGCCGTCTGAGCCGGCTGCCAGCACGACGCCAACCGCTCGGCCAGCGAGCCGGCCACCCGGTCACCCGTCGGGTCGAGGACTGCGGGCACCACACCGAGCAACCGGCGCGCCGCGCCCGCCGGGTCGTCGCTCGGGTGACGCACGCCGAGCGCGCTGGCGACGGCGACCATCGAGGGCAACGCCGGTCCCCGGACGGCGCGAGCGACCCGCCGGGCGAGTGTGAGGTCGGCCGGATCTGGCGGGGGCCACACGACCTCATCCGGAAGCACACCCGTCCAGAGCAGCTCGGCGACCTGCTCGTACGACGCCGTGCGGGCGAGGCCGGCGACGTCGTGTCCCCGGTAGCTGACGCCGTCCTCATCGAGCATCGTGATGTTGGTCGCGATCTGCACGTCGAGGGACGGTCGGGGGAGGCCGTCGACCTCTCGCCGCCGCGCCCGGCCGGCGAGGCGCTCGAGGTCGTCCACCGAGTACAGCGACGTCCGGCCGTCGACGGCGATGCGACGCTCGATGTAGCCCCGGCTCACGTACGCGTACAGCGTCGCCCGCTGCACGCCGAGCTGACGGGCCGCCTCGGCGGCCCCGACGTATCGCGCCATTTGCCGAGGGTAGCGCACGGATCAATGTTGATTAGATCAACGTTGATCAACCGTCCACGAACGAGGACCATGCGCTTTATGTCAATCCTCATCGAAGTACCGCCCGGCCTCAACGGCGTCGCCGTCACCGACACCACGATCGGTGACGTGCTGGGTGCCGAGGGCCGCTTCCACTACCGCGGCCACGACGCGACCACGCTCGCCCGCACCCGCAGCTTCGAGGAGGTGTGGCACCTCGTCGCGGTCGGGCACCTCCCGGATGCGGCCGAGCTCGCCGCCTTCCGCGGCACGGCGGCGCGAGCCCGCACCCTGCCACCGTCGATCGAGCCGGTGCTCGAGCCGCTCGCCCGAGCGGCGGGTGCGACGCTCGGACGGATCCGCGCCGCGCTGTCGATCGCCGGCGACGACCTCGGGCTGCGGCCGTTGATCGACCTCACCCCGGACGAGCGGGCCGCCCAGGCCATGCGCGTGGCCGCGGTGATCCCGACGATCGCCGCCGCGCTGTACCGCGCCAGCATCGGGCTCCCGCCCGTGGCGGCGGACCCGGATGCCGGACACGCCGCGGCGTACCTCCAGATGGTCACCGGCGAGCGTCCGTCGGCCGCGGCCGCACGCGCCGTCGAGCAGTACCTCATCCTGACGATCGACCACGGCTTCAACGCGTCGACCTTCACCGCCCGCGTGGTCGCGTCGACTGGTGCCGACCTCGCCGATGTCGTGGGCGCCGCCCTCGGTGCGCTGGCCGGTCCGTTGCACGGCGGCGCGCCGAGCCGAGCGCTCGACGCCCTCGACGCCATCGGCGACCCGGACCGGACGGACGCCTGGGTCAACGCCGAGCTCGCCGCCGGGCGCCGGATCATGGGCTTCGGCCATGCCGTCTACCGGGACGTCGATCCCCGCTCGACGCTGCTGCGCGAGATCGCCGTCGGGCTCGGGGGCGACGTCGTCGAGCGAGCGGTCGACGTCGAGGCGAGGGTTGTGGCCGCGCTGCGGCAGGCCAAGCCGAACCGCCCACTCCCGAGCAACGTCGAGTTCTTCGCCGGTGTCGTGATGGCCGCGGCGGGGTTGCCGCGGTCGATGTTCACGCCGACGTTCGCCGTCAGCCGCACCGTCGGCTGGTGCGCCCACGCCGTCGAGCAGGCGGCCCAGAACAAGCTGATCCGGCCGAGCTCCCGCTACGTCGGCGAGATCCGGGAGATGTCGCATTTTGACAACTGTTGACACCAGGCGACACTTTTCGTCGCTTCACGGCAAGAGTTGGCGGGATGGGCGAGATCAGGGGGCGATCACCGCCGTCGGCTCCGGTCGCGTGGTCACGAAGGCGAGCTCCTGCACCGCGCGGGTCATCGCCACGTAGAGCAGGCGGGCGCCACGCGCCGTCCCGTCGAGGATGGTGTCGGGCTCCACGACGACCACGCCGTCGAACTCCAGGCCCTTCACCTGCTCGGGACCGAAGAGCGGGACCTCGCCCGGGTGCAGCTGGTGCAGGTGATCGACCGCCTCTAGGCCGGCCTCGTGGAGCGCCTCGGCGATCCGGGCGTGGTGGTCGAGCGGGGCAACCACGCCGGTGAGCCGGTGGTGGTGCTTGATCCCGGCCGCCACGGTCGCGACCGCGCCGGCGAGTTGCGGCGGGGTCGCATAGGTCCACGACGGAGGCCGGCTCTCCATCCGCACGCTGCGGCTGGCGGTGGCGTCGACGCCGGTGTGCGGCAGGAGGCGGTTGGCCACCGACAGGATCGGCTCGGGCACGCGGTATCCGATCGTGAGGTCGGCCACCTCGCCAACGCGGCGAGCCGGCCCCGGCGGGGCGACGTGGGCGAACACGTCGTCCCACCGCTCCTGCCCGGCCGGCGCCGTCGACTGGGCGACGTCGCCCACCAGGGTCATCGAGCCGCCGGGGCTGCGCCGGCCGATCACGCGCAGGGCGACCGCGGAGTGGTCCTGGGCCTCGTCGACGACAACGTGGCCGTAGGTGAGCGGCGGCCCGTTGAGCAGCGAGTTGGCCTCGTCGACCAGCAGCTGGTCGGCCGGTGTCCAGGCCCGGCGCCGGCCCCTTGGCCCCGGGAGCAGGCGGTCGACGAGCCGGATCGGCTGCTGGGTTGGCCACGCGGCGTTGAGCGCGGCCCGCAGCGGACCGGCCTCCGACCACACGTCGCCGTGACCGGTACGCCTCCGCAGCTCCTGCTGGGCGATCGACCGCAGCCGGAGACGCCGCTCGTTGATCGGGATCACCGCGTCGGCCGCCCGCTCCAACCACTCCCCGATCTCGTTGCGGCGGAACACCAGCCGCCGCGTCCCGACCGGGACGACGACGTCGTCGGCGGGGCGCGTGATGGCGACGAGGGCGGCAAGCTCCAGCTCTTCGAGCATCGACGCGGCACCCTTCTCGCGCGCCGCGTCCGGGTCGTCGACGCCGGTGATCTCGACCTTGGGGACGCACAGGTCGAGGACCGTGCACTGGCGCACGCTCCGTTCGCCGAGTGACGGCAGGACGTTGGCGACGTAGTCGAGGAACGCCCGGTTGGGTCCGATCACGAGGACGCCTTCGCGGGCGAGGCGGCGACGATGCTCGAACAGCAGGTAGGCCGCGCGGTGGAGGGCCACGGCGGTCTTACCGGTTCCCGGGCCGCCCTGGACGACGAGGACCTGGTCGATCGGTGCCCGGATGACGAGGTCCTGTTCGGCCTGGATCGTGGCGACGATCTCGCGCATCGCGCCCGTCCGCTCGGCGCCGATCTCCGCCAGCACCGGGTCGGGGATCCCGCCGGCGACGTCGGCGGCGTCCGGATCGTCGAGATGTTCGTCGAGGTACGCGGTCAGCTCGCCGCCGGCGAGAGTGAACCGTCGCCGCAGCTCGACTCCGAGGGGGTCGGCGGCCGTCGCCCGGTAGAACGGCGCCGCGATCGGTGCCCGCCAGTCGACCACCACCGGTTCGTGGCGGTCGTCCTCGACGTGTCGCCTGCCGATGTACCAGGACTCTCGCGCTCGCCGCGGCCCGCCGTTGGTGTCGATGCGGCCGAAGAAGTCGCCGGCGCCGGGGGCGCGCAGATCCTCCAGCGCCTCCTCCACCGTCACCTCGACGTACTCGGCCGTGAACTCGTCGGCGGCGCTCTGGGGGTCGACCCGCTCGAGCCGGGCGATCATCCGCTCACGCGAGGCGCGCGCGAACGCGAGCTGTTCGCGCTCGCGTTCGAGCTCGGGGAACGCATCGACCGTCGCCACAGAGGGCTCACGACCCTAACGGCCGGCGGCGTCGTTCAGCGGTTCGGTTTCAGGACGCCCGGTCCAGGGCCGTGCGCAAGGCCTGGAGCGCCTCCTCGCACTGCTCGCCGTTGGCGATGTCGGCTCGGAGCTCGTGGAGGGCGGTGAGGATCTCGCCGCGCGCCGGGGTGCCGGTTTCGAGTTGGGCCTCGGCCTCCGCGATCGCAGCCCGGGCCTCAGCGATGTCGAACTGGGGCTGGTCGCTCATGCCCACCACCGTAGGCCCGCGATCGCCCCCACCGATACGCTCGCGGGCCATGGATTCCGACACGGCCACTCCGGTCGCCACCGTCGAGCAACCGTCTGACGAAGAGCCGCTGGTCGAGGAGGAGCTCCTCGTCGAGGAGATCTCGATCGACGGCATGTGCGGGGTGTACTGACCACGCTCACCCACCTCCATGCTCGACCGCAAGCTCGTCCTCGACCCGCAGGTCGCCCTGCGTCCTGAGCCGTTCGGCGCGCTCGCCTACCACTACGGCAACCGCCGGCTGGTCTTCCTGAAGCATCCCGACGTCGTCCGGGTCGTCCAGGCACTGGGTGCGCACCAGACGGTCGCCGACGCGTTGCGCGCGTGTGACATCGCCGAATCGAGGTGGCCGTCGTTCGTGCGCGCGCTCGACTCGCTCTTGAGCTCGGAGGTGCTGGGTGAGCCCGCGCGCGCTGGTTGAGCAGCTCAAGGGCGGGCTGGACGCCCCGATCTGCCTGACGTGGGAGCTGACCTACGCGTGCAACCTGGCGTGCGTGCACTGCCTCTCGTCGTCGGGGCGGCGGGATCCCCGCGAGCTGACCACCGACGAGGCGAAGGCGGTGCTCGACGAGCTGCAGCGGCTGCAGGTCTTCTACATCAACATCGGTGGTGGCGAGCCGATGATCCGGCGGGACTTCTTCGAGCTCGTCGAGTACGCCGTCGGCCGCGGGGTCGGGGTGAAGTTCTCGACCAACGGCACGTTCCTCGACACCGCGGCCGCGCGACGGCTGGCGGCGATGGACTACCTCGACGTGCAGATCAGCATCGACGGCATCGACGCAGCGACGAACGACGCCGTGCGCGGGGCCGGTTCGTACGCGACCGCCCGGCGGGCGATGGACAACCTGGGCG
>JBKOUV010000268.1:0-11916 GCA_046723555.1 Actinomycetota bacterium | reverse complement strand
TGGCAGATCCACGTCCAGACGGCGGCCGCAATGGTCCCCGACGACACGGACGGCCATCGCCTCGCCCACGTTCCGCTTGTCGCGAGCTCGCTCAGCGACCCTGAGTCCCGTCCACTCGAGGCGACATCTTCGACCATCACTCGCCCTGCGGGGCCGGGCGCAGCTATCGTTGCGGGCTCTGGAGTCGGCCACCCTCCTTGAGTTCACAGGGCCGTCTGACTGGCTTCCAACTCGATGTGGAGGTAGGCCATGTCCGACGAGGACCGACGGCGAGTCTCATCCGGTGCCGAAGCGTTGGCGCGTACGCTGCTCACCGAAGACGCCAACCTCAGCGACGCGCTGCGCCGCGTTGCCCGCACCGGCTGTGGTTTGTTGACCAACTGCACATCGGCGAGCGTGACCATCATCGAACGGGGACGGGCGATCACCATGGGCTCCACCAGCGATACTGCCCATGCGCTCGATGACGTCCAGTACTCCGCCGGTGACGGGCCGTGTCTCACTGCCGCCCGCGAACGGGTGCTCGTTCGTATCGACCAAGCCGGCACCGAGAACCGCTGGCCTGACTTTTGTCGCCGGGCCGTCGAGCAGGGCGTGCACAGCTCGCTGTCGGTGCCCCTCAGCCTGTCAGGGGACGATACGTGGGGTGGATTCAACGTGTACGCCGGCGTCGCTGCCGGGTTCACCGACCTTGACGAGGAGTTGTGCCTCGCGTTCGCGACCCAGGCGTCGATCGTGGTCTCCAACGTGCAGGCGTACTGGGCGTCACTCGAACTGTCGCGCAACCTGAGCAGGGCGATGGAGTCGCGAGCCGTGATCGAGCAAGCCAAGGGGATCCTCATGTCGAGCCGTCGGGTCAGCGCCGACGAGGCGTTCGACCTGCTCGTGGAGCGTTCCCAGACCGAGAACCGCAAACTGCGAGAGGTGGCGAGCGATGTCGTCCGCGATGCATGACCCCGCGCTCAACGACGCCCGCCAACAACTCGGCGTCACCTACATGGACTTGTGGATCGACTACTTCGCCCTGGGCGGCTATCTCGACGTCGACGGCCTCACCGGCTACCTGCGAGGCGACCGGCACACCAACACCACCGACCACAACACCATCGTCCACGCCCTCAACGAACGCTTCCGCGACCGCGGTCAAGATAACCCGATCGCCTACCGAAACCGCTGAACGGTCCCGTCCCCCACCGACATCAACCCGGCTCGGGGCTACGCGCTTCCTTACAGTGACCACCACAAGTAGTGGCTTCGGGCGGGGTCCCGCCCCTTCTTACGTCGGCGGCCACCGAGGAACTGCGGACCCGCGGCCAGCCCGTGCCTGCTGATGGATATCGCTCCGAGCGAGGGTCCTCACGTTCTCGACAGCCGCGTTCTCGGCCGGGATTGCCGGCCAGGGCAGAGGGGCCGAAGTGCTCGGCCCCGAGTGGCGCGTTGACCGCGTTACGGCTCGCGCATTGCCCGTCGCCCGAAGCATCCTCAACCGGCGCTTAGACGATGCCATCCGACGGGTCCTCCCGCGCGTTTCCAGATGCGTGGTACCGGACGCGCAGGCAGTGCATCCCAGCGTGCGACGTCGGGCTCACAGCTCTGACATTGCCGCGAGCAAGTCCCTCGGTCAGTCGCTCAGGCCGGCGATGCCGTTCCCCAGCAGCTTCCCACCGAGCAGGAGCAGGACGACCATCATGATCACGGCGTTGTGGTCGGACATGAACTGCTTGATCAACGCGAGCGGTTCCGCGGCACGGTCCTTCGCCACCACGTAGAACAGCACCGGCCCGGCGACGGTGAGCGAGCCGACGACGACGAACACGGCGATGCCCACGGCCGTACCGCCACCACTCAATCCGGCCTGGGCGATCGAGGCCGCCGCGGCGAGTGTTTGCCGGTGTGGCGAAGATCGTGGAAGCGAAGACCTTCGATGCCGGTCGCCTTGAGAGCGCGCTGCCAGGCTACGCGCAGTGTGGCGGTGCGGAACGGCCGGCCGCTCGCTCCGGGGAACACGAGGTTGTCCCGGCCGGGCGAGCACCACGAGGCGAGGTGAGCCTCGACGTCCGGAATGATCACCTCCGGCATCGTCACCTTGCTCCTGCCGGCGTCGGTCTTCGGTGGACCGAGCAGCAGCGTTCCGTCGGCCAGCTGCTGATACTGCTCGACGACATTGACCGTCCGGTGGAGGAGGTCGAGATTCCGCCGGCGGCGCCGTTTTCCATCGGCCCGCCACGCGGTAGCGCGCTTGGTAGCGGCCCGGCGGCAACTTGCGAACATTGCCCCAACGGCTGCGGCCCATCGGCCAGAGCTAGCTCACAGTGGCACGGATGTGGCACGCGTCAAACCGACGCGTACTCAGCTATTGCTCCGGTGACGGCCGATCTTCGCCGCGAGCAGGTCAATCACCGAGAGCGGATGAGGGGAATCGAACCCCCGTATTCAGCTTGGGAAGCTGATCGACGCGAACTGGCTCTGGAACTCACTACCTGCATCTTCCCAGCTAGCAGTGCGAAAATGGCGTGGTCGGACTGACCGCGGTGAACCTCCGTTGACCGCGGTTTACCGCTGTTCTAGTCACGTTCTAGTCACGAGATGACATGCATGTAACTCGGAGCGTCAACTTCAGTCACGTCCTCAGCTACCGCTTGTGGGTCGGCATCGTTCCTCGGGCAACGACAGGTCGGCTCCCGTGCCTTGAGGCGGTGCCCCGCCAGGGTTCGGGGTTGCGGGTGGCCGCTTCCCTGCCATCCCTGGGCCTCGGTGCGGGCGGGGCGTCAGCGAGGCGGCCGACCTCGGCCGGCCCTTTCCAGCCGCCGAGCCACTATTCGGGGGCATGCGGACCTCCGGCTGATCGGTCCACGTCCCGGAGGCAATGACGAATGGGTCGACCGAAGTGGGCCCGCCGGACAGCGCCGCCGTCACGAGCCGAACACTTCCGACAGCTCACTCTTGAGCACCCGCCGCAGCAGCTTGCCGGTCTCGTTGTAGGGCAGATCTTCGCGGAAGGCGATGTGCGCGGGTGCCTTCGACGACCGGAGGTTGCGCTTGACCCACTCCTGGAGGTCCTCCTCCGACGCTGCGCGCCCTTCGGCCACGACGACGGCCGCGACAACCTTCTCACCCCACTCCGTGTCCGGGACGCCGACGACGCCGGCGTCGGCCACGGACGGATGACGGGCGAGCACGTCCTCGATCTCGCCAGGCGACATGTTCTCGGCGCCACGCACGATGACGTCGTCGAGCCGGCCTTCGAGGTAGAGGAATCCGTCGGCGTCGAGTGAGCCGGCGTCCTTGGTGGGGAACCACCCGTCGACCATGACGTTGTCGCGCCCGAGGTACTCGCCGGCCACCTGCTCGCCTCGCACCCAGATCTCGCCCGCCTCGCCAATGGCGACCGGCTGACCGTCGACGTCGCGGATCTCGACGTCGAGGGTGGGGAGAGGACGGCCCACCGAGCCCAGCCGGCGGCGCACCGCCGGGTCGTCCGACGCGATGGCGGTGCGATGGTCGTCAGGCCCCAGCACAGCGATCGTCGAGCTCGTCTCGGTCAGCCCGTAGGCGTTGACGAAGTCGACGTGGGGCAACAGCGCCAACGCCCGCTCGAGGACCGGGATCGGCATCCGCCCACCGCCGTAGGAGAGGTGGCGGAGGTGGGGGAGACGCTCGCCCTCGCGCTCGATTAGGTCGAGCACCCGCCCCAGCATCGTCGGCACCACCATCGCCTGTGTCACCGCCTCGTCTCGGGCCGTGGCGACCCACGACTCGGGCGTGAAGGCGGGCAGATACACGACCCGCCGTCCGGCGTAGACACCGGTGATGACGGCCGAGGCGCCGGCGATGTGATACGGCGGGACGGCCACCAGCACCGCCTCCTCCTCGTCCGCGCTCATGAAGTCCACGGTCGTGATGACGTAGGAGGCGAGGTGGCGGTGGCGCAGCACGGCGGCCTTGGGGTCGCCGGTGGTCCCGCTGGTGAACAACAGGATGGCAATGTCCTCGGGCGACGCCTCCATCGTGGAGGGCGCGTCCTGCGGATCGACCGCAGCGAGCTGCTCGAGGAAGTCGGCCCTCCGGACGAGCTCGACTCCTTCGAGCTGGCCGACGCGTCCGGGTATCTGGTCCCCCACCACGACGACGGACGGTGCAGTGCGGGTGAGGATTGCCGCCAGCTGGTCGTCGGCCAGCCGGTAGTTCATCGGCACGTACGGCACGCCGGCGAACCCGGCGCCGAACAGCAGCGTCGGGACGACCTCGGAGTTGACGTCGACGAGGCCGACGCGTTCGACACCTCGCGCCGCGGCCCACGCCCCCGCCCGCCGGGCCCGATCGAGCAGACCCCCATACGTCAGCCCACCGTCTCGCGACCCGAAGGCGACACGGTCAGCGAACGAATCGCCGGCCATCTCCAGAAGGGTGGTCAGATGCATGGCGGGTCAGTCCGACGAAGGGAGCGGCTTGGCCGCCTTGACGTGGAGCCGCTCGCCGCCAATCGAGAGCGACCCCTCTCCGGCCTTGGTGCACAGCACCTCGAGGCCGGAATCCTCGTCGGCGTAGCGTTTGCCGATCAACGTGCCCTCGGCCTGCGCCGGATCGATCGCGCCGCGGGAGGCTGACTCGCCCTTGACCACCATCGCCTGACCACCACACCGGAGGTCGACCGGTCCACTCGGCGCCTTGACGACAACCACCTCCGTGTCACACACGGTGCTGGCCAGACGCAAGCCCGGCTTCAGATCCATGCTCTCGTCATCCTCGACTCTTCACCTCGCGCCCTGTCGCTGGCGACGATAGAGGCGTCGCGTCCGGTCGCGCCGCGCCGGGCGCCACACCGAGGGCTTCGGCGGCGGCGCGCAAGGCCGCCCGCTTGTCGGGAAGCGTCGCGGCCGCGGGCCAGACCTGATCGGCCCAGAGGAGGATCTCGTCAAAGCCGTCGTCGGCGTAGCGCTGCACAATGGCGGGGTCGGCGCCGGCGACACGGAATACCAAGCGGAACGCCTCGCCGGCTCGTTCGCTCTCGGCGCGCTGTCGGCGTAGTTCGTCGCGCAGCCGGACCGCCTCCTCGAACGGCGGCGTGCCCGACGAGAACCAACCGTCGCCCAGCCTCGCCGCCCGTCGCAACGCCCGGTCAGTGTTGCCACCGAGCATCAGCGGGATCTCCGTCACGCGCTTGGTCGCCTGCACGCCACTGATGGAGAAGTGCCGGCCCTCGTGCTTGACCTCGCCCCCCTGCAACGCAGTCCGCAGCACGTCGATGCCCTCTTCGAAACGCGACACCCGTTCGGCGAAGGGCACGTCGAGCACGGTGAACTCTTCCTCCAGCCAGCCGAACCCGAGACCGAGTACAAACCGCCCACCGGCGATCTCCTGGACCGTGCACACCGAGCGGGCGACGGCGAGGGGGTGCCGCAACGGGAGAATGAAGATCCCAGTGGCCAGCTCGATGGTGCCGGTCACGGCGGCCGCGGCGCCGAGCTGCACGAGTGGATCAACCAGCTCGGTGTCGGGGCTGACGATCGGACCGGTGTGGTGCTGGGTGCCAGGTTGCGCCGTGGTCGGGTGCTCCGAGGAGTATCCGATGGGGAGGACAACGTGTTCGCCGAGCCACAGCGAGGAGAATCCCGCTTCGTCCGCGGCGGCGGCGAGGTCGAGGAACTCAATGGCGTGGATGTCGTAGGCGGTGAGCCCGATCTTCATCGTGTCAGTGGATGATCTTGCGGACGCGCAGGTCGGAGATCGCCGCGTCGTCGAGCCCCTGGGCCCGCAACACGTCGTCGGTGTCGGCGCTGAACTTCGGCGCCTTGCCGAGCTCTGGAATCTGGCCATCGAACTGGACCGGGGCCGGCACGAGCACGATCTTGCCGTCGCCGTCGTGCTCGATGCGCTGGACGTACCCGTTCGCCTGTGCTTGCGCGTCCCGCTGGACCTCGCCGGCGGGAAGGACGGTGTCCCACTGGCCGTCTTGCTTGGTGAGTAGCTCCTGCCACTCGGCCAGGTCCCGTGCGAGGAAGAGCTCGTCGAGGATCGTGACGAGCGCCTCGGAGTTGGCGGTCCGCGCCGCGGAGTCGGCGAAGCGCTCGTCGGCCAGCAAGTCGTAGCGGTCCACGAGCACGCAGAACTCCGGCCAGTACCGGTCGGACTGCAGGAATGCCAAGGCGATGAACCCGCCGTCCTTGGTCCGGTACTCGTTGGTCAGCGGGTTGGTCGAGTTCCGGTGGTACTGGTGGGGAAGCCGGTCCACGTCGAGCACGCTCGTGCCGGAGATCGTCATGCCCATCGCCCACAAGCCCATCGACATCAGCGACACGTCGACGACGACGCCAGTTCCCGTCCGCTCGCGTTGAAAGAGGGCGGTGCCGATGCCACCGGCCAGCGCGGCGCCGGTCTGAAGGTCACCGAAGCCCGGTCCCGGCATGGCGAGAGGTACGGGCGAGTCCGGTGGGGTCACCCCCAACGAGGCGCCGGTGCGAGTCCAGTAGGTGACACCGTCGAAG
This sequence comes from Actinomycetota bacterium, assembly GCA_046723555.1. Classification (GTDB taxonomy): domain Bacteria; phylum Actinomycetota; class Acidimicrobiia; order Acidimicrobiales; family Ilumatobacteraceae; genus JALZMG01. The sequence goes on along the minus strand of JBKOUV010000268.1, from coordinate 5,431 downwards.
CCACCGCGTTCGGCCATCTCCCCGCGTGGGCCCTGGGCGCTCGCACGGGCGTAGACAATCCGCGGGTTGCGGCCCAGGACGTCTTCGGGTTCGATGCCGAGCTTGCGACGGGCCGCCGGGAGGAAGTTCGTGATGAACACGTCGGACTCTTCGACCAGCCGCATCAAGATCTCGTGGCCCTCGGGCGTGGCGATGTCCAACGTCATCGCCCGCTTGCCGCGGTTGGCGACCTCCCACAGGTGGGAGACGCCGTTCACCTCTGCTGGCACACCCCACGCGGCAGTGTTGCGGCCCGGGTCGCCGGTCACCGGGTGCTCGACCTTGAGCACGGCGGCGCCCCAGTCGGCGAGAATCGCCGCCGCCGACGGAGCGAACGCGTAGATCGCCACCTCCAGCACGCGTATCCCATCCAATGGACCGGTCATTTGCTCAGCGTCCTCCGGACAAATTGATCATGATGATTATGGAGCCTGGCTCGTAGGCTGTCAAGCGCCACCGAATAAACCTCATGATGAATTGTGGACGTTGCCGGGAGCTTCGGTCTGCCACAGGCTCCGGTGGATGCGATGGACGATACGCCACCCGCCCGCGTCCTTGCGGAAGCGGTCGCTGTAGCGCAAGCCTCGTGTGGTGACGGTCCCCAGCGCGCCATTGGCGATGAAGGCGACGGCCTGAGTTTCGGCCTGCGCAGCGTCTCCCTCGAGGGTGACGAGCGTGTTGGCCATGAGATGGGTGGACGCCGCCGGCGGAGTGAAGGCGGGCCGGGCGAAGGCATCCTCGAACGCCGTGCGGATGCCGTCGTGGCCGACGCCGGTGATCTGTCCGCCCTCGAAGTCGATGCGCCCATCGGCGGTGAAGCAGTCGACGATGCGGTCGATGTCGTGCTCGTCAACGGCTTGGGCGTACGTCGCCACCACGTCGAGGATCTCGTTCCGGTCGCTCACTGGTTCACCGCCGGCTCGCAGTAGAAGCTGACGTACCTCCTGATCGTCCCGTCGGCGGCCAGCGACAGGCTGGAGATGAAGCTGCCGCTGCGACCGTCGGGCAGGTTGTTCACCGCGCCCTCGAAGAGGCAATGCGGCCCTCGCTGGATCGAGGTGAGGACGGTGTGGTCGAAGCTCGTTCGCCCCCGCTCGATGAATGCCGCGTCCAGCGCCGGCCGGCCGCGGAACTCGACGCGACCGGGTTCGGTGATCCCGGTGTGCTTGTACGGCGGGTGGGAGTACAGCACGTCGGAGCTGAAGTGCCGGGCGGCGTCAGCGAAGCGGCCGGCGTCGAGCGCGGCGAAGTACCCGTGCACTACTGCGGGCGCATCAGCGGGAGTCGCGGACGGTTCGACGTCGGTGGGAATCGGATCGCGGGCGCCGGGGCAGGAGAAGGCGAGGTACCGCTCGAGCAGCCCGTCGTCGCCGACGCGGGCACTGGCGGCGAACGTGGCGATGGGCAGACCACTGGCCGTCACGAGCACGCCCTCGAGCAAGGCGTCGGCGCCCTCCACCACGCACAGCCGGATCTCGTGCCGCCAGGGCTGCGGCCCGCGGTCGCGCAAGCGCCGGCGTAGCGCCGCCGGTCCCACCGACACAAGGCGCGGCGCGGTCTCCTCGGCGCCCATCGGGGCGAGGGCGTAGAGGCCGGTCGGTGCGAACGCGGCGGCAGCGTCCTCGAACCGCCGATCGTCGAGGGCGACGTAGTAGGCGGCGAGCGCAGCCGGCGCCGGGTCGCCGAGCGGCCGGCCGGGGGTCGCGGTGATGTTGCGTCTCATCGCGCCCGAATCAGATGGCGGTGAACCCGCCGTCGACAGGCAGCGCGGCGCCGGTGACGAACGACGCGTCGTCGGAGCAGAGGAAGGCCACGGCGGCGGCAATCTCGGACGGGTCGGCCCAGCGAGACATCGGCACGTCGAGGCGTTCGGCCGCCGGCTGGCGACGCCCGGAGACATCGGCCTGGTCGCTAAGGCTGCGGGTGTTGGCGGCGAGGTCCGTCGCGACCTTGCCCGGGCAGACGCAGTTGGCGCGGATCCCGTGGTCGACGTACTCGACGGCGACCGCCCTGGTGAACTGCAGCACGCCGCCCTTCGACGCGTCATAGGCGGTGTGCTGGCCGGCGGCCACCAGCGAGGCGACTGACCCTATGGTCACGATCGATCCGCCGCCGGCGTCGATGAGGTGGGGGAGCGCGTGCTTGACGGTGAGAAAGATGCCGGTGAGGTTCACTCGCAGCATCGTCTCCCACGCCTCCAGCGGTGTGCCGTGCGTCGCTCCTGGGAAGGCGACGCCGGCGCAGGCCGCCACCGTGTCGAGCCCACCGAGAGACGCGACGAGTTCGGCGGTAGCGGTGGTGACGTCCTCTTCGCAGCCCACGTCGGCTTCGGCGCCGAAGGCCTTGCCGCCGTCCTCGGCGATGGCGGCGGCTACCGCCTCGGCGGCACCCGGGCGGACGTCCACCACACCGACGGCGGCACCTTCCTCCGCCAGTCGGTGGGCAACGGCCCGCCCGATCCCGCTGCCGCCGCCGGTGACCAGCGCCCTGCGGCCGGCGAGTCGCGGCCGCTGATCAGGCATCGCCAGTCGTCGCCGCGTAGAGCAGGTCGTCGTACTTCTCGTGGGCCTGGGCCCGCAGCTTCGGCAGGTGCATTGTCGGGAAGAGGTCGTCGGTCGGCTTGTACTCCTTGAGCACCTGGCGGGCGAGCGTCACCTTGTGCACCTCCGTGGCGCCGTCGGCGAGGCCCATGTGGAACGATTCCAGCACCATCGCGCCGAACGGCATCTCGTCGGACACGCCGAGCGAGCCGTGGATCTGTAGTGCTCTCGCGGCGACATCGTGGAGAACCTGTGGCATCGCCGCCTTCACTGCCGAGATGTCGGCGCGGACGCGTAGGTAGTCGTTGTACTTGTCGATCCTCCAGGCGGTGCGCAGGACGAGCAGCCGGAACTGCTCGAGCTGCACCCACGAGTCGGCGATCATCTCCTGCACCAGCTGCTTGCGGGCCAGCACCTCGCCCTGGCTGACCCGTGATAGCGCCCGTTCGCACATCATGTCGAAGGCCCGTTTGACGACGCCGACCGTGCGCATGGCGTGGTGGATGCGTCCGCCACCGAGGCGGGTCTGGGCGACGACGAAGCCGTGACCGCGTTCGCCGAGCAGGTGGTCCCTGGGGATCCGCACGTCCTCATAGCGGATGTACGAGTGCGTGCCCTCGGTGTGCCCGTAGACCGGGACGTTGCGCAGGATGTTGACGCCGGGCGTGTCCTTGGGGACGACGAACATCGACATCCGCCGGTGGGCCGGCTCGCCGGGGTCGGTCACGGCGAGCACGATCAGGAACGAGGCGAAGTTGCCGTGCGAGGAGAACCACTTCTCGCCGTTGATCACCCATTCGTCGCCGTCGAGCTCGGCCCGCGTCACGAACTGCGTCGGGTCGGAGCCACCCTGGGGCTCAGTCATCGAGAAGCACGACACGATGTCATTTCGCAGCAGCGGCTCGAGGTAGCGCTCCTTCAGCTCGGGCGTGCCGTAGTGGGCGAGGATCTCGGCGTTCCCCGAGTCCGGCGCCTGGCAGCCGAACACGATCGGACCCGAGTGAGTGCGGCCGAGAACCTCATTGAGCAGGGCCAGCTTGACCTGGCCGTAGCCCGGCCCACCCAGGTTCGGCCCGAGATGGGTCGCCCACAGCCCGCGCTCACGCACCCGGTCCTGCAGCGGCGGGATCAACCCGCGGCGCACTGGGTCCTCCATGTCCCATGCGTGCGTGACGAGTAAGTCGACCGGCTCGACCTCCTCGCGCACGAACGTCTCCACCCAGTCGAGCTCCTGCTGGAACTCGGGGTCGGTTTCGAAGTCCCACGCCATGTCAGGCCACCTTCCACTGCGGCACGACGACGTCGTCGTCGAGCGTCTCGAACCACACCTCCATCGGCTGACCTTCGATCAGGTCAGCGGACCCCGGCAGGTACCCGACCAGCCGGGCCGGCGCGTCGTCGAGCTGGACCAGCACCACCGTGTAGGGCGCCGGGAACGCCGGGTGGACTTGGTGCTCGACGACGGTCCACGAGTAGACGTGCCCGCGGCCGGAGACCCGTTGCCAGTGCCCGTCCCAAGATCCGCAGTTGCGGCAGTACGCCCGAGGCATGTGCAGCACCGAGTCGCATCCGTCGCAGACCCGCACGACCAGCTCGCCGCGGCGGGCCGCGGCGAAGAAACCACCCGTGTCGAGGTCGTCGTCGACCGGGAGCGGTCGTGGTGCTGTCTCGATCATCTGGCGCTCCTCTCAGCCGGCGGTCAGCATCAGCGCGCTGCCAGGAGGCAGGGCGGTCGACGTGACGAGGCAGACTTCGGCACCCGGTACCTGCGACGTCGACTCGCCGCGGATCTGGCGGACGCCCTCGACGATGTGGTTCATGCCGTGGATGTAGCCCTCGGAGAGATGACCGCCCCCGGTGTTGATCGGGATGCTGCCACCGAGATCGATCTCGCCGCTGGCGGCGAACGGCCCACCCTCGCCCTTGGCGCAGAAGCCCCAGTCCTCGAGCTGCATCAGCACGGTGATCGTGAAGCAGTCGTAGAGCTGGGCGACATCGACGTCGCTCGGGCCGAGACCGGCCCGCGTGTAGAGCGTCTTGGCCACCGCCTTGGCGGGCAGCTCGGTGATCGTGTCGCGCATCAGCACCGGGAACTGGATGCCGGGCTGCGGGTGCGGGACACTGTTCTGGGCGACGGCCCGGATCAGCGCCGGCTTCTGGCGTAGGTCGCGCGCCCGCTCGGTGCTGGTGACGATGAGGGCGCAGGCGCCGTCGGTCTCGAGGCAGAAGTCGTAGAGCCGCAACGGCCGGGAGATCATGCGGGCTGCCAGGTAGTCGTCCATGGTCAGCGGGCGGTCGTGCATCTGGGCGCGGGGGTTGGCGTTCGCGCGCTCGCGGCAGGTGACCGCGATCTGACCCAGCTGCTTGTCGGTGGTCCCGTACTCGAGCATGTGCCGCTGGGCCATCAGGGCGAAGATCTGTCCCGGCGTCAGCAGCCCGGACGGCGCGAAGAACTCGTCGTACGTGCCGGCTCCGCCGGCTCGCACGTCGCTCTGCGGCGACAGCCCGTAGCGGCGGCCGGAACGGCCATTGAGCTCGCGGAACACGAGCACGGTGGTCGCCTGGCCGGAGAGGATCGCCCCGACCGCCTGGCCAACCTGGGCGCAGGGCGCCACGCCGCCCGGCCCGACCTCGCCCCAGTAGGTCAGCTCGTCGATGCCGAGGGTGTCGGCGAGGTCGTTGGGGCGGACGGTGTCCATGTCGCACCGGATGATGCCGTCGATGTCCTGCGGCGTCAGCCCGGCGTCCTCGATGGCGGCCAGCGCCGCCTGGGTCGCCAGCGTCAGGTCGCTGCGGCCGGAGTTGCGGGAGAAGTCGGTGGCGCCGATGCCGGCGATCGCACACCGGTCGCG
>JBKOUV010000129.1:0-8237 GCA_046723555.1 Actinomycetota bacterium | reverse complement strand
GCTCCAACACCACGACGACCCGACCGAATGCGCCGCCTCGTTCGCCGCCTGGAAGGGGTTCGAGAGCCCCGTACGGGAAACCACTGCGTGGTGCTCGTGTCAGAACGGGGGACATCGCCTGTGGTTCGTCGTTGAAGCCGTCGACGACTCCGCCGCACTCAGCCAACTGCCCGACTACCTCGCCCGACGCACGATCGCCAGCCCGATCGCCGAGGTGCCGATCCCGTGACACTCAGGGTCGGTATCCGCACGTCGCGATTGTCCGCGGTTCCCGTCCAGGGCTTCGGTCGCGTAACCGACTCAAACCTGGGTCGGGTGCTGGCCCTCATCCTCGTCGGCGGGTCCGCCACGCTGACCGGACGTGGCGAGTGCCGCTTCGAGCCGATCCGAACCAGGTCGACCGATGGGCCACCGGCACCGGTGAGCAGTGCGTCCGGAGGAGTTCGGCGATCGGTTGGGCGGGGACGTATTGGCGGGAGCTCGGGCATCGCCCGAGCGAGAACCGCCCGGGCGACTCGTGGGCCGGTCACTCAGCGGGGTCGCCCGAAGCGGGCGACAGCGATCGCGCCGAACACGGCGGTGATTCCAGCGCACCACACCAGGCTGAGGGCGACCCAGTAGCCGGTGCTGTGGCCGATTCCGGCGGCGTCGGTGCCGCCGAGCATGAGGCTGCGGACCGCGTTCGACAGAACGGTGATCGGGGAGTGGTTGGCGACCGGCTGCATCCATCCCGGCAGAGAGCCATTCGGCACGTAGGCGCTGGATATGAACGTCAGCGGCACGACGATGAGTGTCGCGGCCTGCGCCGATTGTGCGTTGGTCGAGACGAGGCCGATGCACAAGAACAGCCACGAGAACGCATACGTGGCCACCAGCAACAGCGCGAAACCGACGAGGAAGTCGGCCACGCCGCCGTGGGCGCGGAACCCGAACGCGAAGCCCACCACGGCCGTGACGGTGAGGTTCCACGACGCCAGCGCAGTGTCGGCGAGCGAGCGTCCGGCGACGACGGCGAGCCGCGGGATTGGCAGCGAGCGGAACCGGTCGTGCACGCCGGTGGCGGCGTCCTCGGCGATGCCGGGAGGGGCGCTCATCAATCCCCAGAGGATCACGGTGGCGAGGAATCCGGGAACGAGGAAGTCGACGTAGTCGAACCCGCTGCCGGAGTCGATCGCGCCGCCCAGGATGTAGCGGAACACGAACAGGAACAGCGCACCCTGGATCGTGCCCATCAGCAGCAGTTGTGGCGTCCGGAAGAACTGCAGAATGGTGCGCCGGGAGGTTTGCCCGGTGGCCGTCACAAGACCGGCGCCGCCGCCGATCGAGACGTCGGGCACGGCCGTCGTGGCCGGGATCGTTTGAACGGTGCTGGTCGTCATCGGGGTGGCTCCTGTGTCAGTTGGTGACCGCGGTTTGGCGGTCGGCTCGGTCCTCGATCGGCTGCCCGGTGAGGGCGAGAAAGACCTCGTCGAGCGTCGGGCGGCGCAGGGCGATGTCGTCGATCGCGATGCCGAGCTCGTCGATTCGCCGCACCACGTAGGCGAGCTGCTCGGCACCGTTGTCGACGGCGACGGAGGAGTGCCCTGTGTCGAGGTCGGAATGGGGAGTCTCGGTGGAGACCGACGCGAGGACGTCCACGATCGCCGGAAGGTCGCCGCCCGAGCGCACCCGGACCTCGACGACGTCGCGACCGGCCCGGTCCTTCAGCTCATCGGGAGTACCGGCCGCGATCACCCGTCCGTGATCGACGATGACGACCTGGCCGGCGAGCTGGTCAGCCTCTTCGAGGTACTGGGTCGTCAGCAACACGTCGGTACCGTCGGCGACGAGGTCGCGGATCGCGTCCCAGAGCTCGAGGCGGCTGCGCGGGTCGAGGCCGCTCGTCGGCTCGTCGAGCAGTAACAGCCGGGGGCGGCCGACGAGGCTGGCACCGAGGTCGAGCCGGCGGCGCATTCCGCCCGAGTAGGTCCGCACTAGGCGGGTGCCCGCTTCGGTGAGGCGCAAGCGCTCCAGCACCTCGCTGGCTGCCCGACGTGCCGCCGCGCGGTCGAGACCGAACAGCCGGGCGATCATCTGCAGGTTCTCGTGTCCGGTCATTGCCGGCTCGACGGAGGCGAACTGGCCGGCGAGCCCGATGGTCCGGCGCACGCGCCGCGGGTCGCTGGCCACATTGATGCCGGCGACCCGCAGCTCGCCGGCGTCGAGGCGGACCAGGGTTGCCACGGCGCTGATGAACGTCGTCTTGCCGGCGCCGTTGGGGCCCAGCAAGGCGGTGACCCGACCGGACTGGGCGACTAGATCGACGTGGTCGAGCGCGCAGACGTCCCCATAGGACTTGACGACGCCGTGCGCCTCGATGATCGGTGAGGGGTGGTTCATACCCGAGCGACGGAACGCCGGCACAAAATGTGACGCTGGTTGCCCGACGTCACACTTTCCGTGCCTGTCTCGTCCGGTACCAATGAGGATCCCCGCGCGGGGATCAACCGAAGACAATGAGCATCAACCAGCGAGACGAACCATCGACGAGCGGCGACCGCTCCGTGGAAGCGGTGTGGCGCTCCCACCGCGACCACGTACAAGGCGTTGCCAGGCGTGTGCTCGGCGATCCCGCCGCCGCCGAGGACGCCGTCCAGGAGGCGTTCAGCCGGCTCGCCCAGGCAGACGTCGACTCGATCGACGACGTACGTGGTTGGCTCACCGTCGTCGTCCGTCGCGTCGCCGTCGATCAACTGCGCTCCGCCCATCACCGTCGCGAGGCGGCGTCAGCGTTCCTTCCTGGTGAGCCGCAGCCGCTCGCATCAGCGATCGATCCCCTCGACCGGATCACGCTCGACGACGAGGTGCAGATCGCCCTCGGCGTCGTACTCGACCGGCTGACACCGCCCGAACGCACCGCCTTCGTCTTGCACGACGTGTTCGGCTTCCCGTTCGACGCGATCGCTGAGATCGTCGGTCGGTCGTCAGCTGCGGTCCGCCAGCTGGCCAGCCGCGCTCGACGCTCGGTCCGCTCCTCGACCACACCACCCGATCCCGCCACCGACGAGGTCCGCCAACTCGCCGAGCGTTTTGTGTCCGCATGCGACGGCGGCGATATGGACAGCCTGATGGAACTCCTCGACCCTGCGATCGAAGGCACCGGCACACGCATCGGACACGGTGCCCTGGGACACTTCCGGGGCCGGCGCGCCGTCGCCCGCGGCCTGCTCCAATTCATCGGACCAGGAACCGACACCGTGCTCGTCCCCGTGGCCATGGAACAGAACCTGGCCATCGTCGCGTTGCGGCGGGGCGAGTTCGCCGCGGTCGTGCGCGTCGAGACGGAGGCCGGCCTGATTCGCAAGCTGCACTCGTACATCCGATTCGCCGACGGCGCCCAACCACGCTGACTTGCCAGAAGGGGACGGCACGCGAATGGGTGTGACGGGTGCGACGGTCACGTCTCGTTGACCTCCAAGTGCACTTGAGGTTCTACGGTCGAACGGCGTGACCACGATGGACGACAGAGCGGCGCCGGAGACGAGCGCGCACCCACGGAAGTGGTGGACGCTCGGGGTCTTGTGTCTCAGCCTCTCCATCGTGATGGTCGCCAACGCCAGCCTGAACGTGGCGCTTCCGGCGATCGCGCGTGACTTGGAGGCGTCGAGCAGCGCCCTGCAGTGGGTCGTCGACTCGTACGCGCTGGTGTTCGCCGGGATGCTGTTCACTGCCGGCACCCTCGGCGACCGCTTCGGTCGCAAGGGGGCGTTGCAGGGCGGGCTGGTCCTCTTCCTTGTCGCTGCCGTCGCCGGGTTGTTCGCGAACAGTGCCGGTCAGGTGATCGCGGCGCGGGCGGTGATGGGGTTGGCGGCGGCGTTCGTGATGCCGTCGACACTGTCGATCCTGACAAACGTGTTCTCACCCCGTGAGCGACCGCGGGCGATCGCACTTTGGGCCGGCATCGCCGCCGGCGGGGGCCGCCCTCGGACCGCCTACGACTGGCGTTCTCCTCGAGCACTTCTGGTGGGGTTCGGTCTTCCTGGTCAACGTGCCGCTCGTGGTGCTCGCCCTGATCGCCGGCCGACGGCTCGTCCCCCGTTCGAAAGACCCCGACGGACACCGACTCGACGTGCCCGGAGCGGCACTGTCGATCCTCGGCGTCGGTGCTCTCGTGTACGCGATCATCCAAGCGCCCCAACAGGGTTGGCTGACGAGCCGTACGGTCCTCGCCTTTGGCTTCGCCGCGTTCGCACTGGCGTTGTTCGCCGTTCGTGAGCGAACTGCCGTAGTACCGATGCTCGACCTGCGCCTGTTCCGCGACCGGCGCTTCAGCGTGGCGTCGGCGGGAATCGCACTGGCCTTCTTCACGATGTTCGGGATGTTCTTCCTGCTCACCCAGTACCTGCAGTTGGTGCTGGGCTACTCCCCGCTGCGGGCCGGCCTGATGTTCCTGCCGGTATCGCTGACAATGGTGGTTGTTTCGCCGCAGGCGCCCAAGCTGGTCGCCCATTTCGGCATCGCACGCGTCGTCCCCGCCGGGTTCTCGCTCATTGTGGTCGGACTGTTGGCCGTCGCCACGCTCGACAACGGGAGTCCGCTGTGGCGCATCTACCTGGCGTGGATCCCGATGATGATCGGGCTTGCCAGCACGATGAGCCCGCTGACCGCGTTGATCATGTCGTCAGTACCCACGAGCCGAGCCGGCGTCGGGTCGGCCATGAACGACACCACGCGGGAGCTCGGCGGCGCGCTCGGTGTCGCCGTACTGGGCTCGGTGCTCACAACCATGTTCACGTCATCCCTCGATACGGAGGTGAATGACCTGCCGGCGGCCGCCCGGGAGGCGGCTCGATCCGGTCTGGCCGGCGCCCTCAGCGTCGCCCGCGGTCTGGGAGACGCCGGGCCGGAGTTCGCCGACGCCGCCCGATCCGCCTACGTCGACGGCCTCACCGTCGCCGCGCTCACCGCTGCGATCATCGTGGGCATCGCCGGCTTCAGTGCGAGACGTCTGCTCCCACGCCACACGATCACCCCACCGTCCACGGTGACCGCCGTCGAGGACCCCACGCCCGAACCCGTCGCCGGCGACTGAGTCGTGGTGCTCCCTCACGCCGGCTGAGTGGCTGGCTCCGCCAGTGCACGACGCCGGGTAACGACGCGACATGTTTCATCCAATTCGCGATTACCTCACGAAGTAATCGTGCCTGACGTGTGGAGCGTTCAGAGTCGTCAGCACGCTGATCCTGGTCATCGCTTACTCCGGCGGGGCGGTTCGACCGACGTGAGTAGCGTCTCGCCGTGCCTCAGCCTGAGCTTCCCTCCGGTTACGGCGACCTGCTCGAGCGGCCGTTGTTCTCCCATGTCGCCCTCGTCGCGACGGACGGGTCTCCACGCAGCTACCCGATGTGGTTCGTGTGGGAAGACGGGACGCTGTCGCTGACCAACACGAATGGGCGACCGCAGACCCGGATCCTCCGCCGGACTCCGCAGCTGGCCCTGAGCATCGTCGATCCCGATCAGTCGGTACCTCGGCCTCGCCGCGACCGTCGAGGCGATCACCCCCGATCCCGAGGGCAAGCTGTTCGATCGGCTGGCGGCCCGCTACAACCTCGACGTCCGCCTTGACGACCCGAGCGACCGGGTCGTGATCACCGCCCGACCCACGTCCTTCTGGAGCCAATAGCTCCGGACGTCGACCGGATCAGTCCAGGGCACCGCTTGGTACCTGTGCGGTCGAGGGGGGAGGAACGGAGTCGTCGACGGTCTCCGGTTCGGTCGCTGGCCTTCGGGGGAAGGCGATGACGGCGACCACGACACCGAGAACGGCCAACACGACGGTCACCGTGAACGCGGACTGGAACGCGTCGAACAATGCCGATTGGCGGGCCGCCGGGTCTTCGATCGAGTTGAGGTCGCGGGTCCGGGCGGTGAGCACGGTCGAGACGGCCGCGATACCCACGGCCCCGCCGATCTCGCGCATCGTCTCGACGAGCCCGGAGGCCAAGCCGACCGTGCGCCCGGCGACCCCTGTCAGGGCGCCGATCTGAACACTTGGCGCGCTGAGGCCGATGGCGAGTCCCATCAGCAGTAGAGCGGGCAGGAGATCCTCGGTGTAGTTCGCACCCGGTGAGACCTGGGTCAGCAGGGCCAGGCCCACGGCCGCCAGCGACAATCCGAAGACCAGCAGCCGACGGACTCCGAAGGAGGACACCAACCGCGCTCCGGTGATGCCGGCGGCGAGGAATGCGGTGATCGAGGTCGCCAGCCAGGCCACCCCGGTCTCCGTTGGCGAGTACAGGAGCAGCTGCTGCATGAGCAGCGACGCCAGGAAGATGAACGAGAAGAACGCCCCGAACAGCAGGAACGCCGCAAGGTCGGCGGCGACCATGGTGCGGTTCTTGAGCGCGACGAACGGCACCAGCGGCTCCCGCGACGTCGCCTCGACGCGCACGAACAACGCCAGCAGCAGAGCCGAGGTCACGAAGATCGCGAGCGTGGTTGCCGACGTCCAGCCGTCCTGGACCCCCCGGTTGAGGCCATAGACGAGGAGCAGGAGGCCACCCGTCACCGTGGTGGCGCCGAGCGCGTCGAACCGACGCGACCCCGCTACCGGCCGGTCCGCGGGCAGCGACCTGGCCGCGAGCAGGATGAGCGCGATGCCGATCGGGACGTTGATGAAGAAGATCCATCGCCATCCGGGCCCGTCGGTCAACAGGCCACTGGCGATGACACCAACTGACGCCGACGACCCGCCCACCGCGCCGAAGATGCCGAGCGCCCAGTTGCGTTCACGGCCCTCGGTGAACGTGACGGCCAGGATCGACAGCGCCGACGGGGCGATGAGTGCGGCTCCGAAGCCCTGCGCGGCTCGGGCCGCGATGAGCACCTCGGCCGACCCGGCCAGACCGGCCAGCAGCGACGAGGTCGAGAAGAGCGCCAGCCCGGCGAGGAACACCCGGCGCCGCCCGAGCAGGTCGCCGAGCCGACCACCGAGCAGGAGGAACCCACCGAGCAGCAGCCCGTACGCGATCACCACCCACTGCAGCGTGTCCTGGCTCATGCCCAAGTCCCGCTCGATCGCGGGAAGCGCGACGTTCACGATGGCGATGTCCAGGACCACCATGAACTGCGCGGCACACGTCAAGGCGAGGATCAGGCCTTTTCGGGCGGCAGCACCTTCCATTGTCGCCTCCTTCTTCGGCAATCGGGACCGGGAACCCGTACAGCGGTAAGGCAAGACACTCTCGATCCTGCAGTTCACTTGTTTTTAACAAGTTACCTTGTCAAAGTCAAGTGAATTGCGACATACTGGCGGTTGTGGCACGCGAGTACGGACAGTTCTGCGGACTCGCGAGGGCGCTCGAGCTCGTCGGCTCCCGCTGGACGATGCTCATCGTTCGGGAGCTGCTGACGGGACCGAAGCGGTACACCGAACTGGCGCGCGGGCTGCCCGGTATCCCGACCAACATCCTGTCCGCCCGGCTCCGCGAGCTCGAGGACGGCGGCATCGTGGAACGGGGGCTGGAGACTCGGACGTCGTCCTCGGTCGTCTACGCCCTCACCGAGTACGGGCTCGAACTCGAGGAGCCGGTCGTGCGGCTCGGCCTCTGGGGCGCCCGGTCGCTCGGCAAGCCGACCAGCAGCGACACCTTCAGCATCGGGTCACTGTCCATCGCCTTGCGAGCGACGTTCGATGCCACTGCGGCGCAGGGCCGCGACCTCCTCGCCGAGATCCGCCTCGACGACGGCCAGCTGTGTGTCGATGTTCGCGACGGAGAGGTCTCGTTCCCGTCACGACCCCCGATCGAACCGACGCTCGTGCTGACGATGGCCGCCCACGTGTTCGCCGAGTTGTTCGGTGGGCACTGCGACGTCGACTCCGCGATCGCGTCGGGCCGGGCGCAGCTCGCCGGGTCGAAGGAGGAAGCCCGCCGCTTCTTCAAGATCTTCCACCTGCCCGGTCACGACACCGACGAATGACGGTCAGTCGCTAGGACGAGTCGTCGCGGCTCAATCGGCAGGGCCGCGAGTGGTGTACACCGCGATGGACGAGCCCGAGACCGACGATGAGGAAGTCCGCGCTGCCGACTGAGCCGCCGGCTTCCCCCCGAGGGTCTCTGGCCGCAACGCGATCACGAAACCCTCCGAAGATGCGGGTGCCGGCGGGCGCTCTCGAGCGCGGCGGCGAGACGTTCGACGCCGCGGGTGATGACCTCCGGCGGTTGCGTCGCGAAGTTGAGGCGGAGGTAGCGGTCTCC
>JBKOUV010000176.1:0-14533 GCA_046723555.1 Actinomycetota bacterium | reverse complement strand
GCAAGCCGCGGCGGGCACTTCCAGCTGCCGGCGAGTGCATGCCCAGCCGAGCACGAGGAGGAGGGCGAGCCCGGCCAGAACGGTGATGAGGGCCGGCGCGACGCCGGGAATCCCGGCGAAGGCGAACGTCGGGCCACTGGGAGTATCGACCACGCCGGTCGACGGGATCAGCGACGAGAACCCACTACGCAGCCGCCACGGCGGCTGGATCATCACCCGGGAAACCAGCCGGACACTCTGGCCGAAGCCGACCCGCACATCACCGCCCGAGGCGTTCGTCACGAGCCGAGCGAGATTGCCCTTCCCGGTCCCGAACAGCTGCTCCCACACCGGCTGGGCCCACAGAACGAGGACGACGACGGCGGTGGCCACCGTCGCCGGCGCCCGCAGGATCCGTCGCCACTGTGACCACTCGATCCGTCGACAGACACCCGCCACGGCGACCGCAACGGCGAGCACGACGGCGACCACGTAGACGTAACTGACGTGGGTCTGCACGAGCAGGCTGGCGATCGCCGCCGCCCACGGGACGCACCATCCGTTCCCGAGCGCGATGCCAACTCCCAACACGAGGAAGAACAGGAAGGGAAGGAGCAGCGCATGCGCCTGCCAGATGTCGATCAACAACTCGCTCCCCATCACCCACGCCAGCAGGGCACAGGCGAGGAGCATCCACCGCTGCATCGCCCAGCCGCCGATCTTGCGCGAGGCGAGCGACACGCCGACCACCGCGGCCGCGTTGACGAGCCCGACACCGAGGGCCGCCGCGGACGAGAAGGGAAGAACCCGCGCCACCGGGGCGAGGAGGTCGGCGTACATCGGGCCCGGGTTGTTCATGTTCTCGCCAACGCTGAGCGAAGCCGATGTCCACGACCCGAGCAGCGGGTGGTGGGTGGTCAACACATCACGGGCGCGGAGGTACAGCAGCGCCGAATCCCCGATCGGGAACCAGTTGTGGCGCAGGGCCCGCACCACGGCGACGCCAATCGGGAGCAGGACCACCGAGACGAGAAGGGCGCGCACCCAGCGCGCCGGCTCGCGCGACTCGATCACCGGCGGGCCGTCACGCACTGTCGGACGCCCACACGTCCGGCACGGAAGCACCGCGGTCGACGGCGGGCACGGCGATGCCCTTCATCGCGATCGCCGAGGCCTGGCCGAAGCTGGAGAACAGCACGACAAAGCCGGTGAACGAGGCGAGGAACACGACCGCAAGACCGATCGCCGGGGCCAGCATCGCCGCGATCGACAACTCGCCGAACACGCCGGAGGCGAGCAGACCGAGGAACGTGGCGAGGGCGGCGAAGGAGGTCGCGGCGAGCACGAGCATCCGTACTGCGATCGCTTCGGAGAACGGGAGCAGCATGCGCACCCCGTGGGCAACCAGGGCGTACCGGCTCATCCGGGACGTGCCGGCGTAGCGGTCGCCGCGGGCACACGGCACCGTGGTCGCCGGCCGGCGGAGGGCGAGCAGCGTCGACGAGTAGCAGAGGTCGAAGCTCGGGTGGTCGATGGTGGCGGCAAGTGACGCCCCGCGTTGGGCGGCCAGGTTCCCGGATCGGACCGTCGTGCCGGTGAGGACTCGGAACATCACGCGGAAGCAGAGGTACATCACGCGGAACGAGAGCGGCTCGCGGCGCTTCGTACGCACCGCCAACGCGAGCGAGGCCCGGGAGCTGCTCAGCGCGTCGACAAGCCGCGGCACGTCGGATGGTTGGTCCTGTCCGTCGGAATCCATCGTGACCACGACGTCGTCGGGTCGTACCTGTGGCGCGACGTATCGCAGACCGAAGACGATCGCCCGCTGGTGGCCGAGGTTGAAGGGTGCCGTCAGGACGGTGACGTCAGGAAGGTCGCCGAGACGACCCACCTCCGGGTCGATGCCCGCAGAGTCGTCGACGACGACGTATCGATGCGGGGCCGCATACCCGGCGTGGGCACAGCTGGAGACCAGTTCGTCGCGGAGCCGAACGAACGACTCTGTATCGCGCAGCAACGGACACACGATCCACAGCCGCGCGGTACCGATCTGCGGGGAAGCAGCTGTCACCGCTCGAGGGTCGCGACGGCGACCACTGATGTTCCGAACGGCCACCACCGGCGCGTCCGCGCGGTCAGCGAGGCGATGCGGTATCCAATCGCGTCGACCGCGTGCGGAAGCACTGGGAAGTCGGCGTGGGCGCGGCCCGCCGGGCGCATCCTGCGCACCACCAGCAGCGGCAGCAGTTCGGGGAACAGGTAGCACGTTGTCACGGTGGTGAAGCCAGCTTGGCGCAGCGTCGCGGCGAGCGTGGTGCGCGTGTAGCGACGGAAGTGCCCCAGGGCGACGTCCCACGACGAATAGGCCCACCGCATCGCCGGAACCGTGACGATCACCCTGCTCCCTGGGCCCATGCGCTTGCGCAGCTGCCTCAGCGCAGTGACGTCGTCGGCGATGTGCTCGACGACGTCGAGCAGCGCGACCATCGTTCCGGCCGGGATTCGGCCCTGCTCGTCCGCCTCTGCTCCGGCCCCGAAACGCTCGATCAGATGGTTGCGCAGCCGGGGTGACGTCTCGACGAAGTGGTAGGCCAGATCGGGATGGCGGTCGACCACCCAGTCGCCCAGCAAGCCCGCGCCGGCGCCCACGTCGAGCACCTGGCGGCCGCCGAAGCGGCGGGTTTCGTCGATCACCAGCGCGTACCGCACGCGGTGCCAGTACGTCGGCGCGGCGGCGATGCCCAGCTGCTGGTGCTCGAGCGGGGAGGTGACCACCACGCGGGCGGAGCCTAGTGGAGCGGTTCGTCAGGGCCCTGGCTCCGCTCGTACCAGCGGGCTCCGGTGGCGCATAGCATCCTGGCGGGATGCCCGGATCGGCCTGGCAGGGGGAAGCGGGCACCGCGGCTCGGCGAGCAGCCTGGGTCGGCACGGGTGTCGCTGTGGTCCTGTTCCTGCTCCTCGCCACCAATGGCCGCCCGTGGACGATGTTCGAGCGTGGACCGTTCACCAGCGACTTCTACGACGTCCAGGCCCGCGCTCTCACGAGAGGCCGGCTGTCGGTCCCGCCCGAGGCGGCCGGCATCGAGGGGTACGAGGTCGGCGGCGAGACGCACTTCTACTACGGGCTGGTTCCCGCGATCGCGCGGATGCCGATCAGCGCGGTGACCACGGCGGCGCAGGGGCGGCTGGTCGTTCTCAGTCAACTGTTCGCCGTCGCGGTGGCGTGCCTCGCGGGGGCCCGACTACTGCGGCGCGCCCAACGTGTCCTGTCAGTCGCCATCCCCGGTTCGTGGGCCGGATGGCTCACCGGTGGCTTTGCCGCCGCCGTCGGGATCGCCACACCGCTGCTCTGGCTCTCCTCCCGCGCGCTCGTGTACCACGAGGCCGAGTTGTGGGGTGCGTCGCTGACCCTTCTCGGCCTCGAGCGGGTCATCGTCTGGTGGGAGACCCACCGGCCCAGGGACCTCAGCTGGGCGTCGGCCGCGGCGGCCCTGGCCTTGTCGACGAGAGCGTCCCCCGGGATCGCCCCCGCGCTCGCGCTCGGCGGACTCGCCGTGGTGCTCGGCGCCGGCCGGAACTGGCGGTCGGCGGCGTGGGCCGCGGTCGGCGTCGCGCTCCCGGTTGCCCTCTACGCCGTCGTCAACCTCTCCCGCTTCGGCACCCCCTTCTCGATCCCGTTCGACCGGCAGGCGTTGAACGCGTTCTCGGCGTCTCGCCGCGCCGCACTTGCCGACAACGGTGGGACCCTGTTCGGGCTGAAGTTCCTCCCGACCACGGCGCTGCAGTACTTCCGCCCCGACACGATCGAGCCGCGCGAGCTGCTGCCGTGGTTCTCCTGGGGCAAGCCGGCGCACCTCGTCGGCGACGTCACGTTCGACACGGTCGACCGATCGGCATCGCTGCCGGTCACGGCGACACCATTCGTCGTCGCCGCGGTACCCGCCGTCGTCGCGCTGTTCCGGCGCCGCCTCCCTGCGTCGTGGGCGGTGGCCCTCGTCGCCGCGTTGGTGGCGGCGGTTCCGACCCTCACGATCGCCTTCATCGCCAACCGGTATCTCGCCGACTTCGTTCCAGCCGCGGTGCTCGCCTCGGCGATCGGCGTCCCGGTCGTGGCCGCCTGGGCCGCGCATGCGAGGACGCGCGCGCTCATCGTGCTCACGGCCGGCGCGGCCTTGGTCGCGTTCGCCCTCGTCGTCAACGCCGGGCTCAGCGTGCTGGCCCGGAGGCTCTATCTCCTGCCGGACGTCGATGAGCGTCGGGGTTTCGTGTCACTGCAGTACGCGGTGCACGACGTCCTCGGCGGTTCACGACCACCGGACGTCTCACGGACGGATGAGCTCGGACCGGCGGGTGCGGACGGCGCGATCGCCGTGCTCGGTGACTGCGACGCGGTCTACCGCAGTGACGGCGAACGCTGGATGCTGCTCGAGCTACGTCCCGACGGGGCCCAGCGGGTGGTGGTCCGGGGCTCGCGGCTGGGCACGGTCGTGAGCGGCCGGGGGTGGAGTATCGACCTCCGCGCGGACGGCGACGGTCGACGGTTCGTCTACGTCGGTCCGGCTGGCGCCACGGTCGACGGCAGCCGCATCGGCGGCGATGGGCCCATCGTGGCTGACGTTGCGGCGGACCTGGCCGTGCCGACGGTGGCGGTCCAGGTCGACGGCAGCGACGTGCTCGTGGCATTCCTCGAGCCGGCGGAGGGGCCACTGCGGGTCGCCGACGCTTGGTCGTCGTCGCCTGGCCACGCCGCGCTGTGCGAGAAGCTCGTCGACGAGCTCGCACGGTGACTCGGCCCGATCGCCGTCACAGTGCGTTCGGGTCGTCGGCGGACGGCGGCGGGGCGATGAACACGACCATCGGCTGACCGAGCTCGATCAGGTGGGTGAGATCGTCCTGATCATCGGCCGACAGCCGGGTGTCGACCGACATCCCGAAGAGGTTGGTGTCGACGAGCGACACCATGTCGCCCAGACCCTCGACCTTCAGCCGGGCGATGAACCGCCGACGGGTCTGGCGGTAGTCCTGGCGCTGTTCGGCGGTGCGGGGATCGTATGAGGCGACCTCGACGGCGTCGGGCACGCCCCGCCACACGTTGATGTAGCCACCGGTCGCCAGGTGGATCTGGGCGTCGGCGTCCGCCCGCGGCCGGACGCGATGGTCGGTCACCGGGACGTGGAAGAACTCGTCGGCGGCGACGTCGAGACCACGCCGCTCGAGCTCGTTGAGCAGGCCGAAGCCCGGGCTGCCGATGTCGGCGGCGTCGCTCCAGCGGACCAGGTACGCGCCATTTGGCCCCGTCGCGGCCCCCACTCCGTCGACCACCGCCTGGTAGGTCGGTCCGGCCAGCGCCCCCACGGCTCGGCTCAGCCGGTCCTCGGGATGGTGAGCGTCGGCAAACGCCACCGACGACGCCACTGAGGCCACAACCGCCACCGCCAGGGCGCCGAGCGCGACGCGAGCGGCGAGCTCGCCGCGGGTGCTGGCGGCCGACCTGGTCCTCCACCGAGCGAGCGCGGTCCACGCCACTGCCCCGACGAGGAGGGCGGTGACGCCCCAGGCCCAGAGGGTCAGGTAGAACCATGGTCGGCCGAAGATGCGCGCCATCGAGATCACGCCGAGAACCAGCGCGACCCCGACGACGGTGTGCAGGGCGCGGAGCGCGGGCGAGCCGATGCGCCAGGCGACAACTGCGGCCAGCACCCAGACGACGAGGGTGATCAGGCCGCGCCACGGCGACGCGCTGGAGATGAACGGACCCGTCTCGACGACCTGGCGGGCGAGGCCCGCCCAGACGTCGAGGTGGCGCAGTGCCAGCTCGATCCCGTCGCTCGCGCCCACCGCCGGCTCGGGCGGTGAGCCGAAGTGGTCGACGAGCTGGCGGAAGTTCCCCGGCTCGTTGGTGAGCTGATCGATGATCGGCGGCACCCACAGCAGGACGCCGACACCGCTCGCCCAGGCCACGCTCACCAGCGGCGCCCGCCGCTCCGGCTTCGGCGCGCGGGCCACCCGCACGAGGACGACGCCGAGACCGAGGGCGAACATCCCGGCCCCGAGGAGCAGGTAGGGCACGTGGGTCTGGGCGCAGAACGTGGCTGCGACCACCAGCGGGATCAGCATCAGGTGGTCGCCGCACAGCACCGCCCACGCCGCCAGCAGCACGACGATCCACGCGACGAGCGGCAGGTAGGGGTTCCACGGCTGGGTCAGCGGCACCTGTCCATAGCCGCGGAGGACGACGGCCAGCAGTGCGCCCACGGCGGCGACGCCCTTCCAGCCGGCCCGGCGATAGCCGATCCACAGCGCGGTGGCGATGGCGGCGAGATGGATCACCACGGTCGCGGCCTCGAGGGCCCAGGAGGAGGACCCGAACAGCCGGTACACCGGGGCAAGGAGGTAGAAGCTGAGCGGGCCGGGGTGGCTGCCCTGATCGGGATACTGACCGATCCGCCCGGGCAGCCCGATCAGCGGCGTGTGCGACGTCCCGACGTCGCGGACCCTGAACTCGGTCATGGCGAGGTCGAGCACGGGATACCACCGCTCGCCGCGCAGGGAGACCGCGGCCACGATGAGCGGGAGGCCGACGACGAGCACGGCCACCGGGACCACCCAGCCCGGGCGCCGGGTCCAGCGACTCAGCGCCTGCTGCGGTGCGGTCACGAGGGCCGAAGCGTAGTGGCGCGGCCGGGAGCGGCCCGGGCACCACCGGCGACCCAGATCTGGGCGCGAATCGTCTCAATCGCCGAAAATGAGACACCCGGATTCGGCGGGCGGACGCGGGTCGGCGGTCGGCACCCACTAGGTTCTGGCGCTCGTGGTGCAGACCGTGGACGCGACTGCTGCTCCGCCACGGTCAGCCCGGGACGACGCGACGTCGTTCGTGCTCGGTGGATCGGGCGGGCTGCGCCGGCGCGACCAGGGGGCCATCGGGACCTGGGTCGGGATCGCCATCGTCGGCATCCTGGTGGCGATCCCGCTCCGCGGGCTGTACCGCTTCACCGGCGGGACGATGGAAGAAGGGTTCATGCTCTACTTCCCCGAGCGGATGGCTGCGGGCGACGTCCCCAACGTCGACTTCCTGCACCTGTACGGACCGGGATCGCTGCAGGTCCTGCGGTGGTGGTACGCCGTGTTCGGCAACTCGCTCCCGGCGGAGCGGACGTTCGGCCTGATCCAGCACCTCGGCATCATCTTCGGCCTGTTCGCCCTCGCGCGGGCGTGGGGCCGGGCCGCCGCCACGTGCGTCGCCGCGCTGGCCGTGTTCTACGTGCTCACGCCCATTGCCCTCACGGCGATGGCGTGGAACGGTGGCCTCGCCTTCACGCTGTGGGCGATCGCGTTCGCCGTGCGCGGCGTCAACCTCGACGATCCGGGACGCCGGCGCCGCGCCTGGCTGATCGCCGGAGTCCTCGGTGGCCTGGCCCTTTCGTATCGCCCCGACCTGGTGATCGCCGTCGGCCTGATGCTCGCCGTCGTGCTGCTGTGGCGGGAGCAGCCCGCCCGCCGCCCCGTCGTCCTCGGTCTCGTCGTCGGGCTGGTGCCGATCTGGATCCACCTCGTGCAGGCCGGTCCCCGCGCCGCCGTTCGCGGCATGCTCATCGACCCGGTCTTCCACCTGCGGGCCGGGCGGGAGCTGCCGCGGCCGCCGACGTGGAACCGGCTCGACGGCGCCCTGCAGGGCGTCGCCGAGGAGATCCCGCCGTGGTGGCGGCTTCCCCACCTGGCCGCATCGAACGCGCTGTTCCTCTGGTTCTGCGCGATGGTCCTCGGGACGCTGGCGCTGCTGGGCTACGCGGTCTGGCGGCGCCGATCCGGCGACCGCAGCGGGCGCTCGCTCGTGCTGCTGGGGGTGGCACTGATCAGCATCGGCATCCTTCCCCAGGCGCTGCAGCGGCCGGACTCGGCGCACCTGCTGTGGGTGACGTGCGTGTCGTGGCCGTTCGCCGTCGTCGTCGGCACCGACGTGGTGGCGGGTTGGCGACCCCGCATCGAGCCCCGGCGGGCCCTCGTCGCCGGGGCCGGGTTCGCCCTCGTGCTGACGTTCGCCCTGACGTCGCTGTTCACGTTCCGCTACTACCTGCTGCACACGCGGGTCGGGCTCGGCCAGGTGCCGAGTGCCTTCCCGGTGCGGCGCGGCGACCGCTACTTCTACCTCGGCGACTATCGCGCCTTTCTGGCGATGCAGGCGGCGGCGGACGAGCTGAGCGCGTCGGCGACGCCCGGCGAGCGGCTGCTGGTCGGTCCGCGCGACCTCCGCCGGACGTGGTACAGCGACGTGTTCTTCTACTGGTTGTTCCCGGAGCTCGATCCGGCGACGTACTTCATCGAGATGGACCCCGGCCTCGCCAACAAGGAGGGTTCACGCCTCGCCGCCGACGTCGCCTCTGCCGACTGGATCCTCCTCAGCGGGCTGTGGGACGGGTGGTTCGAGCCCAACTCCTCGATCGAGTACGGCTCCGACGCCCCGAACCAGGTGATCCGCGACCAATTCTGCGCAGTGGCCAGCTACGAGGACGGCCTCGCCGTCCTCTACCACCGCTGCGCCTGACGCTCGCCGGCATCCGAGGGTTTCGCGCCGTTCGAGGGTTTGCTGCGACCCAGGGTCGCGGGAAACCCTCCGATGGGGTCAGCCCATCGGCAGGCGACGCCACACCGCCCCGGGCAGGTGGCGCAGCACGCTGAAGACCGGGCGGAGGGTCGCCGGAACCCAGATCGTGCGGCGCCCGCTGCGCAGCGCCTTCACCGTCGCCTCGGCGACCGCCGTCGGCGTCGTGGCGAACGGCGCGGCCGGCAGGCCCTGGGTCATCTTCGAGTGGACGAACCCCGGGCGCACCACGAGCACGCTCGCCCCGGTGCCGACCAGGGCGTCGCCGAGCCCCTGGGCGAAACCGTCGAGACCGGCCTTCGATGAGCCGTAGACGAAGTTCGCCTTGCGCACCCGCTCCCCCGCCACGCTCGACAGCACGACGAGGCGGCCGTGGCCCTGGCGGCGGAACTGGGCGGCGACGGCGAGCGACACGCTCACGGCGCCGGTGAAGTTCACCTGCACCAGCGTCGCCGCCCGCTCCGGGTCGACGTCCAGCTCAGCCTGCTCGACGAGCTGGCCGAAGGCGACGATCACCACGTCGAGGTCGCCGTGACGCTCGGCCAGAGCTCGCACGAACTCGTCGTGGTCGGCCGTGTGGCAGGCGTCGAACGGGACGACGTCGACGGTCAGGCCGGGGCGCTCGAGCTCACCGGCCGCCGTATCGCCGGGTCGCCGCACCGCCAGCACGACGGTGCGCGTCGAGGGCGCGATGAGGCGGGAGACGATCGCCCGGCCGATGTCGCTCGTCCCGCCGAGCAGGACGATCGTCTGCGGTTCGCCGAGTGCGTTCTCCATCGCCGCCGGTCTACTTCGCGACGAGACGGAGCCGGCGGCTGAGGTCGCTCGCCCAGACGCCGGCCGGGTCGACCGACGCCCGGACTTCGCGCCACTCGTCCAGCCGTGGGTACCCCCGCCGGATCGCCTCCGGCGTGGCGTGGGCGTCCTTGGCCAGGTAGTGCCGGCCGCCGGCGCCCAGCACCACGTCGTCCAGACCGTGGAGCAGCGCGGCGAGCCCGGGTGACGCCGCGGCCGGCAGGTCGAGGGTGAGCGTCCAACCGGGCGCCGGGAAGCTCAGCGGGCCGGGGTTGGCGGCGCCGAATCGCTTGAGCACCGACAGGAAGCTCGGCGTCCCCGAGCCGGCCACCCGCTCGACCACCGTGCGCAGCGCGTTCTCGGCGCCGAACGGGACCGCGAACTGGTACTGCACGAACCCGCGCCGCCCGTACAGCCGGTTCCACGCCGCGATCGAGTCGAGCACGTGGAAGTAAGCGGGGATCGAGACGATCTGGGCGATGCGGCGCGGCGGCGCCTTGCGATACCAGAACTCGTTGAACGCGGCGACGCTGGCGTGGGTCAGGAAGCCCGAGGGCGGCACGACCGGCGGCACCGCGGCGACCCGGCGGGGGTTGTACGTCAGCGGGTCGACGGCGTCCCGCGGGGCGAGCTGGTCCGGCGTGGCGTGATCGCCCCGGCTGAGCACGCCCCGACCGAGACGGGCCCCCTTGGCGAGCAGGTCGACCCATGCCACGGAGTAGCGGAAGTAGCGGTCGCCTTCGTCCATCAACCACATCAACTCGTCGAGGTCGCGCGCCCGGGTCGTGTCGACCGCACAGCGGCTGGTCTCGATCCGGAGCAGCCGAATCGTGGCGTCGAGGATGATCCCCGTCAGCCCCATCCCGCCGACCGTGGCCCAGAAGACGTCCGCCCGGTCCGCCGGCGTCAGTTCGATGATGGTGCCGTCGGCGAGGAGCAGTGACATCCGCACCACGTGGCTGCCGAACGAGCCGTCGACGTGGTGGTTCTTGCCGTGGATGTCGCTGGCGATCGCGCCACCAACCGTGACGAAGCGGGTGCCCGGTGTGACCGGGACGAAGAAGCCACGGGGCACGATGACCCCGAGCAGTTCGTCGAGGCTGACCCCGGCGGGCACCGTGACCGTGCCGGCGGCGGCGTCGAGACGAATGTCGGCGACCCGGTCCTGCAGCCGGATCACGACCCCGCCGCCGTTCTGCGCCGGGTCCCCGTACGAACGACCCAGGCCGCGGGCGATGCCGCCGCGGGCCGGGAGGTCCTTGACGACGGCCGCCAGCTCGTCGACGTCCCGGCTCGACGCCACCACGACGTCGGCGACGGAGCGCGCCGTCCGCCCCCACCCGGTCAGGGTCGTCGCTCGTTCCGTCGGCACAGCGGCGAGAGCCTACGCCTCGCCTTCGCCCACCCGCTTTCTGGGCGCTGCCCGTTCAGTAGGGCCAGTCCGGGACGGGACGGCCCAGGCGACGGAGGAGCTTCCCCCAGCCCAGCGTGAGCAGGACTTTCAGGGCGAGGTTGCGGACGAGCCACGGGAGCTGGGCGACCTGCCGGGCGGCGTTGCGGACCCGGCCGCCGCCGGCGAGGTCGGCGCGGTACTCGGCGAGCGAGCGGACCCGCCCGACATACCGGAACCGGCGACCGAGGACGAGCTCGCGCAGGATGGCCAGGGTGACGCCAACCGACGAGAAGGCGTCGTGGACGAGCAGCGTTCCACCGTCGGCGACACGCGCTCCCCAGTCGCGCAGATCGGCGCGGGCCGGGCCGTATCGGTGGGCGCCGTCGACGAACAGCACGTCGATCGGTGCCGCGACCTGCGCGTGCGCGACGTCCGAGAAGGCCGCCAGATGCCGCACTCGCTCCGCCACGCCCGCGGCCGCGAGGTTGGTGGCGAATCGGGCCCGGTCGGTGCCCGCCTGCTCCTCGTGGCCGCGGATCTCGCCCGGCCCGCGATCGGTCCCGGCGTGAGGGTCGATCGCGACCACCGCCACCCCGTCGACCGCCGCCGACGCCAGCACGATCGTCGACCGCCCCTGGAAGCTGCCGATCTCGACGATCGTGCCACCGGCCGGGCACCCGGCGGCGGCGGCGTACAGCCGCCGGGCCTGGTCGGGAGTGAGCCACCCCTCGACCCCCTCGATCGCGGTGAGCGTCTCCTCCACCGTCCGGACGGTCAATGGAGGTACACCCCGAGCCCGAACACCACGATCCACAGCAGGCCCATCAGCTGGAGGACCCGATCGCTGGCGAAGACCTCCTCCGGGGCCGCCCCGTGCCCCTGCTCGAGCACCAGCGTGTAGCGCAGCAGGGCGATGAGCATCGGCACGATCGAGAGCTCGTAGAACGGCAGGTCGGAGCCGGAGACCTCCTTGGTCTCGAAGGCCCACAGGCAGTAGCTGACGAGCGCCGCCCCGCACGACAGGGTCAGCACGATGCGCAGGTACCCGATGCTGTACTCGGCCAGCGTGGCCCGCACCGCCGGCCCGTCCTCGCCCATCTCGCGCAGCTCGGCGTAGCGCTTTCCGACGACGATGAACAGCGAGCCGAAGACGGTCACGAGCACGAACCACTGCGACATCTCGACGTCGACGGCCACCGCCCCGCCGGCGGCCCGGAGCAGGAAGCCGGCGGCCACGGTGGCGATGTCGATGACGGCGATGTGCTTGAGCGAGAAGCTGTATGCCAGCGTGAGGGCGACGTACGCGCCCACGACGGCCACCGTCTGCCAACGCCCGGTGCCGCTGGCGACGGCAAGGGCGAGCACGACGAGCACGGTGCCGGCGACCTTCGCCTGGGTCACCGAGACCTCTCCCGTCGCGACCGGTCGGAAGCGCTTGGTCGGGTGCAGCCGATCGACGTCGACGTCGAGGGCGTCGTTCCAGCAGTAGATCCCGCTGGCGGCGAGGCAGAAGGCGACGAAGGCGAGCAGGGTGAAGCCGAGCTCGGGCCAGTCGCCGAGCACCCCCGCCGCACCCGGTGCGGCGAACACCAGCACGTTCTTGCCCCACTGCTTCGGGCGGGCCGTGCGGACCAGCCCCCGCCCCGTCGCACCCGAGGGTTTCCGGTCGTTGGAGGGTTTGGGGCGACCCGTCGCGTCACGAAACCCTCCGGTGACGGGAAACCCTCGGATGGAGTCGCGGCGCTCGCTGGTCACGGGACCAGCTCCGGGACGGGTGCCAGCCGGCCGCGGACCCAGACCGCGTGATCGGCGTCGGCGAGCAGTTCCCGATCGCCGGGAGAGTCGCCGTACGCCCACAGCTCGACGTTGGCGCGCCCGCCGTGTCGCGCGTCGAGCCACTCGTGGAGTCGTCGTACCTTCTCCGCACCACGGCAGTTGAGCCCCGACAGCTCCCCCGTCAGGACGCCGTCGCAGCCGACGACGAGCTCGGTGCAGAGAACCCCGTCGGCCCCCAGGCGGTCGCCCAGCGGGCGGAGGTAGGCGCCGAACGACGCCGACACGAACACGATGTCGTGGCCCTCGGCCTGGTGCCAGCGCAGCCGCGCCACCGTGTCGGCACGGAGCCGCGAACAGACCACCCCGGCGGCGAACGCGTCACCGGCGGCGTCCACGTCGACGGCGCGCCGGCCGGCGAAGACGATCTTCGCCGCCTGCTCCTTGGCCCGGTCGCGCTCGCCCCGTGCGATCGCGGGCACCAACCGGGCCGACGCCCACGCCATCCGCCGAGCGAACGGAACCGTGCCGCGCACCCGCCGCAGGAACGGGACGACGCAGTCCCGGGTCGTCACCGTGCGGTCGACGTCGAACGCCGCGACGACCGGCCGGACCGCGTTCACTCGCTGCTCCGGATGATGTCGTCCCGCACCGCCCAGAAGTCCGGCCAGCTCTTCGAGACCACCGCGGGATCCGTGACTTCGAGCCCCTCGACGACCGTGCCGAGCACGCCGAAGGCCATGGCGAGACGGTGGTCGTGGTGGGTGTCGAGGCGGGCCGCCCGGAGCGGGCTGGGGGTGATGGTCAGTCCGTCCTCTTCCTCGATGACGGTGGCGCCGGCCTTGCCGAGCTCGGCGGACAGGTCACCGAGGCGGTCGCTCTCCTTGCTCCGGATGAACCCCACGCCCCGGATCCGCGTCGGCGTCGACGCCGTCGCCGCCACGACGGCCAACGTCGGCACGAGATCGGAGTTGTCCCGCATGTCCACATCGACCCCGCCGAGCGGGCACGCCCGGTCGCGGCGCACGTCGAGCGCATCGGCGGACGGCTCCAGCCGGCACCCCATGGAGCGCAGCAACTCGGCGAACATCACATCCGCCTGGGCCGACGCCAGCGTGAGCCCCCTCACCCGCACCTCGCCGCCCGCGACCGCCGCCATCGCCAGCGGGTAGCTCGCCGACGAGGCGTCGGGTTCGACGGCGAACCGGACACCGCGGTACCGGCCGGCCGGCACGATCACCCGGTCGTCGCCGATGTCGACGCCATCGACACCGAACTCGGCCATCACCGCCGCGGTCAGGGAGAGGTATGGCACCGACACCAACGGGGTGGTCAGCTCGAGCTCGAGTCCGCCTTCGAGCAGCGGGCCGATCAGCATCAGCGCGGTGAGGAACTGGCTGGAGACGTCGCCCGGCAGGCGAACCGTCCCACCGCGGCGCAGCCGTCCGGACACGGTCACCGGCAACCGGCCGGCACCGTCCACCGTCCGCACGTCGGCGCCGAGGGCGAGCAGGGCCTCGTGCAGCGGGGCCATCGGCCGGCGCCGCAGCGGCGCCTCGCCGTCCACCGTGACCGGACCGTCGGCCAACGCGGCGACGGCGGTGATGAACCGCGACGTCGTGCCGGCGAGCCCGGCGTGGAGCAGCACCGGACCGGTCGCCATCCGCCCGCCGGTGCCCGCGACCAGCGCCCTATCCCGCTCCGCCGAGACGTGGACCCCGAGCCCGGCTAGGCACTTCGTCATCGCCTGGGTGTCGTCACCAGGCGGGACGCCGAGCAGCTCGCTGTCGCCGTCGGCGAGGGCGGCGCAGACCAGCGCCCGATTGGCGATGCTCTTCGAGCCGGGCACATCGACGACGGCGTCGAGCGGACCGGGTGCGGCCCGGAGCCGGATGATCGCGCTCAACTGAGGCGCGAGACCGCCGGGCGGAACCCTCGGGCGATCAGGCCTCCGCGGTACAGGTCGGCCACGGTGGCGTCGATCAGGACGA
>JBKOUV010000087.1:0-4518 GCA_046723555.1 Actinomycetota bacterium | reverse complement strand
CGCCGACATGAATGGGCGGGACTGAGCGATGTCGATCACCAACTGGACGCGGCTCGAGCCGGACACCCAGACCAACGTGCTCGACGTCGACCTCGACGAGGGCGTCGCCGCCAAGATCGCCGATCCGCTGTGGCTGCTCGGTCGCCAGTGGCAGATGGGCGAGCTGTCGGGCGAGGACGCCGCGTCGCCGGTCGTATCCCACCTGGAGGCGTCGAGCTACGGCCTGGCCGGCCTGCGCCGGGGCGACGCCGCGGTGGTCGCCTACGACGTCGCCTCGACCGCGGTCGAGTCGCTCATCGAGCACGATGGCGCGCCACCCGACGACCGCACCCGCGCCGTCGGCGGTATCAGCCTCGTCGAGCGCCTGACGGAGGCGGGCCTCGACTCCTACGCAGTCACGGTCGCCGGCCATTTCCCGTTCCGGCCTGGTGCGGCCGACGGCGTGGCGATTCTCGCCGTCTACGATCTCGGCGGGCTGCGCGCCAACCTCGGTGTGACGCCGGCCGACCGCGCCCGGTTCGACGCCGCGGTCGATTCCTGGGCGGCGTGGTTCCGGCCCCGCGCCGGTCGCGTCGAGTCGCCGGCCTGGATCCCCGACCGCCTCGAGTACCGCTTCTCGATGACCGCACCCGTGGCCGAGGGCACCGCCACACTGACCGCACCCGAGCACAGCGGCGGCGCGCTCGAGTGGTTCACGTTCAGCAGCGCCGACATCGCCACCGCCGAGCCGTCCGGCACGCCGGTGCGGACCACCGTCGACGTCGCGCCCACGCTCCTCCACATCGCCGGGATGCCGGCGCTCACGTTCTGGGAGATCGAGGATCCGTCGTTCGATCCCGGCCGCATCGACGCGGCCCCGGGCGACACCGCCCGGCTCCTCGTCGTCGAGGCCGCACTGGCGATCGCCGCTGACTGGTTCCTCGTCCCATTGCGCCTGCCCGTCGCGGCCCTCTCGCGCATCGACCACCTCCTCGTCACCGACACGTTCGGGGTGACGACCGAAGTGCTCGCGGCGGACGCCGTCCGACCACATCCTGGGTGGAAGCTGTGGCGCATCGGCGACCTGCCGTACCTGCTGCTGCCCCCGCCGGCCGCCGGCAACCTGATCTCCGAGCCCGACGAGCAGGTGGCGATGATCCGCGACGAGAACGCCAACCTGGCCTGGGCGCTGCAGCTGGTGCCGAAGGTCGATCCGTCAGCGGGTGGCGCGTCGGTCGGTCCGCCGATCGGCGCGGTGGACCTGACGTACGTGCCGATCACGCCGATCGACGGCGATCGCGTCCCGCTCGTGCTGGTGGAGGTGGACGGCACGCGGCGGCTGGTGCGGGGCCGGCTCGCCGGCGAGCAGGCCGCGCCGACCGGCACGCTGGTCGGCCCCGAGTTCAGCTTGCGCGACGAGGAACTGCCCGACGAGGGCCTCGTCGTCGAGCACCGCTTCGAGCTCGGGCGCACGCCCGACGGCGCGCTGCACCTGTGGTCGTCGCGCGCCAAGCGGATCGGGGGGCGCGCGCCGGCGAGCGGCCTGCTCTTCGACCTGATCACCTGAGCGCGTCTTACGCGTCCACCGGCGAACCGCCTGGTGAAACGATTCGCGCCCAGATCGTGTCAGCGAGGCGGATCCGGAAGCGAGGCTCCGCGATCCAGAATCGAGAGCACGGTACGTTGCGGGCGTCGGCAGAGAAGGAGGGTCGGATGCCCGAGCCCACGTACTTCGACGAACCACCGGCCGCCCGACGACTGTTCGCGTCGACGACGTTCGCCTGGCTCTGGTTGGTGCTGCGCCTCTACCTCGGTTGGGAGTGGTTGGTGTCCGGCTGGGGAAAGACGTTCGGAGGCACCATCACCTGGCAGTTCTGGGACTGGGGAGACGACGCCTACTCGTTGACCGGAACCGCGAACTGCGGGTGGATCCGCGCGTGCGTCGTCGAGGGTCAGACCATCCCCCGGGGCAGCGCCGTCCAGGGCTTCGCCGCGAGCGCGGTCGAGAACGCCCAAGGACCGCACCCCGACGTCGCCTACGCGTGGTACGTCGACTTCCTCGAGTGGGTCCGCGATCACGGCTACAAGTTCCTCGGACCGGCGGTGGCCATCACCGAGCTCGTCGTGGGCACGCTGCTGATCCTCGGGCTGCTCACCGGCATCGCCGCCTTCGTCGGCGCGTTGATGAACTTCAGTTACATCTTCGCCGGGAGCGCGGGGGTCAACCCCCTGTTCATCATCATCTCGCTGTTCCTGATCATGGCCTGGAGAGTGGCCGGTTGGTACGGGCTGGATCGCTTCGTGCTGCCCAAGCTGGGGACGCCGTGGCAGCCGGGCACCGCGTTTCGACGCAAGGAGCCGGCGGGACCGGCCCCACCACCGGAACCCGCCTGACGCCTGCGGCGGCGCTACCGATTGATCGCGTGGTGTTCCGCCGGGCGACACCCGGTCGTCGGGTTGCGGTCACCAGCACGGGTAACCGTGGGCAGCATGAGTCGTTTCAAGCGCATCGCCGGTTCCGTCGCGGCCCTGACCGTCCTGGTCGCCGTGGGGCCGGCCGCCGCCAGCGGCACGCCCGACAACAGCTCGGCCAACCGGCTCACGATCGCCGTCATCGGTGACGTTCCGTACGGCGAGGACCAGGAGGCGACGTTCGGGGACCTCGTCGGCGCGGTGAACGACGACGCCAAGGTGCGACTGGCCATCCACGTCGGCGACACCAAGAACGGCAGCACTCCCTGCACCGACGAACGGCTGATCGCCGTGCGCGATGCCTTCGAGCGGTTCGAGGACCCGCTCGTCTACACGCCGGGCGACAACGAGTGGACCGATTGTCATCGGCCGGCCGCCGGCTCGTTCAACCCGCTGGAGCGCCTCGACACCGTCCGCGAGCTCTACTTCGCCGATCCCGGCGCGACGCTTGGGCGACGGCCGATGGCCGTCGAGGCCGAGCCGACGCTGGTGGAGAACGTGCGCTGGATCCGGTCCCGAGTGGCGTTCGCAACCCTGCACCTCGTCGGGAGCAACAACGGCCTCGCCCCGTGGACGGGCAACAGCGCGCCCACACCCGAGCAGGCCGCGGAGGTCGCCGCCCGGATCGCCGCGACGGTCCAGTGGGTCGACGAGACGTTCGACGCCGCCGAATCGCAGCACCTTCGGGGTGTTGTGCTGGCGATGCAGGCCGACACGTTCCCGACACCCGGGAGCGCCCAGCAGGCGATCGTGGACCGCATCGCCACCCGGACGGCCACCTTCGACGGACCGGTGCTCCTGCTCCAGGGTGACTCGCACGTGTTCCGGGCCGATCACCCGCTGCCACTCGACAACCTCACCCGCATCGTCGTGCACGGCGAGACCCTTCCATTCGAGTACCTGCGCCTGACGATCGATCCGCGCGATCCGGACGTGTTCAGCTGGGAGCGCGTCCAGGTCGCGGGAGGCTGATCCCGCGATCAACCGACAGACGTGCTGATCGCCGGTGCGTCCTCCGCCGGCGCAGGGCGCGGCCGGATGGCCAGGAGGTCGGCGACCAGCGCGACCGCGTCCCGCCGCCGCCGGCCCAGGAGGCCCTGGTCGATGTCGGCGTGGACGGTCAGCCACGCCTTGGCGTCGTCGCCGAACCGGTAGACGCCGTGGTGGGTCACCCTCACGGGTGCCGGCATCGTCACGTCACCAAGCTCGAGCTCACCGGTCATGCTCCAGCTCCCGCCGGGTTGAAGCTCGGTCGCGCGCGCCCGGAACACGACGTAGCGAACGTGGGGTACACCGAGCACCGACGCGAGGCCGGGGGCGTGGACGTCTCTGGGGTCCGGCGATCCGTCGATCACCAGTGCCAGGTCGATGTCCCCGGGGTCGACCTTGAGCAATCCCGACGCCGGCCTGGCTCGCGCAGTGACGCGACGGATGAGTCCGGCGCGGGCCGTGTAGGAGACGGTGACGTGGCTCGTCGGGACTCGCCACCATCCGTGTTGTTCTCGCATTGCAACGTCCTTCATCTCGACGGCTGGTTTCGGCCCGATCATGAAGACGGCAGCGCCCGAGGTCGTGAGTAGTCCTTGCTCAATCCCCGCTGGCGTGCCATCGGTCACGCCTGGCGGCGCCGTTCACGGCACGGTCACGCGACGCAACGCCTCGGCCAGCTGGGCCCGCCCGGACACGCCGAGCTTGGAGTAGATCCGCTGCAAGTGGTTGTCGACGGTGCGGGCCGACAGATACAGCCGCTCGGCAATCTCGCGGCTGCTCAACCGGTCGGCGGCCAGGGTGGCGATCTCCCGCTCCCGCGCGGTGAGCGGCACCGGCGCATCGCTCGTCATCAGCCCGGGCGTCCGGGCGCCCTCGCACGCCGCGGTCAGCGTCGCCGCGTGCCCGACCAGTGCCGTCGCCTCCCGGGCGTGACCAGCCCGGCGGCGGGCCTCGGCGGCTGCCAGCGTGGCCTCGGCGGCGAGCAGGATCGCGCCGATCGACTCGAAGCGGTCGGCCGCCTGGACGAGCCGCTCGGCCGACCGGTCGGCCAGTGCTTCCGCATGGGCGGCGTACGCC
>JBKOUV010000161.1:0-49471 GCA_046723555.1 Actinomycetota bacterium | reverse complement strand
ATGCGGGCGATGACACTCGGTCGGCGGGGCTGGCGGATCGGTTGGCGATCGAGGCGACCGGTGATCGTCGCGAGCAGGTCGCTCACGAGCAGGTTCTTGAGCGCCAGGAACCCATACAGCGGCCACATGTAGACGTGCTGGCCGCGGTACCAGAAGTGCCATCGCTGCGACGGCGCCAAGCGGGCGAACGGGAACAGGGCGATGTCGGCGTCGAACCCGGCGACGTTGGCGTTGCCGTGGTGCAGCGTGTTGTGCTGAAAACGCCACAGCCACGAGCTCGCGCCCAGCGTGTCCGAGGTGTACGCCAGAACCCGGTTCAGCCAGCGGTGGCGGGAGAACGAGTCGTGGTTGGCGTCGTGCATGATGCTCGTGGCGACCGCGACGAGGCCGAGCACGAGCACGCCGGCGGCGCCGAGACGCACCAGCAGCGGAAGGTTCGAGACGACGAGCGCCCAATAGCTGGCGGCGACCAAGGCCAGGATGACCAGCGCCTTGCCGTGCAGCCGGCGCCTGGCTCGCCGAATCTCTTCGAGACTCGGCGTGACCGAGCGCCACAGCGCAGCGACGAAGGACGACGCCGGCTGCGGCGCGGCCGCTAGCGGTTCGGCGACGAGCGTCACCAGTCTGCGGTTGCCACGTCGGCGCTCGCCGAGATCGGCGAGCAGGCGGCGATCGCGACTCGCGGGTCGCGGTTCGGATCACCGGCGGCGTTCAGCGAACAGCGGAACAGCGTGAGGGCGTCGCGCTTGCTGTCCTCGTCGAGGTCGGCGTTCATGATCCGTTCCACTGACGGCAACAGGTCGCGGCGTTCGGCGACGATGTCGTAGGCGATGCGGTTGGCCGGACTGAGGTCATCGGGCGTCCCGACCTTCAGGTACGGATTGGGCGGCGCTTTGGTGGATCGCTTCCTGGTGGCCATGCGGGCTCCTCTTCAACGGTTCGTCATTCGGCCGCCGGCGGTGTCGCGGACGGATGCACCCGGTCATGGTGTTCATCGGAACCTCCTCGACCGAGAGTCTCGGGAAGAGGCGTCGGGCCTGCACGGGGAAGAGCGTCAACACTCTCCTGCCCAAGCGAGGCGACTCACCCGGAAGGGTGAGCCTACCTGGCTCGAGGCTCGAACGGGCTGTGCCACGCGAGAGCCGTGACCCTTGAAGACGACTGGGCCGTCGATGCGACCCCGCGGCGTCGCTCGGCTCACGGGGCGGACGTGCTTGGCGTCCTCGCGTTTGCGGCCGGGGCCGACCTCGAACTCGGCGATCTGGCCCTCGGCCAGCGTCGCGGCGCCGGCCCGAAGGTTGGAGGGGCTGGGCGGCCGATCGATCACCGCGCCGTCACGGCCGCGCTGCGGCCGACGATCGGCCCGCGCCGGGGGTGCAGCGGGCGATCGCCACGCGTGGGTCACGGTTCACGTCACCTAGGTTGCTGGGGGAATCGCGGAACAGGCCGATGGGCTTGCAGCTTTGACCTCTTCGCCGAGCCCAGCGGTCATGATCCGCTGAACCGAGGGCGACAGATCTCGTCGCCCGGAGAGGATGTCGTGGGCGATGCGGTTGGCTGGGCCGAGATCATCGGGTGATTCTGTTGACAGCCAGGTGTTCGACTCGTTGGCCGGTTTCGCCGTTTGCTTCTTGATCGCCATGGTGCTCCGTTGGCTCGTTCGTCGCGGTCGTGGTCGCGGCGGCTCAGCGCCGAGGGTTGTCGTGGCACGGCGTGCTCATCGCGGTGGCCAGTCATAGGGGCGACGCCTAACGAAGCCCGGTCGCCAGTGCGGTGTCGAAACGTCGTGTCCCGACGCAGGTGGGCCAGCGACGAGGTGGACGACGCCGAGCGCTTTGATCGTGGACCAGAACATCGGACCGCCGTCACGGGCGGACGGAGTCGTTGTGATGTTGCGGTGACCTGTTCGACGACGAGCTCCTGGGATCAGCTCGGTCGAGACGTCGAGCCTGCGACGGGCGACGGGCCGTCCGGCCGTCCAACCCAAGCACAGCGACTCGTCCAAACGGGTTGACCGGCACGTTACCGCCATCGCGGTCGAAGCGAGCACCACACCGTGGTCGTCGGGTTCCCCGCCCGGTTGTCGAGATTGCGCCGCTAGCGTAAGGCGCTCCGGCGTTCATCCCCGACCGCCGACGCGCAGACGCTCCGAGTCCCGGTCGCCTCCGCTGACCATCGACAGGAAGTCCCCCCATCTATGTCTGCAACGACCTTTGGCGCGCTGGGCGTGCCAGCCGACCTTGCCGCGTGCCTGCGTTCGGCACGGATCCGCGAACCCACGCCGATCCAGGCTGCAGTGATCCCCGACGCGCTCGGCGGGCGCGACGTGATTGGTCGCGCCCCGACGGGGTCAGGTAAGACGCTTGCCTTCGGCATCCCGCTGGTGGCGAACCTCCACCGTGCGCAACGCCACCACCCCACCGCGCTCGTCCTGGCTCCGACCCGTGAGCTCGCCGCACAGATCACCGTCGAGCTGCGCCAGCTCGCGGCCGTCCGACGCCACGAAGTTGTGCCCGTGTACGGCGGAGTCGGCTACGCGCCCCAGCGCAGAACGCTCGCGGCCGGCGCCGAAGTCGTCGTCGCCTGTCCCGGCCGCTTGGAGGATCTGCTGTCGATGGGCGCACTGCGCCTCGACGACGTCCGCCAAGTTGTCGTGGACGAGGCGGATCGAATGTCCGACATGGGCTTCTTGCCGGCCGTCCGCCGCCTCCTCGACCAAACACATCCCGACCGTCAGGTGCTGCTGTTCTCGGCCACCCTGGACGGCGCCGTCGGCAAGCTGGCCGCAGCCGTGCAGCACCGACCTGCTCGCCACGATGTCGGACCGGACGGGCCCGGCCCGGCAGCTCGCCACGCGTTCTGGGCGGTGGAGCGTGCCGACCAATCCGGCTGGGTTGCGGAAGTTGCCCGCGAGCTCGGCTCTGTGTTGGTGTTCTGCCGCACCCGCCACCGAGCCGACCGGGTCGCCAAGCAGCTGACCACACTCGGCGTGTCTGCGGCGCCCATCCACGGTGGTCGCAGCCAAGCCCAGCGCGACCGTGCCCTCAAGGCATTCGCCGGCCGCGGCGTCACCGCACTCGTTGCCACCGACGTCGCCGCTCGCGGCATCCACGTCGATGATGTGGCCGCCGTCGTGCACTACGACCCGCCTGCCGACCCCGCCACGTACCTCCATCGCTGCGGACGCACGGCCCGGGCCGGCGCCTCGGGCGTGGTCCTGACGTTCGTCGAGCCGGGAACCGGCCGCAGCGCCCGCGCATTGGAGCGCACGATCGGCGTCGACGTCATCGTGAGCCAACCGGACATCACGACCCTGCGTCCATCACTTCGTGGCACCACTACCGACACGCCCGCCGCGGTGGCGAACCGGCTCACCGGCACCATCGCGTTCTTTCACGACCGTCGCGGCTACGGATTCATCGCCGGCACAGCCGGACCCGACGTCTTCGTCCACCACACGAACATCGCGACGCGTGTCGTCACCGGCCAGCGCGTCCAGTTCACCCTCCGTGACGGCCCCAGGGGCCCCGAGGCCTACGACGTCGTCGCCACCGGAACCGACCTCCGAGCGGGCTGATCAGCGGCACTCTTTTCGCTCCAATCAGCGGCACGGCCGATTCGGGCCGGCGTCCTGGCGCCTGTCCAGGCGCGACCGCGGGACGGTGACCGCGCGATGGGGCCCGTCAGTCGTCCGAGTAGGGGACGCGATGGTCGCCACCCAGCCACGACCGGGCCACCGGGATGGTTCTCGCCGCCCTGGCCGGAGTGGCACTGAGCGCCGTCGTCGACAGACGAGGCGCCCAGAAGCACAGCTCCAACCTGATGCGGGCGCTGTTGTCCCGCGAGGTGATCGGCCAGGCCAAGGGGATCCTGACGGAACGCGAGCACATCACCGCTGATCAAGCTTTCGGCATCCTGCCGCGAGCGTCCCAACACCTCAACCCGCAGACTCCGTGACGTCGCCCAGGCCCTCGTCGACACCGGCGAAGACCCCGACGTCGGCTCGCGGCCCAAACCCAGCCCGTTGCCAACCGACGGGGTCAACCGGTGCAGACGTTGGCTAGAGGCCGGGGCGGAGCGGCTCGACCCCGATCGGGACGGCCGCGCTGATCACGAACGGCGGAACCGAGCTGAGCCTTCGCGGACCGCGTACGGTGCGCTGGCTGATCGGGTAGGTTGTTAACGCCTCGCGTCGCGACATGGCGCGATGGCACCGGCTCCAGTCCCTGGTCGGGCGTTGGTCCCGCCGGGACGCGCAGAACTTTCGCGAAGGAGCCGTGATGTCGCTGGAGCAGATCTCTTCACCCTCGTTGACGCCGCCTCGTATCGAGGAGGACCAGGGGCGACCGGACGGGAAGGCGCGCACGATCACGCTCCTGATCGTGGGTCTGCCGTTCGTGGCCCTCGTGCTCGGCCTGGTCCGCTTCTGGCGCCACGGCCTCGAGCTGCGTGACGTGCTGTTGGCGGTGGTCCTGTACATGCTCGTCGGCCACGGGGTGACCATCGGGTTCCATCGCCTTCTCGCCCACAAGTCGTTCAGCGCCTGCCGGCCGCTGAAGCTCACCCTGGTCGCGTTGGGATCGATGGCCTTCGAGGGAGGCCCTATCAGCTGGGTCGCCAACCACCGTCAGCACCACGTCTTCGCCGACTCGGTTGCGGATCCGCACTCTCCGCAGCACCACGGCGGTGGCCTGGGCGGTCAGCTGAAGGGGCTGTGGCACGCCCACGTCGGCTGGATGTTCACTGCCCGAAGTGCCTCGTTGCGGCGTCACGCCGCGGATTTGCTGGCTGATCGCGACCTTGTGGTGGTCAACGCGACGTTTCCGATGTGGTGCGTGCTCTCCCTCGCCATCCCGTTCGGAGTCGGTTGGTTGCTCGGTGGAAGTGTCGGCGCCGCCGTCAGCGCGCTGCTGTGGGCGGGTCTCGTCCGGGTATTCGTGCTGCATCACGCGACGTGGAGCGTCAACTCGCTCTGCCACGTGTTCGGGCGACGACCGTTCGCGTCGAAGGACCGCAGCAGCAACATCGGCGCTCTCGCGATCATCACCATGGGTGAGTCCTGGCACAACGGGCACCACGCGTTCCCGCGCTCCGCCCGCCACGGCCTGCTTCGCGGACAGTGGGACAGCTCGGCCCGGCTCATCGCCGTCTTTGAACGGATGTCATGGGCGAGTGACGTCCACTCCCCCACGCCCGAATCGATCCGACGTCGCCTCGTTACGCACCCGACGACGCGCTAGGCGCCGCCGCACCAGTGGCGAGTTGGAGGATCATCTCGGCCACCTGGGCGCTGCGCTCCATCGGCAACATGTGCCCAGCGCCACTGAACATCTCCAGCCGAGCGTCGGGCAGCGCCTCGGCGATCCGTTCTGACTCGCTCGCCGGGACCACACGGTCGTTGGCACCCGCCAGCACGAGCACCGGGACGCGCACCTCCCCGAGACGGTCGCTGAAGTCGATGCCGAGCAGACGGCGGGTGAGTCCTCGTCGACGCGCCGCCGGGCTGGCGAGTCCGATCGCCCGGGCGGCCTCGACATCGCTGCGCCGAGCATCGACCCCGAAGTTCGCGCGAGTCACGACGAGTCCGTGGCGGCGATGGCGACCGAGCCGCTCCGTCAAGCTCCAGTCCAGCGCCGCGGCCTTCGCTCGCGGCAGCGGACGGTCAGCCGGCCCCCTTGCCGAACTGTTGATCACCATCAGCGCTCCGACGCGCTCGAAGACCACGTCTGGGCGTTCGACTGCCAGCCCGAGAGCCACGGCGCCGCCCATCGAATGTCCGACAACGATGGCGTCGCGAAGTTCGAGCACTTCCAGGAGGATTGCGAGATCGTCGACCAGTCCGTGAAATCCGAACGACGGCGGCGCCACCGATGAGAGCCCGAATCCACGGTGGTCCACGGCGACGACGCGCCGCCCACCGGTCGCCAGTCGTGCCGCCAACGGTGCAAAGATCCGGAGGTTGGCGCCGTGTCCGTGCAGTAGGACCACCGGTAGCCCGGACCCGCACTCCTCGACGTGAAGGTGGCCGCCATCTGACATGCCCACCGCGTGCACGCGACCGGCAGGAAACGCGAATACGTCGTCGGCTCCCGGATCCGCCGTGCCGTCCAGTTGGGACAGAACGCGCTGCTCGTACATCAGGACGGCGCCGGCAATTCCGGTCAGCACCGCCGGAAGGATGACTCGACGTATTTGCAGAGCAGGCCTCTTCGGCGGCCGCGCCTGTGGCTTGTTGCCCATCGGGCTGACCGGTCCTTCCTGAAGAGGTGCCGGACACTGTACCTACTGGGACAACGTGATTGTCGGCCGGC
This sequence comes from Actinomycetota bacterium, assembly GCA_046723555.1. Lineage (GTDB taxonomy): Bacteria > Actinomycetota > Acidimicrobiia > Acidimicrobiales > Ilumatobacteraceae > JALZMG01. The sequence continues at coordinate 43,160 of JBKOUV010000161.1, read as the reverse complement.
GCTCGCGGGCTACGTCCAGCAGCGGCGCGGTCGCGAGGTCTAGTTCACCCGAGACCGACAGCGAGCCTTCACCGTCGTGACCGCCCAGACCGCCAACAATCGAATATTGCGCGTCGCTCCGGTCCTCGGTGACGCACCGACGACGACAAGAAGCCGGGAATCGCCGTGAGGCGTCGAGAGATTGTGTGCCGCGGGTCGCCGAGACTGACCAGGCAGCTCCGCCACGGCGATCCGCTCACACGGAGCGGACGTTCTTCGCTTCCTTGCTCTTGCGACCGGGGCCGATCTCGAACTCGACGGTCTGGCCCTCAGTCAGCGAGGCGCCGTCGGACTGGAGGTTGGAGACATGCACAAAAATGTCGTCGCCGCCCTCCCGGGAGATGAAACCGAATCCTCGGTTCTGATCGAAGAACTTCACTTTGCCTTGCACTACGGCATCAACTTCTTTATCTCGGCGGATCGAACTGATCCACCGCACCACAAGGTACGGCCATCGGAGGGGCGATCCTCGCTGCGCTAGCAATCGAGGATGCCTCGGGCGAACTGCGACGAGTCAGCGCGGGCCTCACGAGTCTGTGACCGCCACGGCCAGGGTGGCTCGACGCCTCTGCAGTCGCCTGCTCGCCACGGCAACGGATCGGGTTGTCGGGAACCGCCGAACCAGCACGTTCGACGTCGCGCGCATGATCGGGTGCTCGCCCGCGATGGACGGGCGATCTCAGGAGAGGGGGAGGACGTAGGCGCGCAACGATCCGTTCGGTTCGATGGCCGTGGTCAGTCCTTCGGCGCGCGCGGTCCGGACCGAGTCCGACACCGTCAGGATGACGCCGGTGCACGTGATCGCCCACGCCGCAACGGTCGCCGTAGCGACGAACACCGCCGTCGGCACCGTCAAGAGGAGGGTCAGGCTGACCGCGGCGGCGGTTGCGTTGACACCTGCCCACAGATACGTCAGCCGCCGGAACAACTGGGCGATCGCCGGCCGCGCCTGGACGTCGGCGCTGAGGGGGCAAAAGTCACGGGCGAAGCGGGCGATCAGCGGCCGGCCGATCCCGACCGAGATACCGAACGTGGCCGCAGTGGCCACTGTGCGCAGAATCGGTTGGACGAAATATACGAACGCGTTTCCGCTCATCAAGTAGATCAGCGTACGAACCGTGATACCGAGGCATCCGAGAACTATCAGACCCGGTATCGGCCGGCGGCCGACGAGCCGTCGGGCGACAGCGGCGTAGCACCAACCCAGGGCGGCGACGATCCCCCACCTCAGGTCCATCGTGATCAGGAACGCGTAGAAGAGCAGTGTGGGAACGAGAGTCGCTTCGATCAGGTAGGGCACGAGGCGCCTCGTCACCGCGCCCACAACCGAGAGCTTCGAGGGATGCAGCTGCCACGACAAGTCGGCGGGTGCGTCGGTGATAATCGCTGCTGACATGAGTCTCCTGTCGCGCGGTATCGATGATGCGCTACCAGGGTCTCGAGCAACGCTCTCAGAGGCTGCGATCTGACGGCAGCCTCGGACACGTCAGAGCCTCGGCGTGTCGTGCGTCACCGTACACCCGCGGGACAGGCCCCGGGCGGAATCAGCCCAATGTCTTGGGTACAGCGGTGCCGTTGACGATCGCGACGAACGGGCGCGGTTCGGATCGCGACCGCTCTCGAGTGAATCACGGAATAGGGTGATTGAGCGCTGGGCCGCGTCACGGTCGAGTCCGGCCGTCATGATCCGTTCGAGACCCTGACGAAGAAGCGAAGCTCGTCGGGGCCATCAGTGTCTCCGCGAGCCGATCCAAGAGGTCATGAAGGGGCTGTTCCCAATGCGACCCCTCGGAGGGTGACGTGCTTGACGGGATCCCCGGTGCTTGCTCGGCGCCAGCGACCGATGCTCGCAGGTGTTCCTGGTGGGCGTGGGCCGGCGGCGAGATGAGCCGACGCGGCGGGCCCGCCCACCTGATCGCCCGACGTCATCGGGCTACGCCCGCCGCACAGACGTGACTCGTGACCGCTGAGCAACTGGCCTGTTTCGGCGTGGGCCGGGTGGTCGTAGGCTGGTCGATGGGTCCGGGGCTTGACTTGACCGAAGTGCCGGTGTTGAGGGTGTGAGCCGGCCGCGTTGGAATGGGTTTGAGCCCGTAGGTGTCGTCCCTCTTTGTCAGCCCCGGGCCTGCTTGTTCAGGTGGCGAGTTGCCAGGTCCCGTTGTTCCAGTCGAGGCCGAGGTTGATGAGCCGGCGGAGGTTTGATCGCGGCGCAGCGGTGGGCGAGGGCGATGCGGTGGCGGGCGATGCCCCGGTAACGGGATCTTGCGGCTGCCGCGCCGGATCAGCCAGGCGATCGACCGTTCGACGATCGGGCGGTGGTGCCGGTAGGGCTGGGTGAACGCCGGTGTGAGGGCGTGGGCTCGGGCAGCGGCGAGCAGGTCGTGGTGCCGGTCGACGGTGAGGATCTTGCCGGCGGCTGATCGGGTGCAACGTCAAGTTGGGGGCAGCTGTGGCAGTGTCGCCTGAAGCGGGCTTGGCGGGAGCGCGCGCCGATGGTGACGGTGATTCCGTTGGGGCAGGCGGCGGTCATCGCCCTGAGGTCGACGGCGAAGTCGTCGAGAGAACCCGCCGGGAATCGCGGGGTGTAGTGGGATCGGTTTGATCGTCGCCCGGCGGCCGTGCTCACGCAGGTGGTGTCGGAACTCGCCCGAGCCGTACGCGGAGTCGGCGAGCACCTCGACGCAGCGAAGGTCGCGAAGCTCGACGCCGCCCTTGCGATCGCGCTCGGGCTCGACTGAAGAGATCGTGCGCTGGGCCGCGGCGGTCAGGAGCTGTCGGCCTGCGGCACGTTGTCCTGCGAGCACGCCGGCGTCCCGCGCCGGCTCTGGTGCAGCTCCGCTTCGGCGGCCAGGCGGGCCGTGTCCTCCAGTCATCAACGCCGGGTGGGCCGGGCTGTGACAGCCACGACCAACCTCCCACGCACGAAGACGCTGCGTGGTCAGGACGAACCCTGGATCGACGATCAGTCAGCCGGTCTGGCTGTAGGCCTCGAAGGTCCCCTGGTCGGGGGCAACGAGTGTCTTGTCGCCTTTGCCGCCGACCGAGAGGCCGACGACGTGTCGGTTGCCATCGTCGGCCTCGATGAGGGCCCAGACGACGACGGGATACGTGCCTTCCGTAGTCTGCATCTTCGCACCGTGCAGGGCGGGTGCGATCTGAAGGATCTTCACCTTCACCACGGTAAACCCGGAGCGCCGCGACCGGGGGGTGCGGGGCACCACGGTTGCGGCGGATCGAGGGCGCGACCCTGAACGTCGCCAGAACAACACGTGCGATTGGGCGCGGTCGATTGGCGAGTCGGGCGTGCTGGTGAGATCGATCGGTGTCGGCGCCGCCGGCTGAGCTCGCCGCACGTTGCGCAGCAACTCCATGAGCGGCGTCAATGGGATCACCTCATCGCCCTTCGACCCGCACCCTCTCCAGGCGGCGCGGTGAGCGGGCAGGATCTGGTCGCCGTGGACACACAACGCACGGGGTGTCGCGCTCGTTCACTGAGCGGTGAGGGAGTCTGGTCGTAGTCGGCCCGGTCGTCGGGGGATGCAACCGGTACGCCCTGATTACCCCGGCGCCTCGCGAGCTTGCGGGCGAGGTTTCGACTCGACGAGGACGGCGAGCACCTCACCAATCGTGCGTTCCTGGGTGATGGCTTCTCGTAGCGGCAGATGGGACCGGATCTGGTAGCGGTTGCGCCGGCCGTCCTTGAGCTTCACCACATACCCGCTCCCGGTCAGGTCGGTGACGATGCTGTAGGCGCTGCGCTCGGTGATCCCCAACGTCATGGCGATATCGCGCAGCCGCACCCCTGGGTCGTGGGCGATGCAGACGAGGACGCGAGCGTGGTTGGTAAGGAAGCTCCACTCCGTCATGGTCGCATATGCTAGCTCTCGTTTTCTAGAAGTATGTTGCTAGTTTTGCGCCACCGGCATACGATGGATGGCAGCCCACGAAGCTTGGCGGTCGTCGACCGTCAGCTGCTCGGGGGCGACCGAAAGGACTTGACATGTTGATCCGATCCGAGCCGTTCCGGGAGTTCGACCGGCTCACCGAGGCGATATTCAGCGAACGGTGGGCGCGCCAAATCCCTGTCGACGCATACCGTCGCAACAACGAGTTCACGGTTCACTTCGACCTCCCCGGCGTGGACGCCCGTTTCATCGACATGACCGTCGAGAAGGATCTCCTCACCGTGCGGGCCACGCGCGGCTGGGTCCGGGCCGAGGGCGATCAGATCCAGATCGCGGAACGGGCCCAGGGCGAGTTCAGCCGTCAGCTGTTCCTCGGCGAAGGCCTCGACCGTGACCACATCAACGCCACCTACGAAAATGGTGTGCTCACGCTCACCATCCCCGTCGCCGACGAGGCCAAACCCCGCAAGGTCGAGATCACCAACGCAGGAGACGTGATCCAGCCCGTAACAGCAGGCTCCAACGCCGAGTGACCAACCGGCACAGACCAAACGGCACGGCTCCGTCACAAGCCGTGCCGTTGCCGGGTGGGCGGCTGAGCGAAAGCACCGTCCGACAGCAAGTTGTCCTCGACCCCGTGCGCCGTAGCCGTGATTCGCCATTTACCCCGATCGCAGTGTGCGCGCCGGTCGCTGGCTTCAACCGTTGTGATCGACGATCACGTCGTAGTCGATGCTGAGCGTTGCTCCGACTCGCCAGGCTTACCGAGCCCGGCATTGAGCTCGATCGGGCGAGGATCAGCATCGTGAGCAACACGGGCTCTCGTCGCCCTGGTCGGGCGTCGTCCCGCCGAGCCGCGGCGCCGCAGATTGGGCGTTGATCGGCCGCGCCGGGACCGCCGCATGCGGGAATTTGTCGACAACCCTCGTGCTTGGCTGATCCCATCGCCTCGAGCATTTCGGCGTCCTCCACGACGGCAGTATTGGCCCGTACCGCGCCGCACGCGCCCGGTTGGAGCGGCGCCAGCAACTCCTCGAAGGGAGGCGCTGGAACAAGTGTCACCCCTCCGAAGTCGTGTCCCGCCTCCATGTGATCGTCACCATGAAGTGGCCCTCAGCTGCTGTCTTCGCGACAACCACTCCTGCCGCGGCGTTCAGCTTGATTCCGAACTGGACGACATGCTCCTCCTGGGCAAGTTCTCGCATCGTTTCCGAGACTGCGCGAATAGCCGGTTGTGCGGCCTGAAGAGCTTCGTCCAGGCGCGTCTCCGCCTGGAGCGCCCCTCCCTCGTTGCGCGCGAGGCGCTCCGTGTCAACGGTGTCCTTCGCGACTTCAACAAGCACGGGGCCGTGCCGGGTTTCGAACTGAACAATCTCGGTCACATGAATCGCCCTCGGAGACTCGGGTGGATCTCGGCCATAGTCAGAAGCGCACTGGTACGGAACTCGCATGACTGGGCGACCCTTGAGCGTAGCTGAGCGACGGCCGTCGAACAGCGCCGGCGAGGCATCGTTTGGTGAAGCCATGTAGCGACCCGTGCCATCGTCGACGGGCACACCAAGTTCGCCAACGGCCTTGGTCGTGCTCGTTTTCGGTCGCGGTGAGCCGCACGAGTCGGATTCCGCTGGTTAGTCGCAGGGGTTGGGGACGCGCCCGAAGGCGCGGGCCGACCCCGACACCATCGTCTCGTCGCAGTCACACAGCTGCTCAGATCGGTGAGCGCCGCTCACCAAGACGGCGCGCGCCTCAGATCGGGCCGGGTGCCGGATCGGTTGCCGGTGCGTCCCGGCAGCTCACCGTCTGATCCGGTCAATCGCTTTGCGAGCCCTCTCGCCCCGGGAACTCTCGCAGGATCGCCGCGATGGAGTACGTGTGCTCCACCCTGCCAACCCAGTCCACACGGGCGACACCCCGGAGTGTTCGCGCTCGCGAATGATCGGGCAAGGGTCGGCAGCTGCGGCGAGTGAGATGTCAGCCGTGGTGGAGCGAGTGCCGGCTCAGTCTTGGGGGTCGACGACGACGGTGGCGTAGCGGCCGACGCCGATCAATGCGTCAGCGGGCATCGAGTGATCGCCGATCTTGAGGCCGGTGATCCGTCCAGTGTCGGGGTCGATCTCGAGGTCGACGAGGTTGCGTAGTTCCCGACCGGAGTCGGTGAGCACGCGTCCCCCGATCACCTTGTCGGCGCGGAGTCCCCGACTGTGCTCGGGCGGCTCGGTCAGCACGTCGGGGCGATCGATGGTCAACGCGTCGGCGCCGAGTGTGTTCATCGCGTCCCATGCCAGCCAGTACGCCGGACCCTTCACGTTGGCGAGTTGGAACCCGACGATGCGACGGGCCACGGGGTCGATGACGAAGTCGGCGACCTTGCCGATGTTGGTGGCGGTGGCGAGGTCGAGCACCGGGCGGCCGGCGAGATCGGACAGATTCACGATCTACCCCGCAGCATGTTGCGGTATCGGTCGATGGCTTCGCCGAAGCCGGCGAAGTCGGTCGCGATGTAGTCGACTGCCGACGCGGGCACGATCAATGCTTCTCCGGAGACAGCTCCGGTTTCCGGTAGGGGCAGGTAGGAACGACGGCCCTTGCGTTGCTTGGGTTCGTCGGCGGAGAGCACTTCATACCCGACGACCGACCCGTCGGCCGTGTCGATGACGACGTCGGAGACGGTGCCGACCTGGACACCGGAGTCGGTCATCACCCGGTTGGCGATCACGTCACCGCGGGTATCACGGCGTTTCGGGTCGGAGTCAGCCGGCGGACTGAGGTCGATGTCGGCCCGAACCATGACCGCCGCTGGCCCAACTGCGTGGATCTGTTCGCGGGTGAGCACCTCTTTCATCCGTCCGGCAAGCCGCCCACGCTTGTTCAGCGTGAACCCGAGAACATGCCCGGACTGAGGGTCGAACTGCACATCGCGCACCTCAGCGATATCGTCACCCGCCAACGTGACGACCGGGAGCCCCACGAGGTCGGTTCCACGCAACAGGAGCTTCATCGACGGGTCCGTCGGCCCACGGCCACGACACCACCCGATCGACGCCGACGCCGCACCACGTACACGAGCACCACGACAACGATGGCGATCACCGCTGCGAGGATGAGCCAGAACAGGACATCCATTGATCGCACCTCCGTGCTCGTCGTCGGTCACGGTCGAATCGTCCCGGCTCTCGCCACGATACCCGGCCGTCACTTGCCAGTGGGCATCCGATCGCGAGCGCGAGGAGATGTGTCGGGCCGACAATGGCTATGACGCGCCGATCGACCGGCGGGGTGCCTTCGTGCGACGGCCAGGTCGCTGGGTCGACGGCAGCAACGCCGTCGACCCATCGCCAGTCGGCGCCTACTCCGTTGTCGTCGGCGACGAGTCGGCGGGTTGGCGGTCGGCGCCAATGGGACCGAACCGATCGACGCAAACCTTCATCGACCACCGACTACAGGCGACACGACCTGCGCCACTTCGTGGCCACCGCTTGTCCCCCGGCGGCTCGGTCACACTCGAGTGTCGGCCACGCTCAACGACTATGACCTCCGCATCCCCAGGTCGGGCACCGTGGGCGTCGTCGATCAAACCCCGCTGCGGTGAGTTCACACCACCGCTTGTGCGCGTATGGAACTCGACACCCGCGGCACGTGCCACTCCGACTCGTGACCACCCGGCTCGTGGACTCCCCGTACGATTCGGCGTTCCCGGCGGAGCTGATGATCACGCGGTTGAGGTCCACGGCTTCGAAACGGGAGGCGTGTGCGTCTCGCGGATGCTGTGGCCGGTCGATCCTCGTGAGGACGAGTGGACGGCACGCCATAGTGGGGATCGCAATCACCGCCGAGTGTTCGTCGCAGGCGTGTCCGTCACAACACCGGCTTCGCTCGTATTGGCTGCTCGTCGGCCGTGTCGAAGGCGGCTGGGTCGGACAAGGCAGCACTGCCACTGTTGAGAAGGCTGTGCGATGGCCCCGCGTGGCTGGAGGAGGGCCGGATTGGATACGCACGCGCCTGGACGCGATGCCGAGCCCATCGGTAGATTCCACATCTGTAACCTGACGGTGTTGCTCCGGACCTCGGTAACCCGCATTCACATGAAGGCGAGGAAGCCACATGTCGAGCAACGGCGACCGTCCCGGTGGTGGATCCGCCCCCTCTTCCACTCTCGTTGATGGGTCACCTCCTCGCACCCGGCGGGCGAATCGCGCTCGACCAGCCGTTCTCGGCGGCCACGAGCTCCTCAGGGCCGACCTCACCCATGCCATCGCGGCGATGAGGCAGGTTCAGCAGGAATTCGACGAGCTGTGGTACGCGGCCGTCGTCTCGGGTAACGGCGCGTTCGCGGAGCAACTGGTGGACGTCAGCCACGCACTGAGACGGGCGGCCGGCCTGTTGGAGAAGAAGTCCGCCATTGGGTAGCCAACCGATAGCAGGGTGCCACACAGCCGTGCGATCCGCCCGGCCAACCTTCTGGTGGCGACAGAATCCGCTGGGCATCCCGCCAGGCTGAGTATGCCCGGAGGTCTCTCAGTCGCCTGGTTGGCAATACTTCCTACTCGGCGCTCAGCGACTAGCGGGTTGACGGAGCTGCCATCTTCATTTGACCCGACTGTCGACTCGACCCGAGAAACCGACCGGCGTCGGTGTCGTTTGTCGGGGGCGGGTTCTCGTTGCAGCGCCAGCAGCCGTCGCCGTCATCATCGATGGGATCGAAATGGACGGCGAACCTGCCGGGGCGAACGAGGCGGAGCGTTCCGGTCGTGTACCGGATGGCTACGTCTCGACCGGATCGCCGAGTGTCGATGAGGGCAACGACTCCGGCGCGAAGCGCGAGTTTGGGATCGTCGACGTCGTGGACGAGCACGTGGTCCCCTGTTCGCAGCGCGTTCCACTGGAACTTCAGCATCACGCCGCCCGCAGCTCTGCGCCGAGCAAGACGTGGTCGCACGGGTTACAGAGCCACCATTCCGGTGTCCGGGTCGGTTCTCGAGTCGGATCACTCGGGAACATCTGGAGGCAACGCCAGCACCGCCGCTCGGGCACTCCGATCGAGGGCCCCTCGGGGCCCACCGGGCTCTCAGAACGAACCGGCGCTCCATCTTGGCCGTCCTGGCGACGCTCTGGTCCTTCCGCGACCTGCCGGTCTCGAAGTTGGTTCGGTGAATCCTCCTTAGCCATGGCGCCTCTTTCGTGGGATCGTTGCGCCGCCGGGGGACGTGGCGACGCGGCGTTCGCCGCTCGTCGCCCTCGCATGAGCCAGTCGAGCTCCCGGAACCGCTCCGCTTGCTGCGACATGTCGAATCCTTTCGGGTGCCCGCGGGCAGCCGGCAAATGCGTCGGACCGGCGGGCTGTCTCCATCGTACGCCCGTTTGGACAACACTGGCAAACTATTTCTAGAAATACTGAGCGACACTGCTCGGCTGGAATGGCGGAGTGGGGCGTTCTCACCAACCAAGCGCGGGTTCTCGTGTGCATCGCCCATGACCCTGAGTGCGCTTGCGCGACATGGCCGCCACCGTGGGATCGCCGAGCGCAGCGCCTACATCATCGTCGCTGACACTCACCGCTCGCTACGTGGTGAAGAGCAGAGACGGTCGTCGCCACCGCTACCAGCTTCAGTCTCATCTCCCGCTGCGAGAAGCCGGCGCCCGAGAACGCGCCATCGGCGACGTTCTAAATGTCTTGGTCGAATCGGAGCTCCCGATCGAAGGACATCCCGAGCCGAGGTGACGGGCCGCCCAAGTTCTGGCCCTCCTCGCCCGCGCGTCGAGGGCCACGACCGTCAATTTGGGCTGCGGTCGACGACGACCCGGTCGAGGAATTCCGCGCCAGCGGTGTGCGGCCTTTCCGAGGGGCCGCCCGTCGTCGCCCACCTCAAGGTTGCCAGTCCGCACCGTGTCAACGTTCTCGGCCGGCGAAGAGCGCGTGAGCGTCGTTGCTGTCAGACGCCGGGTGGCCCGAACGTGGTGGGGTCGACTTCGCCGTTGACGGTGTCGCGGGCCAGGTCCGCCAGGCGCAGGTTGTGGTTTCGGGCGTGGCGGCGGAGCCGCTCAAACGCTTGGTCGATGGGGAGCTGTTGGCGTTCGGCGATCATGCCTTTGGCCTGCTCGATGACGATTCGGCTCGACAAGGCGAAGGCGAGCTGTTCGTTCAGCGCTTGCGTCTCGACCGTCACCCGGTTCTGCAGGATGGCGATCGTGGCGATGTCGGCGAGGGCTTGGGCGACGGCGACGTCGTCGGCGGTCAGTGAGCCGGTTTCGGTGCGGAACAGGTTGAGGGCGCCGATGATCTGTCCGCGTAGGCGCATCGGGATGGCGTCGGCGGCCTTGAACCCGGCCTCGACGGCGACCGGGGCGAAGCGCGGCCACCGGCCGTTCACCGTGGTCAGGTTCTGGTTGACAACCGGTTGGCCGGTGTGGAAGCACTCCAGACAGGGGCCTTCTTGGGATTGCAGTTCGAACAGCTCGACGACCCGCATCGCCTCGCTCGACGAGGTCATGGCGCGCAACTGGCCGTCGGGGGCGGCCAGCATGATCCCGGCGGCGGCGATGTCGAGCACCTCGACGCAACAATCAGACAGGGTGGTCAGCAGGTCGACGATGTCGAAGTCGTCGACGAGGTTGTCGGCCAGTTCGACCATGGTGCGGGCGAGCAATGCTTCTCGGGTCACGACGACCTCCAGACCGAACAGGGCGACGACGAAGCCGGACAGCGGTGCCGCCGGACCGATCGTAGACGTGGGTCACTGCGGCCCGGCGCGGGGAGCCGACTGATCCTGTCACCCTTTCGGGTGATCGTCGTCGTCGGGGGGACTGAAGCGCAGTCGCCTGTTGATGACGTCGTCGGCGACATCGGCGACGGGGCGGTCGCTGCTGAATGCACGGGCGCGCAGGTGCACCAGGGCATCGGTCACCGGAACGCCGAGCTGAACGGCGACCATGCCAGCGGCCTGGTGGACGACAAAACGGAAGTTGCCTCCAGCCTCGATGTCGGCGCCAAGCGTGCCAGGCACGGCGTCCGCCTGCATCAGCATGATCGCCCGGGCGGCAACATCGGCCACCACGAGGGCGTCGGCGTATTGATCGGCGGTGAGTGGTCCGGGGCGGTCCCGATACAAGTTGAGGGCGCCCAGGCGGACATCTCCGACCCCGACGGGGAATCCGAACACAGCCCGCGCCCCAGCCTGTACGGCACAGCGCGCGAACGCGGCCCAGCGGACCACTGCCGGCTCGGCCAGGTCGGGCTCGGCGATCGGGTGGTGGTGACGGTGCGCGTCGACGCACGGGCCTTCCCCCAGCGTGTACTGCAGCTCTTCGATCGAGGCGCTGACATCGTTCGTGGTGCACACCGACCCCTGCGGACGCTCACCCGACAGCAACATGATCCCGGCGCCGCTCATCTCAGTGATCTCGGCGCACACCGCACACAGGCGAGTGGCGGCACCGGTTCCGTCATCAACGGCAAGGCGGGCCAGGACCCGGATCAAGCGATCATCGGGCATCACACAACACCCCAGGTCAGCTGCCGGTCCCACCGGGCCACGTCTTGGCACATCGTCGCCACCGAACTCAAGCGGGGGAGGCGCTCGGCGAGGACCAGATCGACGCGATTCCCGAACGGACCACCATCATGCCCGAAATGGCAGTGAATCCCTCCCCGCCGCAGCATTTCGGGTGTGCTGACGAGGGCGTCATCGGCTCGGAGTCGCGACTTCGGCGTGTGCTGGTTGCGAGAGCCCGGCCGCTCGCAGCATCGGCTTGTTGAGGTCAGCGATGCGGGCCGGTTGATCAAGCGCCGCGTAACCATCGGTAATGATCTCGGTTGGCGCGCGTCGGCGGGTTGGGAGGTGTCTCACGGCGGGAGTCGTGTCACCCTCATCTGGGCGGGATCATTGCCATCTGTCCACACGGATCCCGCCCTATTCCGCGCTCAGGCGGTGGCAGCGACGGGGCGCCGGCTGATGCGGCGCATGATCACGCCGCCGAGTGTCAGCACGCCGCCGATGACGGCGACGAGGATTGTGCCGGGGCCGAAGCCGGTGACGGGAAGCATCCCGCCTCCGTCCGGCGACAAGTTGGTGCTCATGGTGTTCTCCTTGGGGGTTGTTTGGGTGAGCGTTCGAGCGGATCGTTACGCCGCCGCGGCGTACCGGGCGGGCGATTCCCAGCGACACTCGGACGTCGGTTCGCGGACCGCCTTGATCGCGGCGTGGATGAGGTTCACCCGCGAGATCCAGTCGATGACGAGCAACGCCGGCCACAGCGCGAACAGCCGCCACTTGCGCAGCGCGATCGCGCCGATGAGCGCCCACACGGCGTATCCGGTGGCGTACAGCAGGCCGATGTGGCCGAGCCAGGCTGGGTCGTCGAGGTTGGTCACGACCAGGAAGGCGAGGATCGCCGGCGTGATCAGCGTGTACAGCAGCCAGTCGAAGATCAGCCCGATGTAGGCAGCGTCGAAGCGGGTCGCCCGGCGGCCGACCTTGTGGCCGATGATGCCTTGGAACGTCCCCCACATCCAGCGGAAGCTCTGGCGGTACCACGACCGGATCGTGGTCGGCTCCTGGATGTGCGCTGCCGTCGTCGGGCAGTAGACGACCCGACCGAGCTTGCGCCGGTGGGCCTCGAGCACCCAATACGTGTCGTCGACGACATAAGGGGTGTCCGGGCGCAGCACTACGCGCAGGAAGGCCGACGTGTAGACGCTGTTCGAACCGGAGATGCAGTTCATCACGCCGAGGGCGGACTGGCCGCGCCGGACGAACGCCTGGTACTTCCAATAGCCCAAGGCCCGCACGCCGACGACCGGGTTCCAGCGCTGCGCCCGGGTCCAGTCCGATGCCGTCTTGGCACAGACGACGGCGACACCCGGCTTGAAGGCGGCGGAGGTCTCGCCGACGAAGTGGTCATCGACGATCGTGTCGTCGTCGACGATGCAGATCAACTCGTAGCGGTCGAGCAGGCCGAGCCGCTGGACGAGCTCGTAGATCGCCGCCGGCTTGCCGACGTTCGACTCGAGCTGGACGGCGACGGTCGCGCCCGCCGCCAGTGCCGCGCCGACGGTGTCATCGGTCGACCCGTCGGAGACCACGAAGGTGTCCGCCTGTCTGGCACACGCCGCCACGGTGGCGGCGATCGTGGACGCGCCGTTGAGCGTCGCGATCACGAAGGCGAACGACGCCGCAGGCGTGATCGAGCCGGCCGCTACCCCGGCCCGATCCGCCGCATACAGGCCGGCCGCCCGCTGTGGCTCCCCTGTTCCGCCGTACTGTGTGTCCGCTCGCACAGAGATCAAGTTACCGACCGGTAACTAATGGCGAAACGAGGGGAACCACGTGTTGGTGCAGGATCGGCCGCCGATATCGGCCGCGCCTCGGCGCCTGCCTCGTCACCAGGTTGCACTGTGGGAACGCCTCGGTGCCTGCCGGGTAGGTGGGGTCACAATCGTGGCTCTCGCGAGAGTCAAGGCTCTTGCGGGCGAGGACCTCGGTAACGTCGCTGGTGGCGGCCGAGAGCTGACGTCCGCGTCGGCGTCGAGCGCTGCGTCCGCGTCGGCGTCGAGCGCTGCGTCCGCGCGGCAGCTGTCGCGGGCCGATGACGGCGCGGCCGGCGTCGTGGAGAAGGTCTCAGTCGAAATGTCCCGTTGTGAATACACACACGGCCGCGGGGCCGAGCGGGTCCTCGGCTTCTGTGACTCGATCGACGCGTTACCCCCGAAGCGGAAGGGGCTACACCAAGGCCCGATTGACCGCGCGCCGACGCGGACCTACGTTCAGGAGATCTCCGATCGGTCGCCTGACGCATGGGGAGACGCGGCATGAAGCCACGGGCACGGCGACTGAGCGCGAGCGCAGCCTCGCTCGCCTTCGCGCTCACACTGACGACGTCGGCCATTGGGGCCACCGATGCGGTGAGTGCTGATCACGGCTTCCGCAAGGTCGGCTACTTCACTCAATGGGGCATTTACGCCCGCCACTTCGTGGTGAGGAGCCTCCAGGACAACGGTAGTGCCGGCCGCCTGACCCACCTCGACTACGCGTTCGGCAGGGTCGCCCCGAACCGCGCTGGCGACGTGGTTTGCTCCTCAGGCGATCCATGGGCTGACTACCAGAAACCGTTCACCGCCAGTGAGGACGTCAACGGGGTTCGAGAGGCGTGGGGTGCGCCGCTGCGGGGCAACTTCAACCAGCTCAAGAAGCTCAAGAGGAAGCAGCCGGACCTCAAGGTCCTGATCTCGCTCGGCGGCTGGACCTGGTCGAGGTACTTCTCCGACGCGGCCCTCTCCCCGGAGTCGCGGCGCACCTTTGTCAAGTCGTGCATCGACCTGTTCATCAAAGGCAACCTGCCCAGGTTGGATGGCGGCAGCGGGGGGCCGGGCGCGGGTGCAGGAGTATTCGACGGGATCGATCTCGACTGGGAGTGGCCGGGTTCGGACGGGCGCGCCGGCAACATCGTCCGTCGCGTCGACAGGGCCAACTTCACCAACCTGGTCGCCGAGTTCCGTCGCCAGCTCAACACGTACGGCGGTCGGACCGGCAAGCGCTACGCGCTGACGGCATTCCTGCCGGCGGCGCCCGCCAAGATCAACGCGGGCGTGGAGGTGGCGAAGCTCTTCCCGCTGCTGGACTTCGCGACCGTCCAGGGGTACGACTTCCACGGCACGTGGGAGAGCAGAACCAACCACCAGGCGCAACTGTTCTCACCGCCTCGCGATCCTGACCCCGCCCGCTTCAGTCTCGACCACGCCGTCGACATCTACCGCGCGAGGGGAGCGCCGGCGCGCAAGCTCGTCGTCGGCGTGCCCTACTTCGGTCGCGGCTGGACCGGTGTGCCCCGCGCCAACCACGGGCTCTACCAACCGTCCGCCGGTGCCGCACGCGGCACGTTCGAGGCCGGAGTCGAGGACTACAAGGTGCTCGCCCGCCGGCCGGGCGTCCACTACCGCGACCCGGTGCATGGCGCTCACTGGCTTTATGACGGCACCCGGTGGTGGAGCTACGACGACCCCATCGGCGTTGCTCGCAAGATGCGCTACGTCCTCGCCAACCGGCTTGGCGGGGCAATGATGTGGTCACTCGACGGCGACGACGCCCACGGCACGCTGACGGCCACGATCGATCGCCTGCTGCGTTAGATCCGTGCTTCGTCTCGAGATGCGGAGGTACCGCTCCTGGCGGCGTTGACCCCGTTCTCATCTGTCGCGACTCCCGATCGTCCGGTGGCGGCCTGGCGTGGCTGGCTGTCACCGCGAACAGCTCCCCTTCCGAACCCCCGTGAACCAACTCTGTCCGCGAGGCCGCACATCGCAGGTGTTTGGATGCCCAGGCGATGTCAACGGGTCGGCGTTGGGGGCGGCGACGACTCCCCACCACCGCCGAGCTCGCCGCACGCCGCTGGCGACGCCAACACGGCGGGCGGTAGTTATCAACGCGGCGCGCAGCACGTGTGGGTAGGTGGGTGAACGTGGTTGAGCCCGGCGTGTGCCGCTCGACTGGACCAGCGGTGGGCGGGTCGGGCCGTCGGCGCTCGTGGCGTCGGAGGATCGGGTCGGCTCTCCGTTCCCCGATGGCGAGGTCGAGGGTGCCGACGGTGCACGGCTTCGCCCGGCGTCGGTCGAGTCGTCACCCTCTAGCAAATCGCGGCGCCATCACCGTCTGATCTGTCGCCTCGAGACGTGTCGTTTCCTGGTGGCGCTGGCGTTGCCAACCATGACCGACCGGCACGTCGTGGACACCGCCCGCGTCGTGGACTCGAGTCGGTGAGCGCTCGGACGACGGCTATCGCAGATTGGTCAACACGAAGTGGCCGAGGTGGTTCGTAGCTAACTGCAACTCGAACCCGTCCACGGTCCGCCGTTCCGGGATCATCATCACCCCCGCGTTGTTGATCAGTACATCGACGTCGCCGTCCCACGCCTGGGCGAAGGCACGTACCGATGCGAGATCGGCAAGGTCGAGACGGCGGATCTCTGTCGACCCGGTGATCGACGCCGCTGCCGTCTGACCGCGCTCCTGATCGCGCACGGCGAGCACGACGTGGGCGCCAACCCGGGCCAGCTCCGGTGCGCTGACCAGCCAGATTCCGCTGTTGGCCCGGTGACAACGGCGATCCGCCCGGAAAGGTCGGGCAGGTCGGCAGCGGTCCAGCGGCCACTCACGACACGAGGGTAGGCATGCGATATCAGCAGCCTCGACAGCGTCGATGCACTCACGCTGATGGCGGGATGGACCCGCGGGGAGCGGTCCGGCTGAGCCGCCATGACGGCAGGTTGTGTAACCCCGCACCGACATCGCCCGGCGCCGGCGCAGCCGCAGTCCAGGCTCGCTGGCGAGGGCCGTTGCCAGTTCGCGGTCGACGAGAACAGTCCCCGGCTTGGCCGCCGAGGTGAGTCGGCTGGCGATGTTGACGACCGGTCCGTATACATCTCCGAAGCGGCTGAGGACGTTGCCGCGGGCAATGCCGATGCGCAGGTCGGGCAGCTCATCGTCGATGTCGATGGAGTCGAGAAGTCCGAGACCGATGGCGGCCGCCGCGACCGGGTCGGCGGCGACGAACAGCACCTCGTCGCCGAGCGTCTTGACCAGTCGGCCGGCGGCGGTCGCGATCACCTCAGCGGCCATCGACTCAAACCGCTCGATGAGCCCCGCCAACTCCGTCTCACTGAGATCGCGGGCCAGCCGGGGATAGCCGACGACATCGGCGAAGCCGACCACCAGGACGTTGCTCACCAATTCGTCAGGCGTCGCGGCGAGCGCCCGACCAGCCAAGGCGGCGATGTGCCGACGCCAGACGTACGAATGCAGCTGCTCCATCACGGGCAGGATCGACTCGGCGAAGCGCAACACGGCCTCCCCGTCAGCGAGGTCGGATCCAGTCTCTACATGCGACACGACGCAGTCGTTGAGCAGCCCGATCTCCCATTCGGCCAGGCGCTAGAGAGACTGACCGGCCGCCCGGGCGGCGGCAGCCTCGACGGTTGGGTCGATCAGCCCGGAGCCGACCAAACCGTCAATGAGCTTGAGCGCCGCAACGTCGGAGTCGGTGAACACGACGTCGTCGTCGTCGATATCGGCGAACCCGAGCGCCCGCCACAGCCGCTCGTTCCGCTCGCGAGCGACGCCGCTGCGCTCCTCGACCTCGAGACGGGTGTAACGCCGGGCGCCCCCGAGCACGACTCGCTCGAGCCTCTCCGAGAGCGGCATCGCCGGCTCCGCGGGACGAAGCAGGGGTGACAACCTTTCCCCGATGCGATCGGCGCCGGACGTGGTCGTGCCGGCCTCACCGTCTGCACGTTGCGACATCGCGCACACCTACCAGTCTCCCAACATGCCACTCATCAGTGGCCCAGTCATGGTGCACCCTCGACCGTGATCCGCGCCGAAGTTCGGCGTTGATGAGCGGTCGCCGTTCATCGGGTTCCTCGACGGTGTCGATAGGGTTGGTCCTCCCGGAATGCGGCGTGGAGCTAGGACACCACCCGGTCCGGGCCGCTCGACAAGGAGCCACTGTGGCCAATGACCGTGTTGAGCACGATCACGAGGATCTCGTTCGTTTGTATTTGACTGACGTCGGGCAATACACCCTGCTCACCAGGGACGACGAGGTCCGGCTGGCCAAGGCGATCGAAGCGGGCAAGGAAGCGATCGACGGCGGCGGCAGGGACGTCACGGAGGCGCGTCGGCGTGAGCTGCGCCGTACGGCCCGCCGGGGCGAGGAGGCGGAGCGTCAATTCGTGCAGTCCAACCTTCGTCTCGTCGTGTCGATCGCCAAGAAGTACCAGGCATCCGGGCTGCCGCTGCTCGACCTCATCCAGGAGGGCAACCTCGGCCTGATGCACGCGGTCGGGAAGTTCGACTGGCGCAAGGGCTTCAAGTTCTCGACGTACGCGACATGGTGGATCCGCCAGGCGATCTCGCGCGGGATAGCCAAGACCGGCCGCACGATCAGACTCCCGGTCAACGCCCGAGACACGCTGGCGCGCCTACAGAAGGGGCAGTCGCGCCTCGAGCTCAAGTACGGCCGGCCGGCCACGCTCGCCGAGCTCGCCCGCGAGGTCGAGATGCCGGAGGCCAACGTCATCGGGGTGCTGCGCTTCGCCACTGAGCCCCTGTCGTTGTCGGAGCCGCTGGGCGAGGACGGCGACGCCGAGCTCGGCGACGTCGTCGAGGACCGCTCGGCGGAGAGCCCGTTCGAGGTCGCCGCCACGGCGCTGCTCCCAGCGGCGCTCGCCCGTCTGCTGGCTCCGCTCGACGAGCGCGAGCGGGAGATCCTCAGGCTCCGCTTCGGGCTCGACCGGGGTGAGCCGCGGACGCTGGTAGAGGTGGCTGAGCACTTCAATCTGACAAGCGAGCGCATCCGCCAGATCGAGGCGCGGGCGATGAGCAAGCTGCGCCATCCATCGAGCAACACGGGCGGCCGCGACCTCCTCGCCGTGTCGTAGCGGAGAAGCGGCGCAGGGGTTGTCCGCGACGAAGTCTGCCGGCCCGAGCAGATGGCGTGTCAGTGTTGGCGGACAAGTTGTGGCCAACCGACCCGATCGGGTACATCATGCCTGTCATGGATACCGAGTCGGGCGGTGGGATGGGGCGCTGCTACGTGTCGGCGTTGTCGGAGCATCCAGACCCGGCGCAGGCGGCGGCGGAGGTGACCGCCCGGGTTCTCGAGCGGCTTGGCGCGGTGCCGGAGCTGGCTGTGTTGTTCGTGACGCCACCGCATCGGGACGCCCTGGACGACATCGCCGACGTCATCCGTTTGGTGCTGCAGCCGGTCACGCTGCTCGGCGCGGCCGCGGTGGCGGTGCTCGGACCCAGACGCGAAGTCGAGGAAACGCCGGCCGTCTCATTGTTCGCGGCCCGACTCGGGTCACCGGCTGTCCCCGTCCGCCTCCACGCCGAGGAAGCTGGCCACGGCTGGCAGATCGGCGGCTTCCCGACCGATGTCGCGGGCGCCCGATCGCTACTCCTGATGGCCGACCCGTTCACGTTTCCGGTCGACGCGCTGCTGGACGAGCTCGCAAGGACCCAGCCGGGCGTGGCGGTCGTGGGCGGCATGGCGTCGGCGGCCAACGCACCGAGGGGCAACCGACTGCTCGTCGACGACTCGTCGTGCGCCGACGGGGCGGTTGGGGCGCTGCTCGCCGGGGACGTCTCGGCGCAAGCCGTCGTGTCACAGGGCTGCCGGCCGATCGGCCGCCCCTACATCGTCACCCGTGCCGACGGCCACATGATCCACGAGCTCGGCGGCCGACCGGCCCTCGAACGGTTAGTCACCACGGTTGAGCGGCTGCCACCCGGTGACCGTCAACTCGCCGAACGGGGCCTGCACTGCGGTGTCGTGATTGACGAAACCAAGGACGAGTTCGAACGCGGCGACTTCCTCATCCGTGGCGTGCTCGGCGCCGATCGCGGCACCGGCGCCGTGGCGGTGGGCGACACCATCGCGGTGGGTTCGACCGTGCAGTTCCAAGTCCGGGATGCGGCCAGCGCGGACGAGGACCTGCGTGCCTTGTTGTCCGGGCGCGCCGCCCGTGGCGCGCTCGTGTTCACCTGCAACGGGCGCGGTCGGCGGCTGTTCGGCACGCCGGACCACGACGCCATTGTTGTCGGTGATCTGCTCGACACCTCCGCGCTGGCCGGGATGTTCTGCGCCGGCGAGCTCGGGCCGGTCGGCGGCCGCAACGCGGTCCACGGCTTCACCGCTTCGATCGCCATCTTTCCGTAGCCGCAGCCCCACGACGCCGCCCGGCCCATCGCGGGCGAACGCACTCGGTCGGGAAGCGGTCGTGCGGGATCGGTCGTTACAAGTCGGTCGCCGCTGCGGCGACGACTGCCGCGACGATCGGATCCCACTCGAGGCCAGGCTGGCGCGTGACGGTGATGAAGTCGTTCACCCCGTAGATTGCGGCAACGCCTCCCGCTGCGAACACCGCCTCGGCGAATCGGTGCCCGGTTGCGGCCTCCGCGCTGGTGACGTTGAGCGTCGCCGGGAGCGTGGTGTCCAACGTGAACTTCATCGCGTTCGGGTTCGGCGTTGGCGAGGGTGAAGCGTGGGCCACGCCTCGATCGTACGACCGGCGGTCAGGATGCGCCGAGTGGTCCGACGCGTCGACCTGAGCGCTCTCGATTAGCGCGGGAAGCGCTTGGCGCCCGAGGACTTCTTGGCGGCAGCCGTCTTGGAGGCTCTCGGGACGACACAGCGGGCCGCCCGTGCGGCTGAGGCCGTTTGATGATGATGCCGAGAGCGAGGCTGACCGCGGCGGCGGCCGAGGGTCCTGCGGGCCGGTGGTCGCGAACCGCGGCAGCCTCGGTGGCGACCGCGGCGAGGCCGAGCACGGCAACGACCTGGTTCGTGAAGCGACCGGTCGGGAGGACCGGCACGGCGGCTCCGACCGCCGCACCGAGTTGTACGACGCTCGGGACCGTCCGCTGGCGACCCGTGACCGCGGCCGTATTGTGGAGCACGACGAGCCCCAGGGTGGCGGCGAGGCTGGTGTCGTGGGCGTGCTGCGCGCCGGGCGGGCACGGCCCCCGTGGTAGACGATGCTGCCGGCGCCCACCGCGCCGAGGAGGGCCCCGAAGACGACCGCGGCGCGCCGCCCGGCCTGCACTCCGCGCGCGGCCACCCAGCCGCCGCTCGCCACGTACGCCAGGCTGGACAGGGCGTTGACGGGCTGTGCGATCAGTCCGGTGCGAATCTGCTCGCAGTCCGACTCGCCGAGTCGTCGGCGGCGTCGCCACGCTCCGGCCATCCGCGTGCGCGGCTCGCGCAACGTTCGACTGGTCCCGCTGTGCGACACCGGGCAGACCGAACGTCCCGTGGCCCACCCGCCGCCCGGCGAGCTCACGGGACCGGACGTCATGCTCAAGGTGACCCTGCCCGATGTCGACGACTTCTATGCCGAGCTCTTGGACCACGCCAACGTCCTTCGCGTCCTGGCGCTGTCGGGCGGGTAAGTCGCAAAGAAGCCAACGCCTACCTCGCTCGAAACCACGGGATGGTGGCGAGCTTCTCCCGTGCCCTCACCGAGGGGCTCTCCGTCCAGCAGAGCGACGAGGAGTTCGACGCGGCGCTCGATGAGTCGATCGGCAGCATCTTCTCGGCGTCCGCTGCCTGACCCTGCCCAGTGGGCAGTGCCCGCGTCAACTCGCCGGTCGGTACCGCGGCCCTGGTCGAGCAAACCCGGCTCGATGTCAATTAGGTCTGCCGGCGGTCGCAGGGTTCGTCGATTGTTTAACGCGTTGCTGCCTATCCCCTTCGCTACAGCAGCCACAAGGTCTCGAGGCCCAGCCGGTCGAGACAGCGCTCTCAGGCTACCCGTGGTGGTCACTGTAAGGAAGGGGATAGCCCTTAGCGCGTTAAACGATCTACGAAATCTGCGGCTCACGCCGCGTACGAGTGGAACCATCACCTCGGTGAGCGAGTTGTTCCCGAAGCCCTCGTCGGGCACGACTGTTCATGCCCCGCGTCCAACGTCGCCGTCACGCCTCCGAATCCGATCGAGACACCGGGAGGAGCCATGTTGGACCATGCGATCCGGGAGCGCTCGCGGCAGCAAGCGTTCCGCGGTGGCGATGAGTCCTCTCGCGTCGCCGAGCCGGCGTTCCCGGGCGCTCGGCCAGAGCGACGGGTCATCGAGGCCCGTGCTTGCTGCATGGTCCGAACGGCACGCCGCACCAGTTCATGGGGATTCCGGCGAGACGACTGTGTCGCGATCGTCACGCCCGGGACGGTTTGGCGGGCACCGTGCCCGCAGCTCGGCAACAGGGCGACGCGACGCGTAGACGGCGCCGCGTCGCCGAAGTGGTGCGGGGTCTCGTGCAAAACCGGTGCGACGAGGATCGCTGCGGGCCCGTCGAGTGCTCCGAGGTCGACGGAGTGGAAGACAGGCGCGTTGAACCACCCATGACCACCGAGAGGAGCGAGCACGGTTGCACCTGGAGCGACCCAGGAGTACCGTCGAGTTCCATGATGGAATCGACGTCGGACTGGGGCTCGGCGCGGCATCCCCACGGGGAGGTGCGGACCGAGGTGCTCGACGAGCACATCTTGGTGATGACCGTCGATCGGGTGGAGAAGAAGAACGCGTTCACCCCGAAGATCACCGCCGAGCTGAGCGACGCGTTGACCCGGCTCGACGAGGACCCGGAGTTGATCGTCGGCGTGCTGGTGTTCGCCGGCGACCACACGACGGCCGGGCTGGAGATGCCGCTGTTCTTCAGCGAGGAGGCCAAGCGTGACGCGGCCCGCCGGAAGGAGGAGCACACGTTGGAGCCGGTCGATCCGTTCGGGCTCGGCCGCCGGCTGCGCAAGCCGCGTGTCACGGCGGTGCAGGGCATCACGTTCACGATCGGGATCGAGATCGCGCTCGCCGGCGACATCGTGGTGGCGGCCTCCGACACGCGGTTCTGCCAGTTGGAGCCCAAGCGGGGCCTCGCTCCTCTTGGTGGGGCGACGGTGCGCTATGTGCAGCGCGCCGGTTGGGGCAACGCGATGTATCACCTGCTGCGAGCTGACGAGTTCGGCGCCGACGAGGCCTACCGCATCGGGTTGGTGCAAGAGATCGTCGAGCCCGGCGAGCAGGTCGAGCGAGCGATCGCGCTGGCTCGCGAGATGTTGCAGTGCTCACCGTCGGCGCTCGAGCACACGATCGCCAACGCCCGTCTGGCGCTCGACCAGGACGAGCCTGCAGCGATCGAGGCGATCCCGGAGATGGCGGCAGCGGTGCAGGCGACGGAGGACTTTCAGGAAGGCATCGCGTCGTTCCTCGAGCGCCGGCCGGCGCAGTTCACGGGACGCTGACTCTCGAGCGGCGAGTACACGGGGAAGGAGCATGTGTGGACATCGACCCACGCCACGTCGACGAGGTCTTGGCGACCACCCGCGCCGTCCGACGCCGGCTCGATCTGCAACGCCCGGTCGACAACCAGTTGCTCCTGGACTGCATCGACCTCGCCGAGCAAGCGCCCACCGGCGGCAACCTCGGCAGTCGCCGCTGGGTGATCGTGCGCGATCAGGCGGTGAAGGACCAGCTCGGCGAGCTGTACCGGGAGACAGCGCTCCCGTTCATGTCCGCGGCCGCCGAGCGGCTGCGCGGCACCGGCCACCCCCAGGAGCAGGTGATGGCGTCGGCGCAGTACCTGGCCGAGCATCTCGCCGAGGTGCCCGCGATCGTGATTCCGACCATCATCGGCCGTCACAGCGGCGACGGCCGCCCCGGGCTGTTCGACTCGGTCATTCAAGCGGCCTGGAGCTTCTGCCTCGCGCTGCGGGCCCGCGGGCTGGGAACGACGTGGGTGACGGCGGCCTTGCAGGACGAGGGCAGGGTGAAGGAGATCCTCGGCATCCCCGACCACATGACCGAGATCGTGCTGCTCCCCGT
Source organism: Actinomycetota bacterium (assembly GCA_046723555.1). GTDB lineage: Bacteria > Actinomycetota > Acidimicrobiia > Acidimicrobiales > Ilumatobacteraceae > JALZMG01. The sequence goes on along the minus strand of JBKOUV010000161.1, from coordinate 19,850 downwards.
GGCCTGGACCAAGGGCACCGAGTTCCGCCGCGCGCCGCGGCACCCGGCGCGAGCGATCACCTACTTCGACCGTTTCGGCACCACGTCCGAGCGCGGTCCCGGCGAGCGCTTGCGCTTCGAGGACGGTCCCGGTGCCATCGCCGAGATCGACATCGACGCCACCCCCGCCGTGGTGTGGTCGCTCGTCACCGACGTGAACCTGCCGACCCGATTCTCGGATGAGTCGATCGGCGCCGAGTGGCGAGGGGACGAGCGCGGGGTCGGTGCGGTGTTCATCGGCCGCAACCGTCACAAGGCTGTCGGCGAGTGGGCCCTGCCGTGCATCGTCGACGCCTGCGAGGAACCGATCGCCTTCGGTTGGCGTACCTCCGATCTCGACAACCCGGGTGCACGGTGGCGGTTCGATCTCGAACCGGCCGCCGGCCGCACGCGGTTGCGGTTCAGCTACGTCATGGGTCCGGGCCCGTCGGGCACCACGATGGCGATCACCGCGCACCCCGGCAAGGAGGGCCGCGTCTTGCGCCGCCGCCTCGACGAGGTGCAGGCCAACATGCAGCGCACGGTGGAGGGCATCAAGCGGCTCGCCGAGGAGTCGCGATGACCCTGCGCGTCGGCATCGCCGCCATGCCTTCGAGCGCGGCAGGCGTCGAGCTCGTCCGCCAGGCGGAGCGGCTGGGTGCCGACTCGGTGTGGGTGCCCGAGTTCTGGGCCGGCGATGCCCTGACCCCGCTCGCCTATCTCGCCGCGCAGACGTCCACCATCCGGCTCGCCACCGGGATCGTGCAGCTCGGTGCCCGCACTCCGGCGATGCTCGCCATGTCGGCGATGTCCCTCCAGGCGCTGTCCGATGGCCGGTTCGTGCTCGGCATCGGCTCCAGCGGCCCCCAGGTGATGGAGGGGTGGCACGGTGTCCGGTTCGACAAACCGGTGCTTCGCACCCGAGAGACGATCGACATCATCCGCACCGTCACCGCCGGCCACCGCCTCGAGTACGACGGTGCGATCTACCAGCTCCCCCTTCCCGGCGGAGAGGGCCGAGCGATCCGCTCCCTGATGCCCCCGACGCACGTCCCCATCTACATCGCCTCGCTCGGGCCGGCCAACCTTCGATTGACGGGCGAGCTCGGCGACGGCTGGATCGGGAACTCGTTCTTCCCCGAGACCGCGGAGGTGTTCTTGGACCCGATCCGCGACGGCGCCCGCCGGGCCGGCCGCTCACTGGCCGACCTTGATCTCACCGTGTCGGTCGGTGTCGAGTTCACCGACGACGTCGAGGCCGCCGGCCGCCGCCACGCCGAGGGGTACGCCTTCACATTCGGCGCCATGGGCTCGGCAACAACCAACTTCTACAACGACGCCTTCGCCCGCCAGGGCTACGGCGACGACGTCAGAGCCGTCCAGCACCATTGGCTGGCCGGCGACCGGGAGGCCGCCCGCCGCCGGGTGCCCATCGCCATCGGACTCGGCACCAACCTCATCGGCACCGACGATCTCATCCGCGGACGGCTCCGCCTCCACCGCGACGCCGGCATCACCACCCTGCGCGCCCAACTCCAAGGCGACCCGGCGATTGATCTGCAGCGTCAACTCGACGACCTCGCCCACCTGCTCGATCTCAGCAGCGAGATCAACCAAGAACCCGCCAGTTCCACCTCGAGGACGATCAAGGCAGAGACGAGATGACTGCTCCGTCGGACCACCTTCACCGGCCATCCTGGACTCGTCGGACACTGGCATCGGGACCTGCGGGGGGAGCTGCCCGGCGGACCTCCTCGCTCGCGCCTGACACGCAGGGCACCTCATGACCGACCTCCGACTCGACGTCTACACCAGCCCGATGCGCGACCTGAGCAACGGCAGCCAGTTCTCACCGACCACCGCCACGCTCGTCCTCGGCCCCACCGAAGCGGTCCTCCTCGACACCCAGTACATGGAGAACGACGTCGTCGAACTTGCACGCCGGATCATGACATCCGGTCGGAAGCTCGCCGCCATCTACGTCACCCACGCCCACGCCGACCACTACTTCGGGCTCGAACGCCTCCTCGACCAGTTCCCCAGGCCCACCCACTCGCGCTTCCCGCTGTCGTCGCCGACATCGCCGCCGGCAACGACACCGCCCGGATCGAGTGGGCCGAGCGGTTCGGTGGCGAAGCGCTCGACAACACCGTCGTTCCGGAACCACTCGAGGGCGACACCATCACCGTCGACGGCCAACCCTTGCACGCCATCAACGTCGGGCAAGCCGACATTCCGAACAACACCATCCTCCACATCCCCTCGCTCGACGCCGTCATCACCGGAGACGTCATCGACACCGGCATCAACCCGTTCCTCGCCGCGTCCGGCCCCGACGAGTGGCGATCGTGGATCGCCAGCATCGCCAAGATCGCCGCCCTCAAACCCCGCATCGTCATCCCGGGCACAAACGACCCGAACTCCCTGACGACGACCTGACCGCCACCCTGAACGCCACCCGGGACTACATCCAGAACTTCATCGACGAGCTCGACCTCAGCACCGACTCGCGCGACCTGGTCGCCCGCATGCAACGCCGCTACCCCGACCACGGCAACCCGAGCACACTGATCCTGTCCGCCGTGACCGCCTTCAGGCGCCGCAAGGCTGCTACCTGAACCAGCCGACGTGCCAGCGGTCGCCACCCGGCCTGTCGAGCACACCCCTCGTCAGGTCACGTCGACCGCGATCGACTCGGCGAGAGCAAGCGCACGGGCGGGGGTGAGGCCGGCCGTGGCGGCGATCCAGCAGGTGATCGGGGCGGCGGTGCGTTCGGATGCGTGGGCGGCGACCCCGGCGAGTTGGAGCAGGGCTTCGATGTCGTCCTGGCTCGGCGGGGCGATGCCGGTGGCCTCGGCGTAGGCGCTGACCCATTCGGCGGTGGTCGTCATGACGCTCCGATGTGGACGCCGATGGGGGCGCCGGGTCCGGGCCTGGCTCGCACGTCACGGACGTCAAGAGGTTGCTCGCATTCGCTGCAGACGACGACGGCGTTCATGTCGTGCTCACAGATGGTGTGATGCAGCACCAGCGGTGTGCCTTCCGGGCCGGTGAGCCAGCGGTCGCCCCACGCCGCCATGGCGGCGAGGATCGGGTAGGCATCCCGGCCCTTCTGGGTGAGGCGGTACTCGTGGCGGGATGGGTTCGACTGGTACTCGACGCGGCGCAGCAGGCCCTCGTCCACGAGCGCGTTGAGACGCCGGCTGAGGATGTTGCGTCCGATCCCGAGTGCCTCCTGGAAGTCATCGAATCGGCGAGTGCCGAGACACGCCTCACGGATCAGCAGCAGGTTCCAATGATCGCCGAGCACGGCCGCGCTGCGGGCGATGGTGCACGGCCAGTCGGACGTGTCGGTGCGCTTCACGCCCGTCAGCGTAGAGGAAACAGTTGCATGATGGAACCCCATGAGCTACGGTCAGGTTCCATGATGGAATCGACCGGGGCGATTGCGCGGTCCGGCCGTCGGATCTTCGGCCGGCCCGCGGTGACCGTGGCACGCACGATCCAGGAGGAAGCGAGATGACCGACGGAGCCGACGTGTTGCAGGCGGCTGAGTGGCGTCCGACCGCGTGCATCCTGTGCGAGTGCAACTGCGGGGTCGAGGTCCGCTTGGGAGGCGACGGACGGACCTTCGAACGGGTCCGTGGCGACAAGTCCCACCCGGCGTCGAAGGGCTACACCTGCGAGAAGGCGCTGCGCCTCGACTACTACCAGAACGGGCGCGGTGAGCGACTGCGAGGCCCGCTTCGCCGCCGATCCGACGGCTCGTACGAGGAGATCGATTGGGACACCGCCATCGGCGAGGTCGCCGAGCGGCTCGCCGCCGTTCGAGACGCCCACGGGGGCGAGTCGATCGTGTACTACGGCGGCGGCGGGCAGGGCAACCATCTCGGCGGCACCTATGGGGCGGCGACCCTGGCCGCTCTCGGTTCTCGGTTCAAGGCCAACGCGATCTCGCAGGAGAAGACCGGTGAGATGCTGGTCATGGGCAAGATGTTCGGGACGCCGTTGCGCGGCGACTTCGAGCACTGCGAGGTGGCGTTCTTTGTTGGCAAGAACCCGTGGATCTCACACGGGATCCCTCACGCCCGCACCACCCTGAAGGCGATCGCCGCCGACCCGGACCGGGCGATGGTCGTCATCGATCCGCGGGTGACCGAGACCGCGGCAATGGCCGACTACCACCTCCGGGTGCGGCCTGGCCGCGATGCCTGGCTCGTCGCCGCGATGGCGGCGGTGCTGGTCGACGAGGGCCTCGTCGATGTCCCCTGGCTCCAAACCCGTGCGTCCGGTTTCGAACCGGTGCTCACCGCCCTCAAGGAGGTGCCGATCGCTCGGTTCTGCGAGATCAGCGGCGTCGACGAGGGAATGGTGCGCACCGCCACGCGGCGAATCGCGGCGGCCTCCAGCGTGGCCACGTTCGAGGACCTTGGCGTGCAGATGAACCGGCATTCGACGCTCGTCAGCTATCTGGAGAAGCTCGTCTGGTTGCTCACCGGAAACCTCGCCAACCCCGGCGGGCAGTACGCGATGACCGGTATCGGGGCGCTGCTGCGGATGAGCCGCAGCGAGCTCCACCCGACCGCCGCTCCGGTGTCGCCGGTGCTCGGGGCAAAGGTCATCGGGGGGCTCATCCCCTGCAACGTGCTGCCGGACGAGATCCTGGCCGACCACCCGAACCGCTTCCGGGCCCTGATCGTGGAGTCCGGCAATCCGGTGAGCTCGGTGGCCGACAGCCAGCGGATGCGCGAGGCGATGCGAGCGCTCGAGGTGAGTGTGTGCATCGACGTGTTCATGACCGAGACGGCGAGGCACTCGGACTACGTGCTGCCCGCCGCCACCCAGTACGAGAAGTTCGAAGCCACGTTCTTCAACTTCGACTTCCCGCAGAACGTGTTCCATCTGCGCCGCCCGGTGCTCGATCCGCCGGAGGGTCCACTGCCCGAGCCGGAGATCCACGCCCGCATCGTGGAGGCCCTCGGTCTCCTCGACCCGACCGTGGTCGAGGCGCTGCGGTCGGCCGCGGAGCGCAACCGTGAGGAGTTCGCGGCGGCGTTCACTGAGGCGACCACCACCGATCCGCAGTTGGCGGCCGTCGCCGCCGTCCTGCTGTACCGCACCCTCGGACCGACGCTTCCCCACGGCGCGGCCGCGGCTGCGTCGCTGTGGCCGATGGCCATCCGTTGCTCGCAGGTCAACCCCGACGGCGTCGCCCGGGCCGGCTTCGGCTTCGGGCCCGATGCGGGTAACCGGCTGTTCGACGCGATCATCGACAGCCCGTCGGGGGTCGTGTTCACCGACGACACCTGGGAGGCGACGTGGCAACGCATCAAGACCGCCGACGGTCTGGTCCGCGTCGAGATCCCCGAGCTCCTCGCCGAGCTGGCCGAGCTGGCCGGGGAGACACCGCCGGGGGACGACCCCCAGTGGCCGCTCCTGCTCTCGGCCGGGGAACGGCGCTCGTTCACGGCGAACACGATCCTGCGTGACCCGGCGTGGCGGAAGAAGGACCTCGACGGTGCGCTGCGGATCTCGCCCGCTGACGCTGAACGGATCGGTCTCGCCGACGGCGGCGCCGCCACGCTCTCCACGAAGCGATCGAGCGCGGTCGTGACCGTTTCGGTGGACGACACCATCCAACCCGGCCACGTGGCCCTGCCCAACGGGTTCGGCCTGGACCATGTCGAGGACGGGGCGCGTTCGAAGACCGGCGTGGGAACCAACGAGTTCACCGCCAGCGAGGACCGCGACCCGTGGGCCGGGACGCCCTGGCACAAGACGACACCGGCCCGCCTCGAGCCGGTCTGACGTGGCGGGGCACGTCAGCGCATCGTCACCACGACCTTGCCCTTGGTGCGGCCGGATTCGACGTAGGCGACGGCACCTGGAGGCGTTTCGCCGAGTCGACGCGCTGCCGGCGCACAGGACCGGCTTGACGAACCAGGGTGCACCGATCTCGTCCCCGAAGGCGGGGTCGGGTGGACCGGAGATGGAGATCAGCCGTCCACCTGGCTTCAGGACACGGAGCGACTTGTCGAGCGTCGTGGCGTCCTGGCTGTGCAGCACCACGTCGTAGTGGTCGAGGATGGCTTCGAAGTCCTGGCTCTTGTAGTCGATGACGATGTCGGCGCCGAGGCTCTCGACCAGCGCGACGTTGGCGGCGCTGGTGGTGGTGGCTCCGAGATGCTTCGCCAGCTGGATGGCGAACGTGCCCACACCGCCCGACCCGGCCTGGATGAAAACCTTCTGTCCGTGCCGCAGCTTGGCTCGACGAGTGCCTGCCGTGCCGTGCCGTCAGACCCACCAGCGGGATAGACGCTGCTTCCTCCATCGAGAGTGATCTCGGCTTGAGCGCCACGTCGGCTTCGTTCATCGCGATGCGCTCGGCGAACGTGCCGATCACGCCCTTGTCGGGGCGGGCGTACACCTCGTCCCCGACGTTGACCGCCGCACCCCCGGTCCCACCCGGACCACTTCCCCGGCGACGTCGTTGCCCAAGATGAGTGGCATCCGGTAGGGCAAGATGAGCTTGAACTCACCGCTGCGGATCTTGGCGTCGAGCAGGTTCACCCCGGCCGCGTGGACCTGGACCAACACCTGACCGTCGGCCGGCACCGGTTCTGGCGCGTCGGCGATCCGGCCGTCATCACTGGGTTTGTACCGGTCGATGACGAACGCCTTCATGGTTGGATCTCAGGCTCCGGGCTCGCGAAGTCCACTCCGCCGACGTCGACGGCGCGTGTCGGCACGTCCTTCCACGTCGCGTCGATCATCGGCTGATCGCTTCGGCGTCCCACTGGGCCTGCAGGGCGGGGTACAGCGCGGTCAGGTCGTTGGGCAGGGCCGCCTTCACCGTCTCGCTGGTGGGATCGGCGAGGACCTCCTCGGCGTCGGCTTCGATGGCCGCGACGATCTGGGCTGCGACCGCTTGCGGGCTGATCTTCTCGCCGCTCACCTCCGCGGCCATGTCGGTGTCGATGAACCCGGCGTGCACGGCGACGACCAGCGTGCCCTGCCGTCGCAGCTCGATGCGCAGCGCGTTGGTGAGCGACCACGCGGCTGCCTTCGACGCGCTGTAGGTCGCGCCTTGGGGCATGGAGATGAACGAGAGCACCGACAGGACGTTCACCAGTGCGCCGCCACCGTTGTCGCGCAGGACCGGCGCGAACGCTCGCGCCACCCGCAGCGGACCGAAGAAGTTCGTTTCCATCTCGGCCCGGGCGGCATCGACGGCGCCCGGTGCCAGTGATGCGGAGCTTCGCAGGATGCCTGCGTTGTTGACGACGATGGACGCGTCACGGCAGGCGCGCGCCGCGTTGGCGATGTCGTCGGCGCTGGTCACGTCGAGCCGGACCGGGATGACGTCTGGGTTCGTGATGCTGGTGTTGTCGCGGGCGCCGCCGTACACCGTGGCACCGGCCTCGACCAGTGTCTGCGCGATGGTGGCGCCGAGGCCGCGATTGGCTCCGGTGACGAGTGCAACTGCACCTTCAACCTTCATGAGGTGATCCTCCGTGTCAGGGCCGTGTCCCGGATGGTCACGGTCGCGTGGGGTTCGGGAGCCACGGCGCGGCGTGGCGAGACGAGGGCGGCGTCCAGGGACGGCTGGCGCCCGTCGTTGGAGCTGCGGGCGCACGCGCCCGGTCAGGCCCGCCCTCGTCGGCTACGGCGCGAGGAACTCGAGCGCCGTGTCGACGAACTGCTCGTGGAACTGGAAGATGCCGCCGTGGCCGGCGTCTGGGTAAATCACCAGATCAGCGTCCGGCAGGCGCTGAGCCAGGTCGACCGAGTTCGCCGTCGGGACCATCCGGTCGCTTTCGCCGTTGGCGACGAGCACGGGCTGATGAATCACCGACAGGTCGACAGGCGGCTGCTTGCCCCAGCGGTGGATGGCCTTGAGCTGGGCGCCGTACGACCGCAGCGAGATCGCCTTGTCCCGGTTCTCGCTGCGCTCCTTCAAGCGGGCCAAGAACGCCTTGCCGGCTCGACGTCCCTCGGAGGTCCTGGTGAAGAACAGGAACTGTTTGGGGTCCTGCAAGCTGAGCAGCCCTCGAAGCGTGTCCAGGTGCGCGATCCGAGTTACCTTCGTGATGCCCTCGCCGCCAGCGGGACCCGTGCCGGTCAGGATCAGCTTGCGGACGAGCTGCGGTTCGTCCGCGGCGATCACCTGGGCGATCATGCCGCCCATCGAGAAGCCGAAGAGGTCGACCTGCTCCAGGCCCAGCGCCCGGATGAAGGCGACGGCGTCCTTCGCCATTGCCTCGATGGTGTCGGGCGTGGAACCGCTAGAAGCGCCGACACCACGGTTGTCGAAGGCGATGACCCGGTGGTGGGCGGCGATGCCGTCGACGACTCGAGGGTCCCAGTTGTCCAAGACGGCGGCCAGGTGGGTGAGGAAGATCACCGGCACGCCAGCGGTCGGGCCGAGCTCGCGGTAGGCGAAATCGACGCCGCCAGTCGAGACCGTGCAAGTCGATGCGTCCTTGTACGACGTGACCACCTCGCCGCTCGCCACCCGATCGATCCTCGTCGTCACGGTCCGCGGTGCCGCAGTGTTGCTGTCATCGGGCGCTCCTAGCAATTGAATTATGATCATACTATAATCGGCAGGAAAGAGAACGGCAATGTGTCGTTCGACACGAGGAGGCGCGGGTGGCCCGGTACGGCAAGGAACACAAGGAAGCGACCAGGCGGCGGATCGTCGAGGCCGCCGGTACGCGTTTGAAGCGTGATGGCATCGACGGCTCTGGCGTCTCGGTGCTCATGGCCGACGCCGGGCTGACCAACGGTGCCTTCTACGCTCACTTCAAATCGAAAGAGGACCTGGTCGCCACCGCGGTCGCCGACCAGCTGCGCCAGCAGCTCGAGCGCTACCGCGCGGCGCCGTCGGGCCGGGAGGGCGTCGAGCGATTGGTGCGCGAGTACCTGTCGATCGAGCATCGGGACGACTCCGAGCACGGCTGCCCTTCCGCGGCGCTGCTCGACGAGATCGGGCGCTGTAGCAATGCCACCAAGCACGCCTACACCGCCGGAGTCCTCACACTGGTCGACGAGATCGCCTCCCGCCTCGCACCCGGCGACCCTCAGTCGGCGCGCGGACAGACGCTCAGCCTGTTCGCGCTGCTGATCGGCACTCTGCAACTCTCCCGCGCCCTCGCCGACCGACGCCTCGCCGACGAGGTACTCGAGCGGGGCATCGCCAACGCGCTGACGCTTCTCCCCCGCGCCTAGCGCCTCGCCTCCACAGGACCAGAAGACGATCTCCGCGAGCCGGCCGCCCTCGTCAACGTCGGCAGTCGGCGGTTGAAGTCGATCGCGTGCGCGCCGATAACCGCGAACTCACACCTGCCCCGAGACGTTCGTCCTTGTGCGGGCTCACGGTGCAGCATGAGGTTGGAAATGAAGTGGTCGGCGCCGGGGATGCAGTGGCCGTACACATTGAGCGTGGTCGAGGCTCGGGCGCGCCCGAGGCGTTGTGACACCGTCACGACGGCGACGCCGTGGGCGAGCATCTGGGTGGTCATGAAGTGCCATAGGTCGCGCAGTCGGAAACGGCCCACACCGGCACGACGCAGATAGGCGAGGACTCATCGAGCGTGGGAAGATGCGTCTGTCACCCAGCGCCGGACCATCCACGCGTCATTAGCAAGGGCGGCGAGGGTGTCCACCACGGTCAATCACGGCATGGCTCGTTCGCAGCTCAGCTCCCCATAAAGCGGGATCACCTTGCTTTCCCAAGCTGCCAGTCCCGATCCATCCCTCTTGATCGGGGTGGCCGGTCACTTGACACTCCCCACAACCGGGCGGAAGCTGCAAGCGTTGGGATCATGGGGTGCATGAACGCGCTGCTGGTCGACCTGGCCCAGGCGCGAAATGCTCTCCGGATGGCTGCTGGGCAGGCATCCGAACTGGTCCGCTCGCTGCCAGACCCCCAGGCACCCGTTCCCGGCCTGGACTGGACGGTCGGCCAGACCGCCGCCCACATGGTGTCGGCCCCGATGGATTTCCTGCGCTACGCCACCGGGCAGGCGGTCCCGGAAGCCACAATCGACCTGCGCACACGCAACCTGGAGCGCATCAGACAGGTCGGTCGGCGAGACTTGGCCGAGCTGGCCGGCCTCCTGGTCGAGGAAACCGACCGCTACCTCAAGGAAACGGCCGACCTTCCGGCCGACCACGACGTCCCCTTCTTCGGCGAAACGACGGTGAGCCTGGCCGCCCAGACCGGGATCCTCCTCGGCGAGTACGTCGTCCACGGGCACGACCAGGCCCGTGCGGCGCGGCGACGATGGCACATCGACCCGAGCCACGCCCGCCTGGTCATCGGGGCCATTGCGCCGCTGGGGCCGCGCTTCCTCGACCGGCAAGCCGCGCGAGACGTCAGGATCGCCTACGACATACACGTTCGCGGCGGTCCCCGATTCATCTTCCGCGTGGCGGGCAACGAGGCCACCGTGGAGCCCGGCTCCGGCGCCCCGGTGGGCTGCCGGATCTCCGCCGAACCGGTGGCCTTCCTCCTGGTGGTCTATGGCCGACAGGCTCAGTGGCGGCCGGTCCTGCTCGACAGGATGACGGCATGGGGTCGCCGGCCCTGGCGTGCGTTCGGGCTGAAGCGCCTGCTGGTCAACCCGTAGCGCGGCCGCGCTCCTTGTTCCGGATGAAGACCAGCTACCCCCGACGACGCCCTACCTCACTAGGCCCCGTGACCTCTTGACACACCCGGGTGTCTGGGCTGGGAGCCACCATCGGACCCACGCGAGTGCACTCAGCTCTGCACTCAACAGCACGGCCATCGACGGAGACGACCGAACGCTGGCGGAACGCTGGCCTGCATGACGATCACGAGTGAACCACCGCGGAATGATCGGCCAGAATTGCGTCCGCGCGACCGAGTTCGGTGCGGGCACGCTCCGCACCAAGGAGGAGTTAGGGGGCGTTGGTCGGCTTCCCGACACCCGACCCATACGTGCGCGCCGACCTAGTGTTGTTCGAGACGCCCGGGGGTGGCGCCGCCTTCTCGGTCGGGTCGATCTAGGGGTTGGGCGCCCCGGCCCGCAACGGCTACGACAACAATGTTGCCCGCATCACCACGAACGTCCTCCGGCGCGTCGCCGACCCCGAACCGTTCGCCTCGCGTGGGGCGGTGTCTTGCTGCAGTCGCGGGCCATGGCGGCGGATCCGACCGGCTCTCCGGCCTAGTCGAAGTCGGGGTGGGTGAGGTCGTAGTACACCTGCCATGCCGCCACCGGATCCGATTTGGCCGGCTCGCCAGCCTGGTCGAAGTCGGGGTGGGTGATGTCGTAGTACACCTGCCATGCCGCCGCCGGATCGGCTGCACGGGTCGGCTGTCCGTTGGTGGAGCCGTCGTCTGGGTTGTCGCCGCACGCGGTGATGATGGTGAGCACGGCGCTCACCAGAAGCGCGGAGGTCGCCCGTCGCTGGATCGGCGATGAGCTCCTTTCGAGTCCGGTCGCCGACATCGGTCCGTCGGGCCGGTTGGAGGCAGTGTCGGGCTGCCTGCTTCGTCGTGACTGGTGCCACCGGGCTGGTTCGCTAGTACTCATCTGTCCCTCCTGGGGAACCGGTGCGCTCGGCGTGAGCGCATCTAGTGGCTGTTGTCGCGCCGGGCGTTGTCAGTGCGGCTGCGCCGCGGTATCAGTCCGTTATCAGTGCCGTTGACGTGCTCTGACCGTGGGCGCACACTCCGGGCATGGGCGCGACGGGCATCGCACTGCTGGGACCGCTGGCCGTCAACGGTCACGGCGACGCCGCGACGGTGTCGTTGCGGCCGCGCGACCGCGTGGTGCTTGCCGCTCTGGCCGTGCATCCGGGGGAGGTGGTGAGCGCTGAGAGGTTGGCGGACGCGCTGTGGGGCGAGCGACCACCGGCGTCGTGGAACAAGGTCGTCCCAGGGTGCGTGATGCGCCTGCGGCGGGTGCTCGGCGCGGAGGCGATCCAGACGTCGGGGCACGGCTACCGCCTGGTCGTTCCGGCTGATGAGATCGACGCCCAACGGTTTGAGCGCCTGGTCAGCAGGGGCCGCCAGTTGCTGACCCTGGGCGAGCCGGAACGGGCCGCCCACCAACTGGGCGAGGCGTTGGCGCTGTGGCGAGGTCGGGCGCTGATCGAGCTCGCCGAGTGGGAGCCCGGACGCATCGAAGCGTCGCGCCTGGAGGAACTGCGACTCGATGCCGAAGAGGCTCACATCGACGCCTGCCTGCAGAGCGGTCAGCACCGTGAGGTGTTGGGCGAGGCACAAGCGCGGGTCGCCGAGGCACCCGTGCGGGAGCGGCGCTGGGCGTTGCTGGCGCTCGCCCAGTACCAGGTGGGTCGCCAGGGGGAGGCGCTGCGGACGCTGCGCCAGGCACGATCGGTGCTGGCATCCGAGTTGGGGTTGGATCCGGGACCCGAGTTGGTCGCCTTGGAGCAGGCGATCTTGCGCCAGGACCCGTCGCTGGCGGCCGAGGCGGTGCGCACTGAACCCAGCGCGATCTGTCCGTACCTCGGCCTGGTGTCCTACGACGTCGGCGACGCGGAGGGCTACTTCGGGCGCGATGTCGAAGTCGCCGAGTGCCTGCGGCGTCTCGCCACCGTCCACGTACTGGCCGTCGTCGGGCCCTCGGGCTGCGGGAAGTCGTCGATCGTGCGGGCCGGGGTGGCAGCCGCGTTGCAACGAGAGGGTCGGCGCGTCGTGGTGACGAGTCCTGGTGCGCACCCGATGGGCACCCTCGAGTGGCTGCCTGCGAATGGGGACACGGTGCTGGTCGTGGACCAGTGCGAGGAAGCGCTCACGCTGTGCTCGGACCGCGACGAGCAGGCCCGGTTCTTCGACACGCTGGCCGAACGGGCCGAGCGGTGCCCGCTGGTGGTGGCGATCCGCGCCGACCGTCTCGGGGACCTGTCGGCGCACCCGGCGTTCGCCCGGATCGTGCAGCGGGGCTTCGTGCTGCTCGGCGCGATGGGTGAGGACGACCTGCGGGCCGCCATCGAGGGCCCGGCTCGCCAGGCCGGTCTGCTGCTCGAGCCGGGTTTGGTCGATCTGCTCGTCGGTGAGGTCGAAGGTGAGCCGGGCGCCCTTCCCCTGCTGTCCCACGCCCTGCGCCAGACGTGGCAAGAGCGCGAGGGCCGGACGCTGACGGTCGCCGGCTACCGCAAGACCGGCGGCATCCGCGGCGCGGTCGCCCACACGGCAGAAGGGGTGTACCAGCGACTGCCCGCCGAACAGCAGCCGCTGCTTCGCGACCTTCTCCTCCGCCTCGTCGCACCGGGCCCGAACGGTGAGCCGGTCCGTGCCCGTGTGCCTCGGCGCACCCTAGGTGCCGATCCCGTCCACGAAGGGCTGATCGAACAGCTAGCCGCGGCCCGTCTCGTCACAACCGACGGCGAGGCGGTCGGGCTGGCCCACGAAGCGCTGGCCCGGGCCTGGCCGCGGCTGCGCGGCTGGCTCGACGACGACGTCGACGGCCAGCGGATCCTTCGCCACCTCGCCGGTGCGGCCGACACGTGGGACACGATGGAGCGGCCGGAGAGCGAGCTGTACCGGGGGCTCCGGCTGGACCAAGCCGTCGAATGGCGCGACCGCGCCGGTCCGACGTTGAGCCACACCGAAGAGGCGTTCCTCGACGCCGCCACGGCGCGCGCCGAGGCGGAGCAACACGGTGCCGAGGAACGAGCGCGTCGCCAGGTTCGCATCAACCGCCGGCTGCGGCTGCTGCTCGCTGGAGTTGGCGTCCTGCTCGTCGCAGCTATCGTCGCCGGGATGCTGGCCTGGCGGCAGGCCGAGCGGGCGGACCGGGCGGTGGCCGTCGCCGACGCCGGGCGGGTGGCGGCACTCGCCCGCACGGTCCCCGACGTGGACCGTTCGCTCCTGCTGGCGGTCGAGGCGGTGCGCCTCGACTCTTCGCCCGACACTCGAGCAAGTTTGCTGGCTGCGCTGGCAAAGCGGCCAGAACTCGTCGGATCGACGACTGGTCCGGAGTCACCGGGAACGGTCGACGTGAGCCCCGACGGTAGGCGGGTCGCCGTCGGCGGAGTGCAGGTGTGGCTGTACGACGCTGGCACGCTCGGGCGGCTGGCCACCACTGACATGTTGACTCGCGAGCTCGCCTTCCATCCTGACGGTCAACAGCTCGCCATCGCCACCGACGACCTGCGCGACCCACGTCCGGTCCGGCTCGTCGACCCCGACAACCTCGAGGATGCCCCGGTTCAGCTCGGCGGCGCGCCTGAGCCCGCAGCGGAGGTCTCAGACCTCGACTACAGCTCCGACGGTCGTTCCCTGGCCGCGCTGTTCGCCCTTTACGGGGTCGGGAACGACCTCGATCCATCCGCGGAAGAGGCGGTGGTGTGGGATGTCGCTGCGCCACAACGGCCGACCCAACGCATCGACACGTCTGCCTGGGCCGCGGCATTGAGCCCCGACGGGCGACTGCTCTATGTCGACGGCTGGGACGGTCGACGAGCCGTCATCGTCTACGACGTGGCGACGGGTCGCCGCCTCCGCTCGGTCGACGAACCCATTGAGTCGCAACAGGTTGCCAACTCGGACGACTCCGCTGATCTGTTGGACGTCAGCCCTGACGGCATGATGCTCGCCGTGGGCGATGGTGACGACGTTGTACTGCTCGAGACCTCGACACTCGCCGTGCGACACCGTCTCACCGGGCCGCCGGAGCGTGTGCAGACGGTCGAGTTCTCGCACGACAACACGATGGTGGCGTCGGCGTCCGACCACGGCACGGTCCTCGTGTGGGACGCGGTTACCGGTACCTTGCTCGAGGATCTGCAGGGCGACGCCGGCCCGGTGTCGGACCTGGCCTTCAGCCCGGACGACACGATCGTCTATTCGGCGGCGGACAAGCTCCTCGCCTGGGACGTCGCCGGCGATCAGCGTTTCATCCGACGCGTTGTCCCGCCTGAGCGGGACGATTCCTTCTCGGACCGAGCGGTCCCGGCGCCCGACGGCGAGGCGGTCGCCTACTTCGCCAGTACGGATCCCGGTGAAGGCCAGAGCACGATCCAGTTCCGTGACGTCGCCACCGGCCGGCTCGGCGAGCCGATCGCGACCGGTCACGACAACCGGGGAGCCGCCTGGCGGCCACTGGACGCCGAGCAGTTCGCCACGACGGACGGCGAGGGCTTCTTGCGAGTGTGGAACTGGCGCCACAACGAACTGGTGGCCGAGAGCAAGGTTGCCCAGGGATACATCGCGGGAATCGCCTACACCGCCGACGGCCAGCAGATCCTGGTCGCCGAACGATCCGGCGCACTGCTCCAGGTCGACGCCGACACGCTCGAACCGATCGGTAACCGGATCGAGCTCGACGCAGTCGTCCAGAAGGTCTTCACAACGCCCGACGCCGGCACCGTGCTCGTTCTCCTGGCCGGCAACTCATACGCACTCATCGACCTCGACGACCATACAGTCGTCAAAACCCAGCTCGGAGTGGACCCGTCGTGGCTCGATCTCTCACCGGACGGAACCAGGCTCGCCGTCGGCGCCACCACGGGCGAAGTTGGCGTTGCCGACAGCCGCACCGGCGAGTGGGTTCGACCACCCGCCGGCAGCCATGACAGCTGGGTCCAGCGAGTGATCTACGCGCCGGACGCCAGCATCCTCGTCAGCGCTGGCAACGACGGCCAGATCAAGGTGTGGGACGGCCGGACCGGCGAATCGCTGGCGACCCTCGCACCGGGCAGCAGCAACGTGTGGGCGGACGTCGAGTTCCTGCCCGATGGTCACACCATCATCATCGCCACCCGTGACGGCGCCGTGTATACGTGGGACACGCGAGTCGAGCAGTGGATCAAGTTTGCGTGCCGCGTCGCCGGTCGCAACCTCACCGACGCCGAGTGGCGCGACGCATTCGGCGACCGCCCGTACCGGCAGACGTGCCCGTAACCCCTTCTGCCGAGCGGGAGTCGGCGGGCACCGAGCCTCAAACCCCGAGTGCGACTGCAGATCGCCGACGGAGTGACCTAAGCGGCCCTACGCCACCGGGCGTCCGTGCCCCGCGTGGGTTCCGAGCGCTCTGTCGAGGACCGGTGCCAGAACCGAGCGGCTCAGCGTCGGCCACGCCGACAGGCATGCGATGCCGGACCCGCTTTGTGGGATCGACCGGGTGGCCCGCCGGTTCGGCAGCGCGGCGGTCCGTCGTTCGTGCCGGGGCGGATGTGGGCGGGTTACTGGCCGATGCGTCCGTCGATCCGCTCGCGCAACACGTCGGCGTGACCCATGTGGCGGGCGTACTCCTCGATCATTCCGACCAGCACCTCGCGCAGCGACATCGGCCCTCCACCGCTGCCATGCTGATTCAAGGGATCGTCGCCAGTGATGTCGAGACTGGGCGCCTCGGCCACGAACCGCGTGGCGAAGTCCACCTCCGCACGCCATGCGGCCCACGCCTCCGCAACAACCTGGCGATCGGCAACAGCGCCATCGAAATCCCCGTCACGGTCGGTGTCGGAGCAGAACAGCCGGGGCACGTCCTGTCCCGCCATCAGCACCCGGAACGCCGCACGCTCCACCTCGGCCAGGTGTCGCACCAGCCCCAGGAGCGACATCGTCGAAGGCTCCACGGAACGCCGCGCCATCGCCTCCGCGTCAAGACCTGAGCACTTGATCTCCAAGGTGAGGCGTTGACAGCGCAGGGATTCGACCAGCGTGGTGCGCTCGTCGCCCAACCTTGGTCCGTGCTCACGCGGGTCGTCGTCAGAGGGCTTGCCGTCCGCGGTGAACATGTCGGCTCGTCGGGTCGTGGCCATGACCGCAATCATCGGCGACGCGCATGCCGGCCGACCAGCGGATTGACAACACCTCACCCATCGCGCCCCATCGCGCGCCTGTCGCTTACCCTGGGCGGCGCTATCGGTCACGTCTCCTGCGTCCAGGCATCCGATAGGTGCGGTGCGGTGCGCTGTTCTCGCTGGTGTCGCGATGTCCGGATTCGTGACGTCGATGAACGGTGCTCGGCGCCCGTGGCGGGCATCATCGAAGTGCTGACTGCCCGAGTGGGGGCGGCGGCATCGGAATGAGTTGGTCCGCGGTCACGGGGGGCGGCTCGGAGCCGGGCTTATTGGTGGGGGGTGTTCCGTGTTGGCAGCTTCGAGCGCGCGGTCGGTTGTCGTGGCCGCTGCGCCTGGGTGGGCGCCGCCGTTGGGCGCCCAGGTGGGCGGCGTCATCGAGCAGCCATGCCGCCGCCGGGACGGGGGTGATGCTCTGGGTGTCGTCGGCGGGACCGGTGAGCGGGTCGCGGCGGGATGGTGGACAGCGGTCACGTCGGGGCTGTCCAACGGTGGCGGTGTCATCCGCGGTGGTCTGCCCTCCTGGGCGCGCTGTCGTCGATGAACGGGCTCGGTAGCCGGTCGCCGACGTGCCGCCGGTGTGGTGTGCGGGTGCGGCGATTACTCAGCCCACGGGGTGCGCCACGTTGAGTGTTCGCTACTCATCCTCTCGGCAGCGCTGCTCGTCATGCTCGTGACAGCGGGACCGATCGGTTCCCATCGACGAGAGAGCAGCACCGTGAACCTCACCAACCATCTGCGGCGCAGTGTCGTCGCCACCGCCGTCGCCACCGCCGTGGTCGGCGGCGTGGCCGGCACGACCCACGCCGATTCCGCGCCGAGGATGACCCCGGTGTTGGCGGCGCCGGCCAGTCCGGCGGCCCCGGCACCGACCCCCCGCGGCGTGCTCGCCGCGGTCACCGCACCGACGGCACCACGTTCGCTGACCGCGACACCCCGCAACGCCAAGGTCAGACTGGCGTGGCTGGCCCCGACCAGCAACGGCGGGGCGGTGATCAACAAGTACCGCGTCCAGCGAGCCCGGGCCGGCGGACCGTGGAAGACCATCGCCTCTCCGACCACCCGCCGCTACACCGCTACCGGGCTGACCAACGGCACCACGTACTACTTCCGCATCCGCGCCCACAACACCGCCGGCTGGGGGCCGTCCAGCACCGCCGTCAAGGCGATCCCCCGCACCGTGCCGACGGTGCCGCGGGCTGCGACGGCGAAACCGGGCAACACCACCGTCAAGCTGGCCTGGCTGGCCCCGTCGAGCAACGGCGGGGCGGCGATGAACAAGTACGCCGTGCAGCGGGCAATGAGCTCGGGCGGACCGTGGAAGACCATCGCCTACCCGACCACTCGCAGCCACACCGCGAAAGGGTTGACCAACGGCACGACGTACTACTTCCGCATCCGCGCTCACAACGCCGCCGGCTGGAGTCAGCCCAGCACCGTCGTGACCGCCGTGCCCCGCACGGTGCCGAGCGCCCCGCCGGCACCGGTGGCGACACCGGGCGCGAACAACGTCAAGCTGACCTGGCAGGCCCCGTCGAGCAACGGTGGGGCCACGATCGACAAGTACACGGTCCAGACCCCGAGCTTCGGCGTCTGGACGGACATCGCCTCTACGAAAGGGCTGACCTACACCGCCACGGGACTCTGGAACGGCTCGCCCTACGACTTCCGCATCGTCGCCCACAACGCCGCCGGCTCTGGTGCGCCGAGCACCGCCGTCGAGGCTGTCCCGTTCACAGTGCCAGGCGCGCCGCTATCACTGACAGCAACCTCCGGCAAGGATTGGGTACACCTCACCTGGAGTGCACCGTTGGGCAACGGCGGATCGCCGATCGACAACTACTCCGTGCAGAAATGGGTGACCATCGGTGGCGGACAGTGGAATGCCGTGGCGACCACGACGTCCCTCAGCTACACGGCGACGGGGCTGTCGCCCGGCACCAGCTACTCGTACCGCATCGTCGCCCACAACGCCGCTGGCTGGGGTACGCCAAGCAACGTCGTGAATGCCAACGTCCCCACGCTCCCGAGCCAACCGGCGACCTGCCAGGCTACGCAGCTGTACGGCAAGGGGTCGGACTGGGTGCGCGTCGAATGGACCCCTCCTTCAAACAACGGGGGCGCACCGATCCTCGACTACTCCGTTCGGATCACGGACTTTGGCATTCAGACCACCGTTTACAAGACCGCGCAACCGGCGGGCAACGCCACAGCGACCGACATCTACATGCCCGCCGCCACCGGGGCCAGCGAACAGAACGGCAAGTACTACTACTCCGTCTGGGTCGAAGCCAAGAACGCCGCGGGTGTTGGCCCGTCGTGCGCCGATTCCTTGGTCATGGAACCATGAGCCACGTAGTGATCAAGTAGTGCGGCCCCGAGCCTGACGACATCGCCGAGCCCACGGCGGACCTGCTCGGGCCGGCCGACACGCATGCCTCCATCCCCGGTTGGTCTCCAACCCGTGTCCCAGGCTGGCGAATGGCGCCTGGCTGACGTCGCTGTCGACGCCGACCACGTTGGTGTTGCCATGGTGGAGGTGGTTGTGCGTGAACCGCCACAGCCACGAACTGGCACCGAGCAGATCGGCGTTGTACCCGAGCACGCGGTTCAACCGGGCCGAGCGGGTCAACGCACCGTGGTTCGAGTCGTGCATGACACTCGTCGCCGCCGCCACCACGGCGACGATCAATGTCGAGGCGCAGATCACTCGGAGACCCACGCCCCCTCCAGCGATGACGAGACCCCAGTACGCGCCGAAGGCCATCGCGCCGATCCCCAGCGCCTTGCGTTGCGCTCGCCGCCGCGCCGCAGCGATCTCCGCCATGGTCGGCATGATCAGCTTGGTCAAGGTTGGCTCAGCGTTCGCCCCGGCCGATCTCCGAGTTCCCGCCGTGACAGTCGACTGACCGATCACACCGTGCTCCTCCGTCATCCCGAGCCATGAACCGAATGCCCAACCGGCCGAGGTCTGGAGCTGGTGTCACCACACCGACAGTTACGTGGCGCAGCGCGTTCCGGCTACCGGA
>JBKOUV010000226.1:0-10889 GCA_046723555.1 Actinomycetota bacterium | reverse complement strand
GGTGACCGTCGGCCAGCGCAAGGCCCTCGGCCTGCCCGGCGGAGGCCCGAAGCGGTACGTGCTCGACGTCGATCGGGCGACCGCGACGGTCATCGTGGGACCCGAGGACGAGCTGATGCGCGAGACGATCCGGGTCGACCGGCCGACGTGGGTTGACGGGGCGGTGGCTGGTGAGGTGTTGGTGCAGTGCAGCGCCCACGGATCCGCCCAACCGGCGACGCTCGTCCCGGTCGACGGTCGGATCGACGTCCACTGGCAGCGGCCCCAGCGGCGCGTCGCCCCCGGCCAGAGCGTGGTGTTCTACGACCTCACGGACCGTTACGTCCTCGGCGGCGGGGTCTGCGCAGCCTGATAGTCGCGCTGCCTGGCCTCGGCCAGCACGGCGCCGGGGCGGCTCGGCGACACGAGCAGGGCGTTGAGCCGCACGGCGCGGCCCTGTTTTTCACCGGGGCGTCGCGCCAGCGCGGCCGTCAACGTCTCGCGTAGTCGGATCTCGATCGCCAGCCCGGGAGTCGGTCCAGTGAGGTCGGCCGCGTCGCCCCCAACCTCGGCAAGTCCAATCGACTCGATCTGCGCCCGGGTCATCATCAGCGTCTCGCCGAGCACGACCGGGTCGTGGACCACGAGCCCAGTGGGCACGGCGACCAGCCAGCGCCGGCTGAGTTGGTGCCACCGGCGGGGGAGCAGCCACGTCGCCGCCGCGGCCACGACGGTCGCGAACGCGGCGAGCACCCATGCCTTCGCCGCCCAGGCGAGCGGCGCCGTCAACAGGGCCGCGACCCAGACCGCCCACGAGACGACGCTCGCCGCGAGGTAGCCGAGTGGTGGGCGCAACAGCAGCCGTCGCTCGTCGCCGTAGGCCGACGCCTGCACGTAGGCCGCGCCGGTCTCGGCGGCGCCGGCGAGGACCGCGGCGAGGGCGGCGGGAATGCCGAGGGCGAGCCCGTCACCGGCATCGGCACCGAACGCCAGACACGCCACGGTCACGGCGAGGGCGCCGGGGATGATCACCCGGACGGCTGTCAGCGTGGCGACGGCGGGAATGGCGAGGGCGATCGCGCCGCCGGCCCACCCACACCACGCGCCGACCGTGGCGACGAGCTGCACCGGGTCGCTCCGCGACGCGGTGGCGGCGCCAACTGCCCGACCCCCGATCACGGCCACGGCGAGCCACGCCAGTCGGGCCCCCCACGTCGTCACCTGGCTCATTGCCGGAAGACTTGCCGAACGGCCGCCCTGCTGGCGAACGTCGCCGCGAATGCAACAGGGCCGCGGCGGCGCCCGTGCGGTAGAACGGAGGTGAACATCGATCGGGCGAGGAAGGAGGGCCGCGGATGATGACGACCGTCGACATGTCGACGGGCAAGCTCGCTCGGCCCGTACCGTCGCTCGGCGAGGGCCTCCGTCCCGGCGCCGCCACCGGCATCGGCAGCCTGCCCCACCGATCCGTGCACGAGGCCGCGGCATTCGCCCTCCGCGAGTACGAGGTACCCGCGATCCCGAGCCTTCCCCGGCGCTCGCCGGCGGAGGGGATGATCGCCCAGGCGGTCGTCGGCATCAACGGGGTCACGCTCGGGCAGTACGGCAGCATCGCCGTCGACCCCCACGCCCTCGACCCGTGCGCTCCGGTGGTCACCGACCTCGCCAATGACGCCTTCGCCGGGCTGCGCGTGTTCCTGAACGCGGCCAGTGCGCGTGGCCTCCGCGGTCCGGTGAAGTGGCAGTTCGTCGGTCCGGTCACGCTCGGCGTCGCCCTCACCCGGATCGGGGTCGCCACCGACGTCGCGTTCGCGGTCGCCGGACGAGCGGTGCGGGCGCACGTCACGTCGATCGCCAGAGCGGTCGCCCACGCGTTGCCGGAGTCGCCGCAGATCGTCCTCCTCGACGAGCCGTGGTTCGGCGACGTGATGCACGAAGGGTTCCCGATCGCGCCCGATCCGGCGATCGATCTGCTCTCGAGCGCGATGGCGGCCGTGGAACCCGTCGCCACCGTCGGTGTGCACTGCTGCGCCGCGGTTGACGTCGCGTCGCTCCTCGCGGCCGGCCCGAGCATCCTTTCAGTGCCGGCCACCGGCGCACTCGCCGAGGTCGCCGGCTACCTGACGCGGTTCCTCGAAGGTGGGGGCCGAGTGGCGTGGGGCGCGGTGTCGACCGACGGCCCGATCGCCACCAGCAACGAACGACCCTGGCGTCATCTGAGCGACGTGTGGTGCGGGCTCGTCGAGCGCGGCTGCGACCCGGTCCTGCTGCGCCAGCGCAGCCTGGTCACGCCGCACTGCGGGCTCGGGCTGCACTCCCCGGCCGTCGCCGATCGGGTCTGCCGGCTCACCCGTGAGGTCGGACGGCGGATCAACGAGCAGGCGCTGGCCAGTCGGTTCGCGTTGGGTGCGTAGATGGCGGGGCGCGATGTCAGCACGGCGGCGCGGGACCTGTCGACCGACGACGTCGCCGAACGCATCGCCGCGCTGAGCGACCTGGTCGCCTACCACAACCGCCGCTACCACGAGCTCGACGACCCCGAGATCTCCGACGCCGACTTCGATCTGCTCGCGCGCGAGCTGCGCGAGCTGGAGGCCGCGCACCCCGAGCTGGTGACCGAGGGCTCGGCGTCCCAGGCGGTCGGGGGCGCGCCGAGCACGCTGTTCGCCCCGGTCGTCCACGCCGTGCCGATGATGAGCCTCGACAACGCGATGACCCAGGAGGAGCTCGCGGCGTGGGGGCAACGGGTGTCGCGCGGGCTCGCCGGGGAGACGGCGCACTACGTCTGCGAGCTCAAGATCGACGGCGTCGCGATGAGCATCCGCTACGAGAACGGCCGCTACGTGCAGGCGGCCACCCGGGGCGACGGGCGGGTGGGCGAGGACGTCACCGCCAACGTGGCGACGATCGGTGCCGTGCCCCGCCGGCTGCGCGCGCCCAATGGCGCGGCGGTTCCCGGCGTGCTCGAGGTGCGCGGCGAGGTGTACCTGCCGGTGGCGAGCTTCGAGCGGATGAACGAGGTCGCCGCGGCCAATGGCGGGCGGCTGTTCGTCAACCCGCGCAACGCCGCGGCCGGGAGCCTGCGCCAGAAGGACCCTTCGATCACGGCCCAGCGGGATCTCTCGTTCTGGGTGTACCAGGTCGGCGAAGTCGTCGGCGGTCCGCCGCTCGACCGGCACACCGACTCGCTCGACTACCTCGCCGAGCTGGGCATGCCCGTCAACCCGGAGGTCAAGCTCTTCGACAACCTCGACGACGTCCACGCCCACTGCGCGCACTGGGAGGCCCACCGCCACGACCTCGGCTACGAGATCGACGGCGTCGTGATCAAGGTCAACGACGAGGAGCAGCGGGTGCGGTTGGGTTCGACGTCACGGGCGCCGCGGTGGGCGATCGCCTACAAGTTCCCGCCCGAGGAGCGCACGACGCCGCTGCGCGACATCCAGGTGTCGATCGGACGCACCGGCCGGGCGACGCCGTTCGCCATGCTCGAGCCGGTCTTCGTCGGCGGCTCGACGGTGGGCGTCGCCACGCTGCACAACGAGGACCAGGTCCGGGCGAAGGATGTCCGCCCCGGTGACACGGTGATCGTGCGCAAGGCGGGCGATGTGATCCCCGAGGTGGTCGGGCCGGTGCTCGGGATGCGGCCGGCAGACTCGCAGCCGTGGACGTTCCCCACGACCTGCCCGTGCCCGCTGGGAAGCACGCTCGTCCGGCTCGAGGGCGAGGCCGATACCCGGTGCGTCGAGCCGGCGTGCCCGTACCAGCGTGACCAGCGGGTCATCTACTTCGCCTCTCGGGGGGCGATGGACATCGAGGGGCTCGGCGAGCGCACCGTCGCCCAGCTCACGAACTCCGGCATGGTGGCCGACGCCGCCGACGTGTACGCGCTGACGACCGAGCAGCTGCTCACGCTCGAAGGGTTCGCCCAGATCAGCGCCGACAAGCTGGTCAAGGCCATCGACGAGTCCCGTCACCGGCCGCTGCCCCGCCTGCTCACCGCCCTCGGGATCAAGCACCTCGGACCGGCGGCGGCGCAGATCCTCGCCACCCGCTTCGGCACCCTCGACGCGGTGATGGCGGCGTCGGCGGAGGAGCTCGCCGAAGTCACCGGCATCGGACCGATCATCGCCGCCGCGATCGCCACCTGGTTCTCGCTGGAGTCCAACCGGGCGTTCGTCGAGAAGCTGCGCCGAGCCGGTGTCGACTTCGGCGTCGCGCCGGCCGCCGAGCCGGACGTGCCCAAGGTGCTGGAGGGGAAGGCCGTCGTCGTCAGCGGCACCCTCGCCGGTTACACACGCGACGAGGCGATGGCCGCCATCGTCGCCCGGGGCGGCACCAGCCCGGGCAGCGTCAGCGCCAAGACGTACGCGCTGGTCGTCGGTGACAACCCGGGCGCCAGCAAGGTCACCAAGGCCGAGCAGGTGAACGTCCCGGTGCTCGACGAGGCCGCCTTCGAACGCCTCCTCGAGACGGGCGAGCTCTGAACCGGTGGGCTTCTAGACGGCGGCGAAGGACCAGCTGAACGAGCGGGCGCGGCTGGGTCCCTGCTCGCTGAGCCAGTAGATGACCGTCACCGTGTGCGTGCCCGAGGCGAAGCTCTCGATCGGCGCGTCCTCCGCCGGGGTGTAGGTGAGGGTGGCGTTCCCCGGCTCGTAGACGACCCCGGGTGGCACCTCGACCTGCTCCCCGGGCTTGACGTCGACGGACCCGAGTTGGTCGAGACGGACCGTCGGGAGCTGGACCCCGTCGATGACCATACGGCCCTCGTAGCCCGCCTCGAGGTCGGCGACGACCTGGGACTGCTGGGGCACCTGGATCGCCGCCGGCGTGGGCGTGACCTCCTCGACGGCCGCCGGCAGGTCGGCCGCCTCGTCGCCGGTCACCGCCCGCAGCAGTGCGAAGCCGATCAGGACCAGCCCGACGGCGATGACGAGGCTGGCGACCAACAGCTTGCGATCGACCCGCCGGCGGGTGGGGGACCCGGTCAGCGCGGGGGATGCGGTCACACCCTCAAGGATGGCGGGATCGGCCCGCATCCCCACCCTGTGCAGGGTCGTCGTGGCCTTGCCGCCATCGCGCGGACCGGCGGCGGTAGCGTGCTGCGGCGCGATGACGACGCTCCCAGGTACCAGACGACGCACGAGGAAATGAGCGCAGACCGACCAGCGCAGGGGACCCAGACCCGGCGGGGCCTCGTCGGGCGGGTGATCGCCGAACGCTACCGGGTCACGCGGATGGTCGCGGCCGGGGCCAACGCCCTGATCGTCGACGCCGCCGACCAGGAGCTCGACCGGCCGGTGACGATCAAGCTGGTGCGCCCGGAGTGGGCCGAGTCGGCCGAGTTCCGGCGCACGTTCGCCGCCGAGATGCGGACGGTGTCCGCGCTCTCCCACCCGAACCTGGCCGCCGTCCACGACTGGGGCGAGGAGGTCATCGGCAAGCGCACCACGGTCTACGTCGTCGCCGAGTACCTCGCCGGCGGCAGCCTGCGTGACCTCTTCGACCGCGGCCGCCACCTCAGCCCGTCGCAGGCGCTGATGGTGGGGCTGGAAGCCTGCCGGGGGCTCGACTTCGCCCATCGACGCGGCCTCGTCCACACCGAGGTGACCCCATCCAAGCTCGTGTTCGGCGACGACCGCCGCCTGCGCATCGTCGACTTCGGACTGTCCCGTCTGCTCGGCGAGCGGTACTGGACCGAGCCGGCGACCGTCCCCACACACGTCGCCCGCTACTGCTCGCCCGAGCAGGCGCTGGCGATGCCCGTCGACGGCAAGAGCGACGTCTACTCGCTGGCGCTGGTGCTCGTCGAGGCGGTCACGGGGACGGTGCCGTTCGCCGCCCGGTCGACGGTCGCCACGCTGTCGGCCCGCGTCGGGAAGCTGATGCCGGTCTCCGCCGACCTCGGCTCGCTGGCGTCGGTCCTGGAGAAGGCCGGACGGCCGGATCCCGAGGATCGCTCGACGGCCGCCGAGCTCGGCCGGGGGCTGGTGAAGGCGGCCGAGCGGCTGCCGCGCCCGGCGCCGATCCCCATCGTTGCGGTCGGCATCTTCGCCGAGGACCCGGCGAAGATGCGCCGGCCGAACGACCCGACCGGTGGCATCACCCGTCCGGCCGCCGAGCCCACTCCCGCGCCGGCGCCGGAACCAACACCGCCGGAGCCGGCCGCGGCGGAGCCGGCCGCACCTGAGCCGGAACCGCCGGAAGCGGCGCCCCCGGCCTCGGTCGCCCCGCTGCCGCCACCGGCCGCCGAGCAGCCGCAATCGTCGCCGGCCAGTTCTCCGCCGCGGGTCTACGACGGCGACGCCGACCGGACCATCGACGAGCTCGCCGAATTGGCGAAGCGAGAGCCCGACCCGACGCGGCCCACCACGACCATCCTGACCGCACCACCGCCGAGCGGTCAGGCGACCGCGCCGGCTCGCGCCGAGCGGAAGCGACGCGGGTGGCTCAAGGCGCTCGGAGTCTTCGTCGTGCTCGCCGCCCTCGCCGGTCTCGCCTACCTCGCCTACGTGCTGTTCCGCACCCCGACGCACGAGGTGCCGGACCTCACCGGCCAGACCGAGGCCGACGCCCGCGCCCAGACCGCGGACTTCGACTGGCACATCGAGGTCCAGCACGAGCGCAGCGACGACGAGCCCGATCCCGGCGACATCATCCACACCGCGCCGGAGGCGGGCGAGCGGCTCGCCGAGGGAGAGCCGTTCCTCGTCTTCGTCAGCGACGGCCCGGAGTTCCGGGCGCTCCCCGACGTCTCCGGGGAGACGTTGGCCGAGGCCGAGACCACGCTGGCCCAACTCCGCCTGACTCCGCTGGCGCCGGAGCAGCAGCACCACGAGCGGGTGCCGGCCGGCTCGGTGATCTCGTGGTCGGTGCCGGATCGGCCCGCCCTCGAGGCGGGCGCCCACGTGCTGCCCGGCACCAAGGTGGCCCTCGTGGTGTCGTCCGGTCCGGCGCCGCGCACGGTTCCCAACCTCGTCAACATGCCCTTCGAGGCGGCCCGCGCCACGCTCGCCGACCTGCGGCTGAAGGTCGACCGGCTCGAACCCCGGTTCAATCGGGACGTCCCGAGGGGTTCGGTGATGGCCCAACGACCCCCCGAAGGACGAAAGGTGCCGCGCGGCTCGACCGTGCACGTGCGGGTCTCCAAGGGACCGGACCTCCGCCGCGTGCCCCGGCTCGAGGGACTCACCCTGGCCAAGGCCCGTGAGCGGTTGCGCGACGCCGGGTTGCGGGTCGGGAACCTCCTCGGCTCCACCCGCGGCATCGTCGTCGACGCCTCGGTCGACGGACGGCCGGTCGTCCCAGGCGACCGGTATGTCCGCGGAACCCACGTCGACCTCGTGCTGTTCTGACCGCACTCCGCTGCGCCAAAAGAATTTGGCGGCCTCGCCTAGCGGCTCGGCCTTCGGCGCTCGCCCGACCGGGTACTACCGTGCGCCGGGCAGAACGGAAAGGACCAGGTCATGGGAGCACTTGACGGGCGCGTGGCGATCATCACCGGAGCAGGGCGGGGGATCGGACGGGAGCACGCCCTGCTCTTCGCCGAGGAAGGGGCGAAGGTCGTCGTGAACGACCGCGGCGGAGGCAACGACGGTGCAGGGGTCGACGACAGCCCGGCGAACGAGGTCGTCGCCGAGATCAAGGAACGCGGCGGCGACGCGGTGGCGAATGCTGACGACGTCGCCGACTGGGAAGGGGCGCAGCGGATGGTCAACCAGGCGATCGACGCCTTCGGTGACCTCCACATCCTCGTCAACAACGCCGGGATCCTCCGCGACCGGGTGCTCGTGAACATGACCGAAGACGAGTGGGACGACGTCGTCCGGGTGCATCTCCGCGGGCACTTCGTGCCGACGCGGTGGGCGGCCGCGTACTGGCGGGAGGAGGCGAAAGCAGGCCGGGCCAAGCCGCGCAACCTCGTCCACACCTCGAGCACGTCGGGGCTGTTCTCCAATCCCGGGCAGAGCAACTACGGCGCGGCCAAGTCGGCGATCGCCACGTTCAGCCAGATCGTGGCCAAGGAGCTCGCCCGCTACGAAGTGCGCAGCAACTGCATCGCGCCGGCGGCGCGGACCCGGCTCACCCTGGCGACCCCAGGGCTCGAGGACATCATGTCCGTGCCCGAGGGCTCCTTCGACCTCTGGGATCCGGCCAACGTCTCCCCGCTCGTCGCCTACCTCAGCACCGCCGACTGCCCGTTCACCGGCGAGACGTTCTTCGTCCAGGGCGGGGTCGTGAAACGGGTCCGGTCGTGGACGATGGACGAGACCGTCGAGCGGGCCGAGAAGTGGACCGTCGACGAACTCGGCGGGGCGCTCGCCTCGCTGGCGCCGACCTGACCGGCGAAGCCCTCGGCAACGTGAAGTTCAGGCGGTGATCGCCTTGATCTCCTCGGCGATCTGCTGTGACACCTCGTCCTTCGGCATCGCCGCCTGCAGTGTCATCAGCTTCATCATGTCGCCCTGCACGGTGATCTTGCCGGACATGAACGCCTGCATCCCAGCGGCCTGGTCCTGATCGACGAACAGCAGCTTCGCCGTGACGTAGTCCGTGGTCACGGTGGCGTCGGCGTCGTCGAGCCGCCCGAGCTCCATCACCACGTACCCCGACGACGTGTCGAGGTAGCTCTCGACCGTGCCGTCACCGAACGGAACTCCGGTGACGACCTGGTTGATCTTGAAGCTTCCGTTGACCTTGTCGGTCTCACCGGCGTGGCGCTCGCGGATGGCCTTGGCCTCGGCCATCCACTCCTCGGACAAGAACGGATGCGGCATGGCTGGTCAAGCTAACGCACGCGTGAGCGGCGTAACGGTTCGAGTCACCGAATCGAGGAACTCGCTGTCGACCTCGAACCCGAACCCCGGGCCGGCCGGTACGGCGACGTGCCCGTCGACGACGTCGAGGGGTTCGCGAACGACGTCGCGCGCCCAGAACCGGCGGGCCGCCGAGATGTCCCCGGTGAGGGTGAACCCGTCGAGGGCGGCGAGGCCGGCGTTGGCGGCCCGGCCGATCCCGGTCTCGAGCATCCCGCCGCACCACACCGGTACCCCGAGCCCGCGGCACAGATCGTGGATGCGGCGGGCCTCGAGGTAACCGCCGACCCGACCGGGCTTGATGTTGACGATCTCGCATGCGCCGAGCTCGATCGCGTCGCGTGCGACCGTCGCCGAGGTGATCGTCTCGTCGAGGCACACGGGCGTGGCCGCGGCTCTGGCGAGCATGGCGTGGCCGAGCAGGTCGTCCTCGGCGAGCGGCTGCTCGATCAGCAGCAGGCCGAACTCGTCGAGCCGGCAGAGGTGGTCGATGTCGTCGCGCTGGTAGGCGGTGTTGGCGTCGACTTGCAGCGGTACGTCGTCCCCGATCAGCCGGCGCACGGCGCCGACGGGCTCGAGGTCGCAACCCGGTTCGATCTTCAGCTTGATGCGGACGTACCCGTCGGCGAGGTAGCCCTCGACCGCCGTGAGCAGCTCGTCGACCGTGCCATGAATGCCGACGCTCACGCCGCTCGGCACGGTCGTCCGGCTCACGCCGAGGAACTCGACGAACGACTGGTTCGCGGCGCGCAGTTCGGCGTCGAGCACGGCCATCTCGAGTGCCGCCTTGGCCATCGGATGGCCCTTGATCGGGGCCAGCGCCGGCGCGACGGCGTCGGCCGACACGTCGCCGCCGAGCAGCCGCGGGACGAGCTGGTCGACGATCGTCAGCGCGGCGTCGTCGACGTACTCGGCGGAGTACGTCGGCTCGTCGCCGGCCACGCACTCGCCCCACCCGTCGACGGTCGTGCCCTCACGCTCCGCCTCGGCCCGCACGAGCAGGATGCGGCGGGACGTCTGGGTCCCGAAGCTGGTCCGGAACGGCGTGACGAGCGGTAGCGCGATCTCGCGCAGCTCGCGCAGCACGGCGGTCACGAGGCCACCACGTACTCACCGGCGGGCGTGAAGCCGACCACCCGGCCGCCGGCTGCCAGCCGGTCGCCCAACTCGGCGCGCAGCCGCTTTCGCCACGCCGCGGCCGCGGCGGGATCGGCGCGACGCAACTCGACGATGTCCTCCGGCGTCGGAATCGCCGTCGTCGCCGCAGGTGCCGCGGCGTCGGGTTCGTCACTGACCGGCCAAGCGACGAGCAGGCGGTCGGTCTCGTCGCCGGCGTTGACGGCGTCGTCGATCGGCCCGTAGAAGTCGATGAGGTACTCGTCGACGCAGGCGCCCAGCACGCGGAGGTTGAACCACGCGTTGCGCCGGACCAGCGGGTCGAACGTCCACACGATCCACGCCAACTCGTGATCGGCGGCCCACGCCCGCTGGTGCAGCTTGAGCGCCCGGCCGACACCGGTTCCCCGGACGGAGGGCAGCACACCGGTGACGTGACTGTGCAACGCCGGCTCGCCGCGGTGGAACCCAAGGATGCCGAACGAGCCGCCGACGCACCGATCGCCCTCCTCGGCGACACTGATGTACCCGCCCGCGTGCTGCACCGCGCGCAGCAGCTCGACCCGCACGACCGGGCACGTCGTGCCCCAGACCGCGTCGAACACCGCCGCCAGCCGCTGCAGGTCGGCAACGCAGTCCGGGACGCGGATCACGAAGCCGACCGTACCCGTCGGATCTCGTGGCGATTTCGGTGGATCGTCCTGTAAGCATGGCGGCGATGGCGCGCATCCTGGTCACCGAGGAGATCGCCGAAGCCGGCCTCGGGAGGCTCCGGGCCGCCGGCCACGACGTGGACGTCCGGCAGGGGCTGGCGCCCGAGGACCTCGCCGCGGCGGTGGCTGGAAGTCAGGCGTTGATCATCCGGTCCGCCACCCGCGTCACCGAGGATGTGCTGGCCGCCGGCTCCGACCTCGTCGTCGTCGGCCGGGCGGGGATCGGGCTCGACAACGTCGACGTCGAGGCGGCCACGCGGCGGGG
>JBKOUV010000274.1:0-17596 GCA_046723555.1 Actinomycetota bacterium | reverse complement strand
AGTTGGTGGCGATGCTGGGGGGCCCGTCGCCGCCGATGCGCTTGCCGTCGGATCCGATGATCGTGGCGACGCCGTCGATCCTGGGGACGGCCTTGGCGACGCCGTCGGCGCGGGCGATCTCGTCGACGAGCCCGGCATCGATGAAGCCGCGGACCGAGTCTTCTCCGCCGACCTCGGCGGCGCTGCGGACGACCACGTCGGTCCCCGCGTTGGCTTCCGTGAAGGCAGTGCGGAAGCCGGCCCGCATCGAGTCTCCGAGGACGAGGGTGGCGGTGAGGAAGGCGATGCCGAGAACGACCGCCGTGGTCGTCCCGAGCAGGCGGCGTTTGTGGGCCCACAGCCCATTGAGCATGGTGCGGAGCATCTCAACCACCGAACGCCTTCAGCCGGTCGAGGATCCGATCGGCGGACGGGCTGGCCATCGAGTCGACGATCCGACCGTCGACGAGGAACAGCACGGTGTCGGCGTGGCTGGCGGCAGCGGCGTCGTGGGTGACCATCACGATGGTCTGGCCGAGGAGGTCGACGGCGGACCGCATGAAGGTGAGGATCTCGCCGCCGGTCCGGCTGTCGAGGTTGCCGGTCGGCTCGTCGGCGAAGATCAGCTCCGGCTTCGACGCGAGGGCGCGGGCGACGGCGACGCGCTGCTGTTGCCCGCCCGAGAGCTCGCTCGGTCGGTGCTTCAACCGGTCGCCGAGTCCGACGGTGTCGATGACGGTGCGCAGCCAGTCCTGGTCCGGCTTGCGGCCGGCGAGGGCAAGGGGAAGAGTGATGTTCTCGCCGGCGTCGAGCGTCGGGAGCAGGTTGAACGCCTGGAAGACGAACCCGATCCGCTCGCGGCGGACCCGGGTGAGCTCACGGTCGGACAGGGTCCCGAGGTCGAGGTCGCCGACGAAGACGCGACCCGACGTCAGCGTGTCGAGCCCGGCCAGGCAGTGCATCAGCGTGCTCTTGCCGGAGCCGGACGGGCCCATCACGGCGGTGAAGCGGCCGGCCGGCAGGCCGACGGTCACGTCGTCGAGGGCGAGCACCTGGGTGCCGCCGCGGCCGTAGATCTTGGTGGCGTTCTCGGCCCGCGCGGCGAGGGCGGCCGGGGCCATCCAGGCGGGCACATCGAGGGTGGGGGGAGCGAGCGTGTTCATGGGCTCGAAGGTACGGATGGCGTTTGTCCGGGACGATGGAGCCGCCCGGTGTCTTCGTCGTGGGGTCCGCCCTACCAACATCCGCCGGGCAGGCCACAACGAACCCGATGACGTGAACTTCGACATCGCCGACTACAAGCGGCGGGCCGACCGGCTGCGGTGGGACGACCTCGACCTCGGGAGCTTCGCCGACGAGCCGCTCGACGCCGAGACGTTGCGGTGCATCGAGTACATGCACGACGTCGAGCTGCACACGATCTGCTATCTGCGCGACCTGCTCGTCACGCCGGCCCACGCCGATCCGGATGTCACGGCGTTCCTCAGCTGCTGGGCGTTCGAGGAGATGTGGCACGGCGAGGCGCTTGGCGCGGTGCTCGCCGCCCACGGACGGGCCGCCGGGGAGGCCCGGGTCGCGCCGCTGCGCCGTCGTCTCGGCCCCCGCGACCGGGTGCGTCCGCTGGTCTCGGTGTTCGGCTCGGCCCTCGTCGGCGAGCGCATCGTCGCCCTGCACATGACCTGGGGTGCGATCAACGAGTGGACCACCCAGGCCGGCTACCTCCGCCTCGCCCAGCGGGCCGAGCACCCCGTGCTGAGCGAACTCACGCGACGCATCGCCCGCCAGGAGGGCAAGCACATCGACTTCTACGTCAGCGAGGCCCGTCGCCGCCTGGCCGCCAGCCGGGGTGCGCAGACGGTGGTCCGGTGGGCGCTGGGCCACCTGTGGCGGCCGGTGGGGTCGGGGATCATGCCGGCTGCGGACACCGACTTCCTCGTCGCCCACCTGTTCGGTGACGCCGACGGGATCGCCCTCACCGAGCGGATCGACCGCCGCATCGATCGGCTGCCGGGCCTCGAGGGCTTGGGCCTCGTACGGGCGGCCGTCGCGGCGCGGCTGGAGCGCCGACTTCAATTGACGGCGTGACCCCCGCCGTGCGCGCGCTCGAAGCGGCGGGCGTGTCGTTCAGCCTCCTCGAGTACCGCCACGACCCAGGCGCCGGCGCGTTCGGCGAGGAGGCGGCGAGTGCGCTCGGGGTGGGTGCGGATTCGGGTGTTCAAGACGCTCCTCGTCACCGCCGACGGCGGTCAGGCGGTGGCGATCGTGCCGGTGCTGCGCCGGCTCGCGCCGAAGGCGGTCGCCGCCGCGCTCGGCGCGATCACCGCCCCGATCGCCGCCTGATTCGGGTTTGGTTCGCTTACGTCACCCAGAAACCGCCCGTTCGGGGCCGATCACGGTGACATAAGCGACCCGGCCGTCCAGCCCGCGGCAACGAGGCGCTGACGCATCGTCGCAGCTACCCACGGACCGCGTTGAGTGACGTGAGTCCACGTGTACTCGTAAACCCGGAAGCCGAGATCGATGAGCTCATTTCGCCGCTGGGCGTCGGTTGTCCGCTCGGTCGAGGTCGAGTGACCGAGCCGGCCCGTCACCTCGACCACCACCGGGTATGGCTCAAAGAGGAAGTCGACCCTCGCCACGTGCCGCCCCTCCCGGCGCTGCACGGCCTGCGTCTTCGGGCGCGGCAAGCCGGCCTCGCGCATGAGGGCGAGAAAGCGACGCTCGAGCGCTGACTCGCCGCCGCTGTCGATCAGAAGGCGGTCAAGAGCGCGAGCGCCCCACTGACCCGGGCCGCGAAGCTCGGCCAGCCGGCGCTCGAGCACGATGGGCGCCGAGAGCCCGAGCCGCACCGCGCTGTCGACGGCGGCTTCGAGCCTGCGGATCGATGTTCTGGCGCGAGCGAGGTCGATGATCGTTCGCGTCGCCGACGAGCATCGCAGCCCGTTGACCGTGACCACGTCGATCCGGCCCACATTCTCAGTGGTATGGACGGTCGACGAGCAGGTGAGCTTGCGCGAGCCGCGGTCCACCGTGAACTCGACGGCCTCGGCTCGGGCTTGATCGAACCCGTGCAAGCCGGCCGCCGCTTCGTGGCTGACCCAACCCTTGCCGTTGAGTGCGAGCAGGCCGACCCAGAGTCGGCGGTACCAAGTGTCGGGCGACCCTTCGAACACGACCACCGTTGGCTCGACGAGGCGCAGCCAGCCTGCTCCGACCGCGGTTGCCTGCACCTTCGCCGTGACGCCGGCTGCCCGCATCTGTTTGACGGTGACCGCGCCGTGCTGCTCGGCGGCCAGCTTGGCGATGACGCCGATGGAGGGAGTGTCCATGCCCTCCCTGGGTGTTCCGTGCCGGCGGAAGCGGAACCCGGCGGGTCAGCGCGCCGGGTGGCGGAGCATCGCGTCGATGCGGGCGACCCGGGTGCGGGCCGGCGGGTGCGATGCGGCGAGGCGGGCCCGCCAGCCGATCGGGCGGCGGCCGCCGCCGAGGCTGATCACCCGGCGCAGCGCGAGGGCGAGGTTGGGGCCGAACCCCATCCGCACGACCCGGCGGTCCGCCTGCAGCTCCGACCGGTGTCCGATCACGTTGCCGAGCGCGTCGGCGGCGTACAGCGCGGCGACGAACGGCAGCGACAGCACGTTGAGCACCCCGGCGACCAGCTGCCCGAAGATCGTCCAGCCGGCCGACTGGGACGCGAACGCCCGGGTCGCCGCGGTGGCGACGTTCTGGAGGAGGAATCCGACCCGGGCGAACAGCACGACCGGCGAGGAGAGCCAGTGTCCGATCGTCAGCCCCACGGTGTGCATCCCGAGATGGTGACTGAGCTCGTGGGCGAGCACGCCAGCCAGCTCGCGGGGCGGCAACTCGACGATCGCGAACGACGTGACGACGACGAGATGCCCGCCGCAGGCGAAGGCGTTGAGCTCCTCGGACGGCAAGACCCGCAGGATGTATCGCTCCGGGGGCAAGTGGTTGACCCGGGCCACGTGGCGCCACAGCGGGTAGAGCAGCTCGAACTCCTCGTCCGTCGGTTTCCGGGCACCGAACAGCGGCGTCAGCACGAGGGCCTGAACGGGCCGGATGAACAGCAGCGCCGCCCCCGCCGCGTACCCGACGGCGAGCCACCAGAACGGGAAGTCCCACACCAGTCGCAGGAGGAGCCAGATGACGAACAGGGCGAGCAAGCAGAACGGCGCGATCACGAGCACCGGGCCGATCGCGGCCACCGCCGAGGATTCGAGCTGGCGGCTGCGGTGACGCTTGGCCATCAACAAGGGAGAATACGGAGATCGTCAATCGACCGCCGCGGGCACCCGCAACCGTCGCGCTCCGCTCGTCCGCTAGAACGTCACGCAATGAGCAACGAGATCCTCCCCGGCGCCGAGCCGTGGACGCACACCGCCGACGGCCCGTCGCCGGTCGGGTTCCTCGCCCTCCACGGCTTCACCGGCAACCCGTCCTCGATGCGCGGCCTCGCCAAGGCCGTGGCCGGCGCCGGGTTCCACGTCGAGCTGCCCCGCCTGCCGGGTCACGGCACGACCGTCGAGGAGATGCTCACCACCGGCTGGGCGGACTGGACCGGCGAGGTGGAAGCGGCGTACCAACGGCTGGCCGGCCGGACCGAGCAGATCGTGGTCGGCGGCCTCAGCATGGGCGGATCACTCACCTTGTGGACCGGGCTGGAACATCCGGAGGTGATCGGCCTGGTGTGCGTCAACCCGGCGACCCAGCCGCAAGCGCCCGAGGTGATCGAGCTGCTCCGCGAAGCCCTGGCCGAGGGCACCGAGATGATGCCGGGCATCGGAAGCGACATCGCCGATCCCGACGCGGTCGAGATCGCCTACGAAGGCATGCCCGTCCGGCCGCTCCTGTCGTTCGTCGATGACGGGCTGGCGGCGATGGTCGACCGCTACGGCGAGCTGTCGATGCCACTGCTCCTCTACACCTCTCGGCAGGACCACGTCGTCGAGCCGAGCCACAGCGAATATCTCGCCAAGACCTACGGCGGGGAGGTCGAGCACCACTGGCTCGACCGGAGCTACCACGTCGCGACCCAGGACTACGACCGGGAGACGATCTTCGCCGGCACCATCGAGTTCATCCGCCGGCTGACCACGGGGTGACCACGCCGTGAGCGTCCTGGCCAGCATCCCCAGCCCGTCCAGCGGCACGTTCGAGATCGGTCCGTTCTCGTTGAACGCCTACGGATTGATGATCGCCCTCGGCGTCGTGGCCGCGATCTGGCTGACGGGGAAGCGGTTCGAGGAGAGGGGGATCGGCACCCGCGAGGACGCCACCTCGATCGGCCTGTGGTCCGTCGCCGCCGGCGTGATCGGGGCCCGCCTGTACCACGTGTTCACCGACTGGGAGCGGTTCCAGGGCCACTACGGCGACATCGTCAAGATCTGGGAGGGCGGGCTCGGCATCCCTGGTGGCCTGCTCGCCGGGATCCCGGTCGGCATCTGGGTCGCTCATCGCCGCGGGTTGCCGATGGGCGAGGCGGCCAACTGCGCGGCGCCGGCCATCGCCCTCGCCCAGGCGATCGGTCGCTGGGGCAACTGGTTCAACCAGGAGCTGTTCGGCCGGGCCACCGACCTGCCGTGGGCACTGGAGATCGACGACGATCACCTCCCGCCCGGCTACGCGTCCGGCACGACGTTCCACCCGACGTTCCTGTACGAGTCGCTCTGGAGCCTCGGGCTGTGCGGGGTGCTGTTGTGGATCGACCGCCGCTACAACCCGGCGCCGGGCCGGCTGATGGGGATGTACGTGGTCGGCTACGGCATCGGACGGTTCTGGGTCGAGTCCCTGCGCATCGACACGGCCGATCACCTCGCCGGGCTGCGGTGGAACCAATGGGTCGCCCTCAGCGCCATCGTCGCCGGGCTCGTCTACCTGTATCTCACGCGGGGAGCCGAGCGCCCGTCGCCGAGTCGAACAGATGAAGGCGTGCCGGAACCGGAACCAGACTCACCCGATCTCCCGGCGAGCTCGAGCTGAGCCCCTCGGCCCGGGCGACGACCGGGGTCCCGACGACGGCGCCGTCGGCCGCCGGGTCGGTGCAGTAGAGGAACGACTCCGAGCCCAGCTCCTCGACAACGGCGACGATCACGTCGAGGCCGCCTTCACCCCGCACCGTCCACGCCTCCGGCCGCACGCCGATCGTCACGTCGTCGGAGGTCAGGGCGGCGCGTTGCGCCGGTGCGAGTGGCACCGTCAAGGTCCCGTGCGTCGCCCCGTCGTCGGCGGCCTTGGCCGGCAGCAGGTTCATCGCCGGTGATCCGATGAACCCGGCCACGAACACGTTGACGGGCGTCGTGAACAGCTCCTTCGGGCTCGCCACCTGTTGCAGCACGCCCTGGTCGAGCACGGCGACCCGGTCGCCCATCGTCATCGCCTCGACCTGGTCGTGGGTCACGTAGACCGTCGTGACCCCGAGCCGCCGCTGGAGGGCGGCGATCTGCGTGCGGGTCTGTACCCGCAACTTGGCGTCGAGGTTGGAGAGCGGTTCGTCCATCAGGAACACCTGGGGCTGGCGCACGATCGCCCGCCCCATCGCCACCCGCTGGCGCTGGCCCCCGGACAGCTTCGCCGGCTTGCGGTCGAGGAACGCCTCGAGGTCGAGGATCCTGGCCGCCTCCCGGACCCGCTCGGCTCGTTCCGCTTTTGGCATCCGCTTGACCATGAGGTGGAACCCGATGTTCTCGGCCACGTTCATGTGCGGGTACAGGGCGTAGGACTGGAAGACCATCGCGATGTCGCGGTCCTTGGCGGGCACCTTGGTGACGTCGCGGTCGCCGATGCGGATCGTGCCCTCGTCCACCGGCTCGAGCCCGGCCAGCATGCGCAGCGTCGTCGACTTGCCGCAGCCCGACGGTCCGACCAGCACCAGGAACTCCCCGTCCGCGACCTCGAGATCGAGGTGGTCGACGGCCGGATGGTCGAGGCCGGAGTAGGTGCGGGTGGCGCCGTCGAACGTGACCGTGGCCATCGGTCGGGGACAGTACTCGCCGCATCCCGAGAAACGGCGGGAGCCGGCGGCGTCGCGACGAACAAGACTCGATGGCCGTGATCGAGATCCGCACGCCGGGAGACGACGACTGGAAGGCCGTCTCGCGCGCCGATTACCGGAACTTCGGCCACGTGCCGTCGGCCGAAGAGGAGGAGCGGGAGCGGCGGATCATCGACCTCGCTCGGTTCCGGATGGCCGTCGAGCGCGGCGATGTGGTCGGGGTGGCCGGTTCGTTCGCCCTGCAGATGACGCTGCCGGGAGGGGCCGCCGTCCCGACCGCCGGGATCACGTGGGTGTCGGTGTCCGTCACCCATCGACGCCAGGGCCTGTTGCGGCGGTTGATGGATGCGGTCCACCGCGACGTGGACGAGCGGGGCGAACCGCTCGCCGCGTTGACGGCGAGCGAGGGCGGCATCTATGAGCGGTTCGGCTACGGGGTCGCGTCCGTGCGCCGGGTGTCGTCGCTCGACCGCCGGCGGGCGCAACTCCAGGAACGCTTCCGCCCCGACCCGGGAACCGTGCGCCTCGTCGATCCGGGGCTGGCGATCGACGAGATCGCCAAGGTGTGGGAGCGCTTCCGTTCCGTGCGGGCGGGTGAGGTCGCCCGCTCGGACGCGTGGCACCGGGTCGTGATCGCCGACCAGGGCCCGGCGCAGATCCACGCCCTGCACCCCGACGGGTATGCCTCGTGGAAGATCGAGTCGAAGTGGAACGACGGGCATCCGGCGCACGAACTGTGGCTGGCGACGATGGCGCCGGTGACGCCCGAGGCGCACGCCGCCCTCTGGCACACCGTCCTGTCGACCGACCTCGTCGGCCCGATCCGCTCCCACGCCATCCCGCTCGACGACCCGCTGCCGTACCTCCTGACCGATCAGCGGGCGCTGCGCACGACCGACCTCAACGACTGCCTGTGGTGCAACGTGCGCGACGTCAAGGGCTGCTTCGGCGCCCGGACCTACGGGACCGACGACGACGTCGTCGTCGAGGTCGACGGCGCCCGCTGGCGGATCGGCGGGAGCGGGGTGTCATCCGTGCGCAGCCGGCCGGACCTCGTCACCGACCGGGCCGGCCTCGGTGCGCTCCTGCTCGGCGGCGTCGCCCCGACGACCCTCGCCGCCGGCCGCCGTCTCGAACCCCGCTCGTCCGACGCCCTCCGCCGCGCCGACGCCCTCTTCCTCACCCATCCGGGGCCGTACTGCCAGACCGGCTTCTGACCATCCGAGGGTTTCGCGCCATCCGAGGGTTTCACGCAACCCCGGGTCGCAGCAAACCCTCGGATGCCTAGCCTCAACGTCGTGTCCGATCGCATCACGACCGCGAACGTGATCCACGTGGCCCGGCTGGCGCGGCTCGCCTTGACCGATGCCGAGGTCGAGCGGATGACCGCCCAGCTCGGGGACATGCTCGACCACTTCGCCGACATCGACGAGCTCGACCTCGCCGATGTCGAGCCGATGACGCAGCCGTACCCGCTCACCAACGTGCTGCGTGACGACGTGGTGGCCGGCGGGCTCGACCGGGACGAGGTGCTCGCCGCCGCCCCCGACGCGCACGCCGGCCGCTTCCGCGTGCCGCCGATCATCGGGCTGGAGGGCTGATGGCGCCCCCGTCCGGGACCACGGTCATCGAGATCGCCGCCGCGGTGCGGTCGGGCGAGCGCACCGCCCGCGACGTCGTCGACCAGCACCTCGCCGCGATCGACGCCCGCGACGCGGAGATCCACGCCTTCAACACCGTCCTCGCCGACGAGGCCCACGCCGCCGCCGACCGGATCGACGCGGCCGTCGCCGCCGGGCGCGACCCCGGGCCGCTGGCCGGCGTGCCGGTGGCGCTGAAGGACAACATGTGCACCCGCGGCATCCCGACGACGTGCTCGTCGCGGATCCTCGAGGGCTGGCGCCCGCCCTACGACGGCACCGTCGTCGAACGGCTGCGGGCCGCCGGCGCGGTGCTCGTCGGCAAGACCAACCTCGACGAGTTCGCGATGGGATCGAGCACGGAGAACTCGGCGTTCGGGCCGACCCGCAACCCCCACGACCCGACCCGCGTGCCCGGCGGGTCGAGCGGTGGGAGTGCGGCGGCCGTGGCCGCCGGCTTCGCCGCGGCCGGCTTCGGCAGCGACACCGGCGGGTCGATCCGCCAGCCGGCGGCGCTCAGCGGCGTCGTCGGGGTCAAGACCACCTACGGCGTGGTCAGCCGCTACGGGCTCGTCGCCTTCGCCAGCAGCCTCGACCAGATCGGTCCGTTCACCC
Source organism: Actinomycetota bacterium (assembly GCA_046723555.1). GTDB lineage: Bacteria > Actinomycetota > Acidimicrobiia > Acidimicrobiales > Ilumatobacteraceae > JALZMG01. The sequence goes on along the minus strand of JBKOUV010000274.1, from coordinate 8,350 downwards.
ACACCGTCGCCGACGCCGCACTCCTCATCGAGGTCATCGGCGGTCACGACCCGAACGACTCGACGTCGATCCCGCTGCCCGCACCGTCGCTCACTTCGACGCTTCAAGACGGCGTCGAGGGCCTGCGGGTCGGCCGCATCACCGACCTGCCCGAGGGTGCCGACCCCGACGTCCTGGCGCGCGTCGAGGCCGCCTTCGACGCCCTCACCGACGCCGGGGCCAAGGTCGTCGACGTCGAGGTTCCGGCGTTCACCTACGGGCTCACCGCCTACTACCTGATCGCCCCGGCGGAGGCGTCGAGCAACCTCGCCCGCTACGACGGCGTGCGCTACGGGCTCCGGGTCGACGCGCCGGACACCAACGCGATGTACATGGCCACCCGGGAGGCCGGCTTCGGTGACGAGGTGAAGCGCCGCATCATGCTCGGCACCTACGCCCTGTCCGCCGGCTACTACGAGGCCTACTACGGCAAGGCGCTGAAGGTCCGCCGACTCATCGCCGACGACTTCGCCAGGGCGTACGAGCACGCCGACGTGCTGGTCACCCCGACGTCGCCGACGGTCGCGTTCCCGTTCGGCGCCAAGACCGACAACCCGCTGGCGATGTACCTCTGCGACACGTACACGATCCCCTCCAACCTGTCCGGCCATCCCGGGATGAGCGTGCCGTTCGGGACGGGTGAGGGTGGACTCCCGGTCGGCGTGCAGGTTCTCGCCCCCGCCCTCGGCGAGGCCGTGATGTTCCGCGTCGCCAAGTCACTGGAGGACGCCGCCCCATGATGCTCACAACCACCGACTACGAGACGGTGATCGGCCTCGAAGTCCATGTCGAGCTGGCCACCGAGTCCAAGCTGTTCTCCGCCAGCCCCAACCGGTTCGGCGACGAGCCCAACACCAACATCGATCCGGTGACGCTCGGCCTTCCCGGCGCCCTGCCGGTGCTCAACCGCGGCGCCGTCGAACTGGCGATGCGCATCGGCCTGGCCCTCAACTGCCGCATCCAGCCGTGCGTGTTCCACCGCAAGAACTACTTCTATCCGGACATGCCGAAGGCGTACCAGATCAGCCAGTACGACGTCCCGCTCAACGTCGACGGCTGGCTCGATCTGCCCGACGGCAGCCGGGTCGGCATCGAACGAGCCCACCTCGAAGAGGACACCGGCAAGTCGATCCACGTCGGCGGGGCCGGTGGGCGCATCCATGGCAGCGACGAGTCGCTCATCGACTTCAACCGCGCCGGCGTGCCGCTCGTCGAGATCGTCAGCCGCCCCGACCTCCGCAGCAGCGAGCAGGCCCGGCGCTACGTCGACGAGCTGCGCCTGATCCTCCTCGCCATCGGCGCGTCCGACGCCAAGATGGAGGAGGGCTCGATGCGGGTGGATGCCAACGTGAGCGTGCATCACCCGGACGACCCCTACGGCACCCGGTGCGAGATCAAGAACCTCAACTCGCTGCGGTCGCTCGGTCGGGCCATCGACTACGAGGCCCGGCGGCAGATCGACCTGCTCGAGGCGGGCGAGGAGGTCCGCCAGGAGACCCGCCATTGGGACGAGGGCGACGGCCGCACGCACACCCTCCGAACCAAAGAGGACGCCGACGACTACCGCTACTTCCTCGAGCCCGATCTCGTGCCGCTGGTACCCGACGACGAGTGGGTCGAGCGGATCCGGGCCGCCCTCCCGCCGCTCCCATCGGCGCGCCGAACCCGCCTCGCCGACGCCACGGGCAGCGCGCCCGACAGCGAGGCGATCACCGTCGTCGTCGACCGCGGGCAGGACCGCTACGTGCACGACGTCATCGCCGCCGGAGGTGACGGCGGGCGGGCGCTGGTCCACGTCAAGGAGGCGTACGCCGATCAGGGCGTCGAGCCCACCGTACCGGCGGCTGACCTGGCCGCCCTCACCCGTCTCGAGATCGACGGCCGGCTCACCGCGACCCAGGGCAAGCAGGTCCTGGCCGAGCTCATCGCCCACGGCGGGGGTGACGCCGAGGCGATCGCCGCGGCGAAGGGGTTCGAGGCGATGGACGCCGGGGCCCTGGAGGCACTCGTCGACCAAGCCATCGCGGCCAACGAGCAGGCCTGGGCCAAGTTCGCCGCCGGGGAGGACAAGGCGATCGGCGCCCTCGTCGGGGCGGTGATGAAGGCGTCCCGAGGCCAAGCCGACGGCGCCGCCGTGACCGCCCTGTTGCGTTCGCGGCGCGGCTGACTCAAACAGCACGAATCGCGTCCGGGTCGGCGGGTACGGTCGAGAGCACGATCTACGAGTTCGCTGACTGTGTCGTCGATCCCGAGCAGTTCGAGCTCCGGCGGGCCGGCGCGACCGAACACGTCGAGCCGCAGGTGTTCGACGTGCTCGTCTACCTGATCCGGCACCGCGAGCGCGTGGTGCCCAAGACCGAGCTGCTCGACAACGTGTGGGGTGACCGGTTCGTGAGCGAGTCGGCGCTGGCGAGCCGGCTCAAGTCGGCGCGCCGTGCCGTGGGCGACGACGGCTCGTCGCAACGGGTGATCCGCACGGTCTTCGGGCGCGGCTACCAGTTCGTCGCGCCGGTGGCCGAGCGCAACGCATCCACACCGCAGATCGTCGACGCCGACCGGCCGCCGCTGCACCAGTCGATCAGCTTCTGCACCGCGTCCGACGGGGCTCGCATCGCCTACGCCGTGATGGGGTCGGGACCAGTGCTCGTCAAGGCCGCCAACTGGATGACCCACCTCGACTACGACATCGAGAGCCCGGTGTGGCGGCACTGGCTGGAGGGACTCGCCGCCGGCCGGACGCTGCTGCGCTACGACGAACGCGGCTGCGGTCTGTCGGACTGGAACGTCGACCGCTTCAACTTCGACGACTGGGTGGACGACCTGGAGTTGGTCGTCGACGCCGCCGGCCTGGGGACGTTCCCGCTCCTCGGTGTGTCGCAGGGGGCCGCCGTCGCCGTGGCGTTCGCGGCCCAGCATCCGGACCGGGTCGAGCGCCTCATCCTCGCCGGCGCCTACGGCCGCGGCCGGCTCACCCGGGCGACCACCGAGGAGCAGCGGCGGGAGGCCGCGCTCGACCTCGAGTTGGCCCGGATCGGGTGGGGCCGCGACGAGCCGTCGTTCCGCCAGGTCTTCACGTCGCAGTTCCTCCCGGACGGCACGCGGGAGCAGTGGGAGGCGTTCAACGACCTGCAGCGGCGGACGACCTCGCCCGCCAACGCGGTGCGGTTCCTGCAGACGTTCTCCCGCATCGACGTGACCGGGTACGCCGCCCAGGTCCGCTGTCCGACGCTGATGCTGCACTCCCGCGACGAGTGCCGGGTGCCGCTCTCGTCGGCGAAGGAACTGGCCGCGCTGATCCCCGGCTGTCGCCTCGTGCCGCTGCCGAGCCGCAACCACATCCTCACCGACTTCGAACCGGCGTGGCCGATGTTCCTCGGCGAGATCGATCGGTTCCTCGGCGCGTAGTCAGCGGGCGTCGGCCTGGGCGCCGCGAATGAGCCGGCCCGGCGTGGCGCCGGTCGACTCACCGTCGGTCCGGATCTCGGTGCCGGCGACGAACGTGTGCCGGTAGCCCTCGGCGCGCTGGAGCAGCCGCCGGCCGCCGGCGGGTAGGTCGTGGTGGATCTCCGGTGCCCGCAACCGGAGGTTGTCGAAGTCGATCACGTTGACGTCGGCGCGGTATCCGGGTGCGAGCAGTCCACGATCGAGCAGGCCGACCGTCTCGGCGGTGGCGCGGGTCTGCTTGTGCACGAGCAGCTCGACCGGCAACCGCCCCGCCGGCCGGTCGCGGCCCCACCACTGCAACAGCGTCGTCGGGAAGCTGACGTCGCAGATCGTGCCGACGTGGGCGCCGCCGTCGGACAGACCGGCGACGGCGGCGGGGTGGGAGAGCTGCTGGCCGACGGAGTCGAGCGATCCGTTGACGAAGTTCAGCGTGGGCAGGTACAGGAGCCCTCTTCCGTCGTTCTCGAGCATCACGTCGTAGGCGACGTCGGCCGGTGGGCGCCCGTCGCGGGCGGCGATGGCGGCGATGGACGTCGACGGATCGGGCTCGTACTCAGGCGGGTCTCCGAGCCGGAACATCAGGTCGAACTTGCCGATGAGCCGGGAGCCGATGAGAGTGCTCTCGCGGTCGATCGTCATCTGGTCGACGAGCGCGCGGCGGACCTCCTCGCGACGCAGTTGCGCCGACCGTACGGCGGCGGGGAGGTCGCGGAGTTCCTCCCATGCCGGTGCCAGCATGAACGGGTTGAGGGTGGCCTCGAACCCGAGCAGCAGGCCGACGGCGCGGGCTCCGACCTGGCCGCGCATCGTGACGCCGGCCGCGGTGGACTCGGCCATGCGGTCGAGCAGCACCTTCCAGTCGTCCGGGCGCAGGGGGCTCTGGGCCACCGAGATCGAGATCGGTCGGCCGGACCGCGCGGCCATCAGGCGCAGCGTGTCGAACTCCCGGTCGAGGTCGATGAAGTCGCTGACCACCTGGAGGACCCCGGCCCGGATCGAGCCCAACGCCTCGGCGATCCCGACCAGCTCGTCCGCCGCGGCGGTGAGGGTCGGCGTCAGCTCCCCACGGCTGCTGCGGTGATTGAGCGTGCGGGACGTCGTGAACCCGAGGGCGCCGGCGGCGACCGCGTCGCGGGCGAGGTCGGCCATCGCCGCGATGTCGTCCGGAGTGGCCGCTTCGCGCTTGGCGCCCCGCTCGCCCATCACGTGCAGCCGCAGCGCCCCGTGGGGCACCTGGGCACCGAGGTCGACGTCACGCGGCCGGGCGTCCAGCGCGTCGAGATACTCGGGGAACGTCTCCCACTCCCAGCTCAAGCCCTCGTGCAGAGCGGAGCCGGGGATGTCCTCGACACCTTCCATCAGCTCGATCAGGCGCTGGTGATCGGCGGGGCGGACGGGTGCGAAGCCGACGCCGCAGTTCCCCATCACGACCGTCGTCACCCCGTGCCAGCTGGACGGGGCGAGCTGGTCGTCCCACGTGGCCTGACCGTCGTAGTGGGTGTGGATATCGACGAAGCCCGGCGTGACCAGGGCGCCGTCGGCGTCCACCTCCCGGCGGCCGGACTCGCTGACCCGCCCCACGGCGGTGATCAGAGCGCCGTCGACGGCGACGTCGGCGGTACGCGACGCCGCGCCGGACCCGTCGACGACGCGCCCGGCGCGGATGACCAGATCGTGAGTCATACCGGTGACCTCCGGGGCCACCGTACTCACGGAGAACCTCACATGTACTGCTGGGCGATCTCCATCGCGGCGTCGATCGGGATGACGAAGCCGATGTTGGAGGCCTGGACGCCGCCGCCGCTGGAGGCCACCGCGGTGTTGACGCCGATCACCTCGCCGGCGGCGTTCACCAGCGGGCCGCCCGAGTTGCCCGAGCTGATCGCGGCGTCGGTCTGGATTAGGCCGGTGAGCCGGCTCGACTCGGTGTCGATCGAGCGGTTCAGCGCCGAGATGATCCCCTCCGTCACGGTGGGGCCGCCTTCGAGGGCCAGGGCGTTGCCGATCGCGACGACCTGATCGCCGACGGCGACGTCGGCGGACGAACCGAGCTTGGCCGGGTGGATACCCGACGGATCGTCGAGCTTGAGGACGGCGATGTCGTGGGCGGGGTCGGCGCCGACGACGGTCGCCGAACGCTCCTCACCGTTCACCGCGACCTTCACCTCGGTGGCGTCGGCGACGACGTGAGCGTTGGTGAGGATGTGACCCTCGTTGTCGACGATGATGCCGGTCCCGGCGGCCTCGCCTTCGACCTGGAACGGACCTTGCTGTTGGACGATGTGGGTCGTGATCGACACCGTCGACGGCTCGACCGCATCGATGACCGACGCCACGTTGAGCGCGCCGGTGGGCTGCGGCATGTTCGCTTCGACCGCCTGCGTCGAGGTGGGAGGCTCGGCGGAATCGTCGGTGGTCCGTCCGGCGAGGTACCCACCACCCGCACCGGCGGCGACGGCGGCCAGCGCGAGTGCGGCCGCCGCCGCCAACCGGTTGCGCCGGGGGGCGTGGGGGCGCTCCTCCGGTGACATCGGCGCGGTATGGGGCGCCGACGGGGGCCGCCCGGGCGGGGGGTACCCGGGCGTGGGTGGGGAGGTGGGGGCAGTGGGGGCGACAGATTCAGACGTCGGAGGGGTCGTCGGCGTTTCATGCGTGGGGGGGGCAAGTGGCGGGCCCGCCGGGCGGGAGCCGCTCAGCAGCGGATCGAACATGCTGGTCATTGCCCTCAGCGTGCGCCGCCGACGTCAGATGGCCCCCCGAGAAAGGTGAGAACCAGTCATGAGCCCGCGTTCGGGCATCTACCTGGTGTGCTCTGGCACGCAACGTAGATGCACGAACGGTTGAGTGGTGGGCCTACCCTCGGTCCATGAGCTCCGATCAGCCTGTTGACGTCAAGCCCCGGTCCCGGGAGGTCACCGACGGCATCCAGCGGGCCGGCGCCCGGGCGATGCTCCGCGCCGTCGGGATGACCGACGACGACTGGGAGAAGCCGCAGATCGGCATCGCCAACTCGTGGAACGAGGTGACGCCCTGCAACATGACGCTGCGCACGCTCGCCGAGCACGTCAAGCGCGGCGTGCGGGCCGCGGGTGGGTTCCCGATGGAGTTCGGCACGATCACCGTGTCGGACGCGATCTCGATGGGCCACGAGGGGATGCGGGCCTCGCTGGTCAGCCGGGAGATCAGCTGCGACTCGGTGGAAGCGGTGATGCACGCCGAGCGCCTCGACGGGTTCGTCGGCATGGCCGGGTGCGACAAGAGCATGCCGGCGATGCTGATGGCCGCCGCCCGTCTCGACGTGGCGAGCGTGCTCGTCTACAACGGTTCGATCCTGCCCGGAGAGTGGGAAGGCGGGTCGATCGACGTCGTCAGCGTCCTCGAAGCCGTCGGCGCCTGCGCCGCCGGCAAGATCACCGAGGCGCAGCTCGGCGAGATCGAACGCCACGCCTGCCCCGGTGAGGGCGCCTGCGGCGGGATGTTCACCGCCAACACGATGAGCTCGATCGGCGAGGCGATCGGGATGAGCCTCCCCGGCTCGGCGTCACCGGCCGCCGTCGACCCTCGCCGCCACGCCGACGCCCACGCCGCGGGTGAAGCCGTCGTGCGGATGCTCGAGCTCGGGATCACGTCGCGGATGATCATGACCAAGCCGGCGTTCGAGAACGCGATCGCGCTGACGTCCGCGCTCGGGGGCTCGACGAACGCCGTCCTCCACCTCCTCGCCATCGCCAACGAGGCGGGGGTCGCCCTCGACCTCGACGACTTCAACTGGATCGCGGCGCGGGTACCCCACCTGGCCGACATGCGACCGGCCGGCAAGTTCCACATGATCGACCTCGACGGCGTCGGGGGCGTGCCGGTGGTGCTGAAGATGCTCCTCGACGAAGGGCTGCTCCACGGGGACACGCTCACCGTCACCGGCCGGACGATGGCGGAGAACCTCGCCGAGGTCGCACCTCCGTCACCTGACGGTGTCGTGGTCCACCCGCTCGACGCCCCGATCCACGCCGAGGGCGGGATCAACATCCTCACCGGGTCGCTGGCCGAGAAGGGCGCCGTCGTGAAGGTCGCCGGCCTCACGGGTGAGCAGCTCACGTTCGAAGGTCCCGCCCGCGTGTTCGACGGCGAGGACGGGGCGATGGCGGCGATCCTCGTCGGCGACGTCTTGCCGGGCACGGTGGTCGTGATCCGTTACGAGGGACCCAAGGGCGGACCGGGGATGCGGGAGATGCTGGCGGTCACCGGGGCGATGAAGGGCGCCGGTCGGGGCGCCGACTGTGCCCTGGTCACCGATGGGCGGTTCTCCGGCGGCACGTGGGGGCTGTGCATCGGCCACGTCGCCCCCGAAGCCGTCGACGGCGGGGCGATCGCGTTCGTCCGCGACGGCGACCGCATCCGCATTGACGTGCCGACCAAGTCGATCGACCTGCTCGTCGACGCCGACGAGCTACGGGCCCGCGGCGACGGCTGGAAGCCGAACCCGCCGCGCTACACCACCGGCGTGCTCGCCAAGTACGCCCGCCTGGTCCAAGGGGCCGAGACGGGCGCGATCACCAACCCGCTTCAGTAGCGCCGGTCGCGGTTGTTGTTGCGCGGAGCGCGGGGTCGAGCTTCGTTCACGGTGAGCGACCGGCCGCCCATATCGACGCCGGTCAGCTCGTCGATCGCTTTGCGCGCGTCCTCATCGCTCATCTCGACGAAACCGAACCCGCGGGAGCGCCCGGTTTCGCGGTCGGTGATGACCTGCGCGGAGGTGACCGTCCCGACCCGGCCGAACAGTGCGGCGAGCTCGTCTGAAGTGGTGGAGAAAGGCAGATTGCCCACGTACAGGTTGATGACAGTTCCTCCGTCTAGCGTCCCGCCTTCG